>JAJKIR010000015.1 GCA_021154325.1 Gemmatimonas sp.
AACGCCCCACCGTCGGCGGGTGGTGTTCAGGTCGCGTGGGACGTAAGGGCAAATTCGCCTTTGCTGGCGCCCGAGATCGACTACGGGGTTACGCCTGCGGGAGCACAGACCACAACAGGCCCAGCGTCTCTTCAGAAAGGTCAGAGCTACCAGGTTGTGTTCCTAGCTCCAGGTATGTCGCAAGCGGCCGGTGTGGTTGCGTGGGTGCCCTAACGGCTATACGACGGACGCGCGCGCCAGGAAATCGTCGTAGGCGTCGAGAACCTCATCGGGCGTCACCGTCGCCGCGCCGAGCTTGCCCACCTCCACTCCCGCCGCGTAGTTCGCGATCACCGCCGCCTCTACCGCTGATCCGCCCGCCGCGAGAACGGCGGCCAGGTACGCCGTCACCGTGTCGCCTGCGCCCACCACGTCGTATACCTCGCGCGCCACTGTCGGTACCCGCAGCACCTCGCCGTCCGGCGAGATCAGCACCATTCCGCGCTCTCCAAGGGTGAGCAGAATGTGCTCGACCACAAGCCGCCGAAGCGTCTGCGGGAGTGCGTCCGGGTGCTCGAGATCCACCGCCGCGCCGAGTGCCGCTTCCAGCTCGCGCCGATTTGGCTTGAAGATGGTCGCGCCGCGGTAGGCGAAGAAGTTCCTGTACTTCGGGTCGACGACGACCGGGAGGTCGCGCGCGCGGGCGCCAGCAATGGCCTCCTGGATGACATGCGGCACGAGGACGCCCTTGTTGTAGTCTTCGAGTACGACCGCATCCGCGATGCCCACCGCCGCCTTCACCGCGCCGAGGAGCTTCTGGACCTCCTCACCTTCGAGGTCCGCGTCCTCCTCTTCGTCCACACGGACAAGCTGTTGCGCGCGAGCGACGACCCGGGTCTTGGTCGTCGTCGGACGACCCACCACCACGAGCGAGCTCGGATCCGCGTCGATCGCGGACATCATGCTCCGGAGCGTCTCGCCGCCGGTGTCGTTGCCGATCGCTGCCACCAGGTCGCACTCGGCGCCAATCGCGGCAACGTTCTGGGCGACGTTCGCCGCGCCACCAAGCGCGTAGCGCCGCTCGCGGACCCTAA
Source organism: Gemmatimonas sp. (assembly GCA_021154325.1). Classification (GTDB taxonomy): domain Bacteria; phylum Gemmatimonadota; class Gemmatimonadetes; order Gemmatimonadales; family Gemmatimonadaceae; genus AG2. The sequence goes on from JAJKIR010000015.1 coordinate 1,074, forward strand.
CGACAGGGACGGGTGCTTCGGGCGAAATCCGGTCGACGTCGCCGCGGAGATACACGTCCAGCATGGCATCGCCGATGACGGCGATGCGCTGGTCCTTCGCCCGCTCGAGAAGGCTGAGAATGCGATCGCGGGAGAGCGACTGGGTCATGGCGGCAAAAGTAGCAGGATCCCGCGGGGATCGCTGCCGGTCAGTACACACGGGGAGCGCGAAGCGCGTCACTCCAATAAGCTTGTTATTGCCCGCTGGACCGAACCGGCCGTCAATGTCGTGACCGGCTTCGGCACAGGCCTTGCCCCCTCGTGTCCCGACCGGCGTGCTCGACCGAATTTATATCACAAACGCAGCCGCGCGCCGACTACGAGCACCCGATTGACTCAGCCCCAGCGACTCCCCACACGCCAGCGAGACGTTCTTCCGCTCCGAATTGAAGAGCGGAAACCGGGGTTCCTCACGCGTGTCAACGATTCGGCGAAGTCCCGAGTCCTGGCGCTCCAGGAGTACTTCATCCTCGCCGGGAAGGCGCTGCGCTTCATCTTTGCCCGGCCCTTCTACGCGCAGGACACCGTCCAGCAGATGGACGAGATCGGCGTCAAGTCCCTTGGGATCGTGCTGCTCACGGGGCTATTCACGGGGATGGTGCTCGCTCTGCAGTCGTCGGTGCAGCTGAAGACATTCGGGGCCACCATCTACATCGGGCGGCTGGTCTCCGCGTCTATGATCCGCGAGCTCGGTCCGGTGCTCGCCGGACTCATGGTCGCCGGCCGGGTCGGTTCAGGGATCGCGGCGCAGTTGGGCTCGATGCGTGTCACCGAACAGATCGATGCCTTGAACACGCTGGGTACTGACCCCATCAAGAAGTTGGTGACACCCCGCGTGCTCGCGGCGCTGATCATGCTTCCCATTCTCACGGTCATCAATGATCTCATCGGGATCGTGGGCGGGAACATCATCGCGAAGTTCATCGTCGACATCCCGAGCGGGCTTTACTGGCGGACGGTCTGGGAGCAGGTCGCGTCGGACGGCTTCATATTGCGCTACATCCCGAGCGATTTCATTCAAGGTCTCTCGAAGCCCTTTGTCTTTGGCGGCATCATCTCGATCACGGCGTGCTACTTCGGCCTCGCCACCACGGGTGGCACTGAGGGCGTGGGCCAGAGCACGACGCGGACGGTGGTCACGTCGAGCATCCTGATTCTCGTGGTCGACTACTTCCTCACGCAGCTGCTGCTCTCGCTGCTCTCGGTATGAAGGACTCGGACGAGGGCCGCGGATCCACTGGCATCGACGACGCTCCGTCACTGACGGAGCGTCGCGAGGGCGACCGGAAGAGTCAGTCCGTTCGCCGAGCAATTCGCACGGAGCTGGAGAGCGACGCGCCGGACGACGAGGCGCGACAGGAAGCGATCAGGCGCTCCGGCGGCCAGAAGCCGATCATCGAGCTGAGTCACATCTATCTCGCCTTCGACAACCCAATCCTCGAGGACGTGAGCTTCGCCGCGCACGAGGGTGAGACAATCGCCGTCGTCGGGGAATCGGGGACGGGGAAGTCCACGGCGCTCAAGCTCATTCTCCGACTGCTCGTGCCCGATCGCGGCATGGTCTGCATCGACGGCCAGGACATTACAGACCTCTCATTCGAGGAAGCGCTCAAGGTCCGTCAGAAGATGGGCATGGTCTTCCAGGGCGCGGCGCTCTTCGACTCGATGACGGTCTTCGAGAACGTCGCCTATCCGCTCCGTGAACACACGCACATGTCGGAGGACGAGATCGAGCAGCGGGTGCGGGAAAAGCTCGAGTTCGTCGATCTCGATCCGGATCGGGTGATGGAGCAGATGCCAGCGGAGCTCTCCGGGGGCATGCGCAAGCGCGTGGGCATCGCGCGCGGGATGGCGAACAACCCGGAGATCATGCTCTATGACGAGCCGACGTCCGGGCTCGATCCGCTGACAACCGGCACGATCACGCGCCTCATCCGCAAGCTCCAGAAGGAGCTCGGAGTCACGAGCATCGTCGTGTCGCACGACATGCGCTCGGTGTCGCGCATGGCGACCAAGATCGCGCTGCTCCACGAACGGCACATCGTCTTCTTCGGCGAGCCGGAAGAGATGTTCGCCAGCGAAGACCCCTACATCCGAGAGTTCCTCGGGGGATAGTTCATGAAACGCTCATCGTTCATCACCTGGGATCAGCTGCGGGTTGGTCTGGTGATTCTCGCCGCGCTCGGGATTCTGACGCTTGCCGTGTACAAGCTCGGTCAGGCGGCGAATCTGTTCACGAAGCGATACACGCTCGTCGCCTTTCTCAAGGAGGCGAACGGGCTCCGTGTAGGCGGCACCGTGACCCTTGCCGGCCAGCTCGCGGGAACGGTCAAGGCGATCGACTTCCTTCCGGTCGACGCGGATACCACGCGCAATCTCAGGATCACGGTCGGCGTCGACCAGAATCTTCAGGATCAAATCCGGAGCGACTCGAAGGCACAGATCCGGACGATGGGACTGCTCGGCGACAAGATCTTCGACATCACCCCGGGAACCCCTCGGTACGCTCGCCTCAAGGCCGGCGACACGATCGCCGTCTCACCCGCGCTCGACTACGAGCAGGTGCTGTCGCAGGCGGCAGGCGCCGTCGGCGACGTCGTCGAGCTGACCCGGGACATGCGCCAGCTCACCAGTGGCATCGTCCGCGGCGAAGGCACGATCGGTCAGCTCGTGACCAATCGCGGTCTCTACGATCAGCTCACCGGCACGCTGTCGCGCACCAACACGATGCTGGCGAGGCTCCAGAATCCGAACGGCACCGTCGGCCGGCTCCTCGACGATCCGGCGCTGTACCTGCAGATCACCAACATGCTCGCGTCGACGGACACGCTGGTGCGCTCCGTGAACTCGGCGCAGGGGACGTTAGGCAAGATGCTGCGCGATACCGTGCTGTACGGCAACATGGTCCGCCTCAGCACCGGCGCCGACTCACTCATGAGGATGATCACGAATGGCAACGGCCTCGCGTCCAAGCTCCTCACGGATCAGACGCTTTACGATCAGCTCAACAAGCTGATCACGGATCTCAACGCCGTCCTCGCCGACGTGCGACGCGACCCGGCCCGGTATACCAAGGGGATGATTCAGGTGAAGGTCTTCTGATCGGTGGTTGGTGAGTGGTGACTGATGATTGGTAGATCGGAGGGCGGCGGGCATTTGCCCGCCGTTTCCTTTTTCACCAACCACCAGTCACCAACCACTAATCACCGCACCGAGACCATTCCCAATTCCGCAACAGCACCAATTATCTTTCTCACGTGGCAGCCGCGCCGATTCTTTCGCCATCCTCGATGAAGTCGTTCGAGCTCGATGTCGTCGTCACCCGTGGCGCTGTCGTCGAATCCCGGCACCGAGTACATGCTGCCGTCGTCGACGAGACCGGCGCCCTGATTGGCGCGGCGCGTGACCCCTCCTACGTCACCGCCTGGCGCTCCTGCGCGAAGCCATTCCAGGTGATGCCGTTCCTCGAGTCGGGCGGCTTCGATTCCCTCGGCTGGGGTGACGATCAGCTCGCGCTGGCCTGTGCGTCGCACGGCGGCGAGCCCGAGCACATCGCGCTGGCCGAGACGATGCTCGGCGACATCGGCATGGAGGAGGGGGATCTCGCCTGTGGCCCGCACGAGCCTCTCTCAGCGCGCGGCGTCCGTGTTCTGCGCGACAGCGGCGAGCGCCCGAGCCGGCTGCACAACAACTGCTCCGGCAAGCACGCGGCGATGCTCGCGCGAGCCCACACCGCGAATTGGCCAACGTACGGGTACGAGCGTGAAGAGCATCCGGTGCAGCGCTGCTGCCTCGACGCGGTCGCGAAGTGGTCCGGGCTCCCTCAATCGTCGATCGGCCGTGCCGTCGACGGCTGCGGTGCCGTCGTCTTCTCGCTACCGCTCGAGAACATGGCCCGAGCGTACGCCAATTTCGCGCGGGCCGCACGTTACGACGACGAGGTCGCCGGGCGCATTCTGCACGCGATGCAGACGAGGCCATTTCTCATCGGTGGCACCGATCGCTTCGACTCGATCCTCATTGAGGAGACGGAAGGCGCCGTCGTGTCGAAGATCGGCGCCGAGGGCGTGCACTCCGTCGCGGTGTCGTCGCGCGGATTGGGGATCGCCGTCAAAGTCGAAGACGGGGCGCAGCGCGCGCAGTTCGCGAGCGTGATCCGAATTCTCCAGCGGCTCGACGTGCTGCCGTCCACCCTATCGCCGCGCCTGGACGAATTCCTCCGTCGCCCGATCCGGAATACGCGGGGCGAGGTCGTCGGAGAGCTGCGCGTCGAGCACTAGTAGCGTTTCTGAATAGCGATGGCAGTGGCTCTCATGGACAGCCCAGGATCGTGGGACGCGAATGCCGCGAATTCAAAGCGAATCCAACCTACTGGCGTAACGGTCTGTTGAGCGGGTCTCTCCAGGTCCTTGGTTGAGGATCTGATGCTCGGATGCGCGAGGTTGGATTCGCTCACATTCGCGGCATTCGCGATCCAACAGCCTTCCGAGTGTGCGCCGTCCGAGAGACCGATCGACTGCTCGTGCCGAGCGCGTGCAATTGATTACGTCGTAAATTGAATGGATGACGACTCCGGCTCGGCGCGAAGCGATTTTGGACGTGCTCGATGACGCGACGCGTCGCCTGGTTCGCGCGGCGGCGGTGATCGCCGCGGGCGACGAGCTGGCGATCCGCGCCGCGCTCGCGGACGCATCGGAGGCAGTCAGGACAGAGTGGGTCGAAGAGCTGATTCTACAGAGCTATCTCTTCTGCGGCTTTCCGCGGTCGCTCAACGCGATGCGTGAATGGCGGCGCCTAACGGGTAAAGCTGTCGCCTCCGATGTGGACGACGGCGACGCGGCGGAGTGGCGACGACGGGGAGAGGAGACCTGCCAGCTGGTATATGGCGAGATGTACGAGCGGCTTCGGGTGAACATTCGCGGACTGCATCCGGAGCTGGACGAGTGGATGATCGTCGAAGGATATGGTAAGGTGCTGTCCCGGCCGGGGCTCGATCTCGGGCGGCGCGAGCTCTGCATCGTAGCCGCGTGCGCCGCATCGGGTCAGGATCGGCAGTTGCATTCTCATCTCCACGGTGCGCGGAACGTGGGCGTCGCCGCCGAGGTCGTGACGGAGGCGGTGGATGCGCTCGCGGGAGTGGTTACCGAATCGCGGATGGCGACCATCCGGCTGCTCTGGCGTCGCGTCCAGAGTCAGCCTGATGTGTCGCGGCAGGTTAAAAGAGTCTAAACCTCTTCCCAGCGTCTCTTGTTCATCGATCGTGTCGTCGTTCGGGTGAAGGCGGGTGATGGCGGCTCCGGGATCGTCTCCTTCCGCCGCGAGAAGTTCGTCCCGCTCGGCGGGCCGGACGGCGGCGACGGCGGCCGGGGTGGAGACGTCCGCGTGCGGGCCGACAGCAATCTCAGTACGCTCCTGGACTACACGTATCGCGACAAATGGGAGGCGGAGAACGGCGAACACGGCTCGGGCTCCAACAAGACTGGCGCTTCGGGTGCGGACACCGTGTTGCCAGTTCCTCCCGGCACGGTGATCCGCGACCTCGACAGCGGTGAGCGGCTTGGCGAGGTGCTCGTCGATGGCGACGAAATACTCGTGGCCCGCGGTGGACGAGGAGGGAAGGGGAACGCCTGGTTCGTGACGGCAACCCACCAGTCGCCGCGTGAGTATCAGCCCGGCGAAGACGGGGAGCAGCGCGCCCTCGAGCTCGAGCTCAAGCTCATCGCCGACGTCGGTCTGGTCGGGCAGCCTAACGCGGGCAAATCCACGCTGCTATCGGTCATCTCTGCTGCGAGGCCAAAGATCGCCGACTATCCGTTCACGACCTTGAGCCCCAATCTCGGCGTCGTGCAGCTCAGCGACGCCCGCACCTTCGTCGTCGCCGACATCCCGGGAATCATCGAGGGAGCGCACGAGGGCCGCGGGCTCGGGCTTCAGTTTCTTCGCCACATCGAGCG
>JAJKIR010000016.1 GCA_021154325.1 Gemmatimonas sp.
GCCGGGGCGAACATCCAGACGAACTCCGGTGCACCCGGGGGCGGCGCGCAGATCCAGATTCGCGGCGCGCACACCGTGATCGGCGCCTCCGATCCACTCATCATCGTCGACGGCGTGATCTACAGCAACGCGTCCATTCCGTCAGGACTGTACACCGTGACGGGAAGCGGGAGCGCGAGTGGCAGCGGGCCCACGCAGGATGACGTTGCCAATCGGCTCGCCGATCTCAACCCGAACGACATCGTCAACATCGAAGTGCTCAAGAGCGCCGCCGCGTCGTCCATCTACGGCTCGAAGGCGGCGAACGGCGTCGTCATCATCACGACGAATCGCGGCCTCGCCGGCCGGCCGCGCGCGACCGTCACGCAGCGCCTCGGCTGGTCCAACCTGCTCCGCGGTCCGGGCGAGCGCGTCTTCGACACCACCAGCGCGTTCAACGTCTACAGCAGTCCCGAAGACTCGTCGATCATCCGATCGCTCCTCGTCAACGGCAAGCTGCCGTACTACGATCACCTGAAGGAGCTCGCTGGCGGCAACGCGCCGGCGTCGGAGACGCAAGTCGGCGTCGGCGGTGGCACCGGCAACACGACGTACTACGTGTCGCTCGGCACCAAGCGTGACAACGGCATCGTCCACAACACGTACAGCGAGCGCCAATCGCTGCGCCTCAATCTCGGCCAGCATCTCAGTGACCGGCTCTCGCTCTCGGTGACGAGTGCGTTCACGCGAAACGCGAACGACCGCGGTTTCATCAACAACGACAACACCGGCGCGGGGATGACGTACGCCCTCGCGTACATCCCGAGCTTCGTGCCGCTGCTCGACGCGAGCGGGAAGTTCCGGGTGCCCGAGTTCACCTACCTCGGCTCGAATCCGCTCCAGACTGCCGCGCTCGGGCGGAACCGCGAGACGGTCAACCGCTTTACCGGCGGCGCGACACTCGAGGCCGACGCGTGGTCCAATGATAAGCAATCACTCAAGATCGTCGGCGCCGCGGGCGCGGACATCTTCAACCAGCGAGACGCCGTGGTCGCGCCACCGGAGCTGTATTTCCAGACCAGGCTGCAGAATCCTGGCGCTTCGACGCTGAGCAACGGCGACGCCCGGTACGTGAACTGGAACGTCAACGCCATTCACAGCTACACGCCGAGCGCGCTCCTTCGCGCGACGACGTCCGGCGGCGTCCAGTACGAGGACCGGCAACTGCAGATCGCGCGCGTCACCGCTCGCGGCCTCCTGCCCGGCCAGTCGAACATCACGCAGGGATCGGTATTCGGGGAACAACAGGAGAATCTCTCCACCGAACGCACGGTCGCGGTGTACGCCCAGGAACAGGTCCTCGCGTTCGACGAGCGCTTGACGCTCGAAGCCGGGCTGCGTGCCGAGCGAAGCAGCTCCTTCGGCAATACGAGCAAATTCTACGTCTTCCCGAAGACGGGCGCGGCGTTTCGTTTCCCGACACTGCTCGGCACGGGGAGCGACCTGAAGCTGCGGGTCGCTTACGGCGAGACGGGTGGCCAGCCGCAGTTCGGCCAGAAGTTCACGACGCTGTCAACGACAGTGATCGGCGGCAGCGTCGGCACCAACGTCGCGGGGATCGCGGGCGCGCCGAACATCGAGCCGGAGCGTACCAAGGAGATTGAGGGCGGCGTCGATGCGCAGTTCTGGAATGGCCGCGCGACGCTCGAGCTCACGGGCTACAAGAGCCGCACGACGAACCTCCTGCTGAACCGCACGCCCGCGCCGTCGAGCGGATTCTCCCAGGTGATCCTGAATGGCGGACAATTGAGCCATGAGGGCGCCGAAGCGTCGCTCGCGCTGCAGCTCGTTAGGCAGGGCGCCTTCAGCTGGCTCTATCGCACGACCTACAGCCACGATCACTCGAACGTCGACAACCTGCCCGTACCGGGCTTCCGTCCGCCGACCGCGGGCTTTGGTCTGGCCTTCGGCGAGTTCTTCCTCCAGCCTGGCCGGCCGATCGATCAGATCATCGGCCAGACCGGGATCGATTCGAACGGCGACTTCATCGTCGGCTACATGGGACACGCCAGCCCCACGTACCAGATGTCGTTCGGCAACGATCTCACCTACCGCTTCGCGACGCTCTCGGTGCTCGTCGACATGCAGAAGGGCGGCATCGCGCAGAACCAGACGCTGTCGCTCTACGACTGCAACCAGCTCGCGCCGGATCAGGACACGCCGGCCGGCGCCGCCCGCGCGGACGCCTGTCTCAACACCGGGCTCGCAACGCCGTTCGTGCAGTCGACGGATTTCGTCAGGCTGCGCGAGATCAAGGTTGGCTTCCGCATTCCCCAGCGCTACACACGCTTCTTCGGATCAGATGACGTGCAGGCGTTCGTCAGTGGCCGCAATCTCTGGCTGCACACGAACTACTTCGGTTACGACCCGGAATCGAGCAACTACGGACAGCAAGCCATCACCCGCAACGTCGACCTGGGACCCTATCCGCCCTCGCGGCAGTACCTCTTCTCACTCGCGGTGGCCTTCTAAACATGCTAAACAAATTTCAGAAGGCGGCGCTCGCCGCCGCGGCAGCCGCGACGCTCATCGGCTGCGCCAACTTCGACGTCACCAATCCGAACCAGCCGACGCTGGACGACCTTCTCGCGAATCCAACGCGCACGAAGCTCAGCGCGGCGGCGAGTGGCCTGTTCTCGCGCTCACGCAGCGAGATCACGAGCCTCATCTGGCGACTCGGGTCGATGGGCCGCGAGGGGATCAACCTCGCCGGCAACAACCAGCCCGACTACCAGGAGCCGTACTTCGGTCCACTCTCGCCGAGTGGATTCGGTGGCGCGCTCTGGCAGAGCCGTTTCACTCTCATTCGCGACGCCAACACGTACATGGACGCGCTCGCGAAGAGCGGTGATCTCTCCGCAGGGGAGAAGGCCGTGTCGCAAGCGATGGCGCAAACGCTCAAGGCGCTCGCGTTCATGTACATCATCGAGACGCGTGGCAAGCTCGGCGCGCCTGTCGACGTTGGCCGCGCCATCGACGCGGCGCCCGCGCCCTTTGTGACGCAGGACAGCGTATACGGCTATGCGATCGGCCTCCTCACCGACGCGTACGCGAAGCTGCAAGCGAACCCCACGGCGACTTTTCCCTTCTCGGTGCCGCCCGGCTATTCCGGCTTCGACACGCCGCCGACGTTCGGGAAGTTCGTTATGGCGCTCGTCGCGAAGGCGAACGTGCTCCGCGCGACTGCCGGCTGCGGCGCGGCGTGCTATACGAAAGCACTCACCGCGCTCAACAGCTCGTTCATCGATACGAGCGACCCGTCGACATTACAGAAGGGCGTGTACTTCGACTTCTCGAACGCGCCGAGCGATCAGGCGAACGATCTGTCGGAGCCGCTGAACGGTGTGCGGTATTTCGCGGACAGCCTCATTCTCTATCAGCGTGTGCAGTACAACGGCCTCACACCCGACCAGCGCCTGACGAGCAAGACCGCTGCATCGACGTCGGACGCTCCCCAATCGATCGCCGGCGTCGACATCACCGGAACGCTGAAGTTCACGCGCTACTTCACCAATAACCAACCTGATCCGTCGCACCCGATCCCCGTGATCAAGAACGAAGAGCTGATTCTGCTTCGTGCCGAGGCGGAGTGGTTTACGGGGGCGAAGGCCGCCGCGGTGACGGATCTCAACTACGTGCGAGTGAATTCCGGCGGGCTGGCACCGGTCGTCGGCCTCGCGACTGCTACCGACGCCACATTCGTCAATGCACTCCTCTACGAGCGGGAGTTCTCGCTCCTCTGGGAGCAGGGGACGACATGGATCGATGCGCGGCGGTTCAATCTGCTGAGCACGATCCCGTTAGGCGTCACCGACGGCAGCGTGCCGGCGATCATGCCAATCCCTTCCGCGGAGTGCAACGCGCGGAGCCTGGGCGGCAACTGCAACCCGTTAGGTGGATAGAGGGCGCGGGACGAACAACTGTCATCCCGAGGAGTCGAGCGCAAGCGAGACGAACGAGGGATCTGCTTTTTGCCGTCACGAGAAATCCTGGCGGCGCACGGCCTCGGAGGCCCCTGATGACACTGACAAAACCCTGATACCACTGACAACAGAGCGGCAACGACCTTTGGAAAAGGCGTTGTCGCTCTTTTGTTGTTTCTGCGAAATCAGCGGAATCTGCGTTCGCTTCCCCCATAGGTCTAAGGATGTTTCATAGGGCGCGACGAAAAACAGATCCCTCGCTTCGCTCGGATGACACCGGGTTCTCACCCTCTACCCGCCTCCCGCTAGCTCTTTTTCGACTTCGATTTCCCGACCCAGAATGCGACGCCGCCGTGCTGAGAGCAGGCGCCGCGGCGTTCTTCGTTCGTCCAGTATTCGCCGTCACTGCAGCGCGCGGTCATGTTCGACGGCGCTTTGCCGAACCACTTGGCGACGCCGCCGTGGCTCGAGCAGGCGCCCTGCTGCGACGCTGCCTTCGACCAGGTACTGTCGCCGCAGCGCGCTGTTGCCGTCTTCGGCATCCGCATCTCGTTCTTGGCCTTGGCCGCGGCCGGCTTCGCCTGTTGCGCGCCGAGGGCGGGCGGCGCAGCCACGACAGCGAGGATCAATCCGGCGGCAGTGACGAGGGCACGTAGCGAATTGGTGATGAGCATCGACTCCTCCAGTGGGTATGTCGGACACCTGAAGAGACCCCCAGAGTGGGCCGCCCGCCACCAGAAGCTCGCGGCGAGCGCCGTCCTCTCGCCGTGCCGCGGGACGACCGATATGTTCAGCGTCGCCACCCACAAGGAAACACCCATGCGACGACTCTCGATCGCCCTGCTCCTCGTCGCCGCTGTCACGAGCGGCGCCCGCGGCCAGGAGAAGCGCTCGGACACGCTCCTCACCGTCGACCACTATCTCGACTTCGAGCAGGTCGGCGATCCGCAGATCTCGCCTGACGGCAGGCAGATCGTCTACACCCGTCGCTTCGTCAACAAGATCGACGACAAATGGGACTCGGCGCTCTGGATCATGAACGCCGACGGCTCGCATAACCGGATGCTCGGAAAGGGATCGAGCGCCACGTGGTCGCCCGACGGGACGCGTCTCGCGTATCTGGCCGAGGGCGAGCCGCGTGGGACGCAGGTCTGGGTGCGCTACATGGACGCCGAGGGCGCGTCGTCGCAGATCACCCACACCGATCAGGGTCCCGCCGATCTCAAGTGGTCGCCGGACGGCCGATCCATCGGGTTCAGCATGTTCGTAACGTCGCCGCGGACATGGAAGATCGACATGCCCGAGGCGCCGAAGGGGGCGCACTGGACGGCGCCGCCGCGGTACGAGACGTCGCTCCACTTCAAGCAGGATCGCGTCGGCTTCATGGAGTCCGGCAATCGTCACCTGTTCGTCGTTGCCGCCGATGGCGGCACGCCGCGCCAGGTGACGAAGGGCAACTGGAGCGTCGGCACGCGATTCGATGCGCTCGACGGCGCCGTGGGCTGGGACTGGACGCCCGACTCGCGGACGATCGTCTTCGACGGCCTCGCCGACTCGACGGCAGACCTGAACTATCGCAACTCGAACGTCTATGCGGTGGACGTGACGACCGGCGCCATGCGTCGCCTAACGAGCCAGGACGGCGCGTGGAGCGGCCCGGTGGTCTCGCCCGATGGGCGCCGGATCGCCTATCGCGGCTACACGCAGGTGAAGGACAGCTATCACGCCTCCGAGCTCTACGTCATGAACACGGATGGCTCAGGGTCGCAGAAAGTCGGCGGCGACCTCGATCGCGACGCCGGTGACGTCACCTGGTCTCCGGACGGCAGCGGCATCTACTTCACGGCACAGGACCACGGCACGTCGAACCTCTACTGGACGGCGCTCACCGGCGCAGCACGCGCGGTGACGACTGGTGAGCAGATGCTCACGAACTTCGCCATGGCGCCGAAGGGCGGTCCGTCGATCCTCGGCGTCGCGATCCGATCGACGTACAAGCAGCCGAATGATGTTGTGCGCGTGACGCTCAAGGGCAGCGGCGCGCGAACCGGTGACGTCGCGCAGCTCACGCACGTGAATGACGACCTGCTGGCGCGGATCAAGCTCGGCGACGTCGAGCGCGTCGTGTACACGTCGACGAGCGGCACGAAGGTCGATGGCTGGGTCGTGAAGCCGCCCAACTTCGACGCGTCCCGTAAGTATCCGCTCATCATGGAGATTCACGGCGGACCGCACGGCGCGTACAACGTTGGCTTCAACTATCAATTCCAGAACTTCGCCGCGAACGGCTACGTGGTGCTATACACCAACCCGCGCGGTTCGACGAGCTACGGTAGCGGCTTCGGCAATGCGATCATGCACCGCTACCCGGGCGTCGATTACGAAGATCTCATGGCGGGCGTCGACACGGTGGTCGGCCGCGGCTACGTCGACACGCAGAGCATGTACGTCGGCGGCTGCTCGGGCGGCGGCGTGCTCTCGAGCTGGGTGATCGGCCACACGAATCGCTTCGCCGCGGCCGCGGTCCGCTGCCCGGTGATCGACTGGCTGAGCTTCGCGGGCCAGACCGACATTCCGCTCTTCACTTACAACTTCTTCGACAAGCCGTTCTGGGAAGATCCGATGCCGTGGCTCAAGCAGTCGTCACTGATGTACGTCGGCAACGTGACGACGCCGACGGTCGTGATGACGGGCGAGCTCGATCGCCGCACGCCGATGCCGCAGAGCGAGGAGTACTACGCGGCGCTCAAGATGCGCGGCGTCCCCTCGGCGCTGCTGCGCTTCGAGGGCGA
>JAJKIR010000017.1 GCA_021154325.1 Gemmatimonas sp.
CGCGCGCCGCGAGGAGAAGAATCGCGGCGCCGGCGACAGCGAGGAGCACCCAGCGCCGTGTGGAGGCCATCAGCGTGTCGTCACACCTGAACGCCCTGCGATCGCAACCAGCCCTCCATCTCCCCCTGGATCGCGGCCAATCGCTGCGCCGACGACGCTTCATATCGCGCGACCAGCACGGGCTGCGTGTTCGACGCCCGGATCAATCCCCATCCGTCGCCGAAGAGGACACGCACGCCGTCGACATCGATGACATCGTGGCGCGATCGGAAGTGCTGCACGGCCTTGTCGACGAGCCCGAATTTTCGCTCTTCGGGAACCTCGACGCGAATTTCCGGCGTCGAGACGAAGTTCGGCACGTCGGAGAGCAGCTGCCTAACCGTCTTGCCGGAATCGGCGAGAATGCGAAGCAGGCGCGCCGCGCCGTAGAGGGCGTCGTCGTGACCGTAGAAGCCCTCGCTGAAGAACATGTGGCCGGACATCTCTCCGGCGACTGGGGCGTGGGTCTCCTTCATCTTGTCCTTGATGAGCGAGTGCCCCGTTTTCCACATGATGGGTGTACCACCGGCGCGCTGAATGGCGTCGGGGAGTGCCTGTGAGCACTTGACATCGAAGATGATCGGCTGACCCGCACCCGTGCGCGCGAGCACGTCGCGCGCGTAGAGGATGAGGATGCGGTCACCCCAGACGATCTCTCCCTGATCGTCGACGACGCCGATGCGATCCGCGTCGCCATCGAACGCGATACCAATCTCAGCGCCGTCCTTATTCACCGCGGCGATGAGATCCTCGAGGTTTTCGGGGACCGTCGGGTCGGGGTGGTGATTCGGGAAGGTGCCGTCGCTTTCGCAGAAGATGCCGCGGCCGTCGAGGCCGAGCTTCTCGAATAGTGCGTCGGCGACGAGCGCGCCAGCGCCATTTCCGCAATCATAGACAGCCTTGATACGACGGGAGAGCTTGCCCACGCGGCGAACGATGTCGTCGATGTAGCGATCGATCACCGCCTCGTTATGCACTTTCCCCTTTGCCGCCGTCGCCCGGCCCAAGGCGGCGCCATTGATGATCTCGTACAGGCGCTGGATCTCCGTACCGTGCATCGAGCCCTTGCCCACGGACAGCTTGAAGCCGTTGTACTCGGGCGGGTTGTGCGATCCAGTGATCTGGATGCCTCCAACGACGTCGAGATGGTGCAGGCTCCAGTAGTTCAGCGGCGTCGGTACGACACCAATGTCGGCCACGTCCATGCCCGCCGCGGTGAGCCCGTCCACGAGAGCGTCGCGAAGCTCCGGGCCACTGGGTCGATTGTCGCGGCCGACCGCGACGGTGCCGAGACGCTGGTTGCTCGCGCCGCGTCCTTTCTCGCGAAGGTACGCCGCGTACGCGCCGCCGATGGCTCGCGCCGCTTCGGGCGTGAGGTCGCGGCCGACGATGCCGCGGATGTCGTACTGCCGGAAGATCCCTGCTGCGACGGCCATGCGAGTCTCGAGTTTAAGCTCTTAGAACATCCGGGCGGGCGCGCTCGGCCCGGCACGGCTCAGCGGCGGAGCATTGGCTGCGGTTGCGCGAATCCGCCTCCAACGGCATATGGTGCCGCCCGCGCAGGGGAACGGAGCTGCGGGCGGCCGGCCGAGGTCAGGCGCACCACATAATCGGGCACGATGCCGAGAATCAGCAGCAGCAGTACCGTCGCCACGAGAACGAAGCGCGTCAAGCCTCCGGAGCGCACGGGCAGCGCCAATCCCTCGAGCCGCGGCCGCATGAACATCACCCGAATCACGTACAGGTAATATCCAGCCGACACGACGGTCGTGAGCACGAGGACGACGACGAGCAGTGTCTGCGGCGTATCCGACTGCAGCGCCGCCTGGATCACATACCACTTGGCGAAGAAACCGGCGCCGCCGAAGATCGGAAAGCCGAGCAGCGCCAGCATCAGCACGGCCATACCGAATGCTGTCCATGGCCGCACGTTCCAAAGCCCGGCCAGCTCCTCTAGCCGAACGGTGCCAGCGCCGGTGCGGGTGAGCGAACTGACGACGGCGAAACAGCCAAACGTCGCCAGCGTGTAAATGAGCAGATAGAAAATCAGCGCCGACGCACCCTGCGACGTGCCAGCGGCCAGCGCGACGAGCAGGTAGCCCGCATGGCCGATGCTCGAGTAGGCTAGCATGCGCTTGATGTTCTGCTGACGGAGCCCAATGGCGTTGCCGAGCACCATCGTCGCAATCGCGAGCCCCACCACGGCCGGATGCCAGGCGTTGAACGCCGAGGGAAATGCCTCGAGCCACGCGCGCAGGAAAGCCGCGAAGGCGGCCGCCTTGACCGTCGCGGCCATGTACGCGGTGATCGGCGACGGCGAGCCGTCGTAGACGTCCGGCGCCCACATGTGGAATGGTACGGTCGCGACCTTGAAGCCGAACCCGATCAGGAGCATCGCAATACCGATCACGAACAGCGGACCGCCCGCGCCATTCGCCATCGCCCGCTGACCGATCACCTCGAGATTCGTGGCGCCCGTCGCGCCATACACGAGCGCGATGCCGTAGAGGAGGAAGGCCGTCGAGAACGCGCCGAGGAGGAAGTACTTCAGCGCCCCTTCGGCGGAACGGATGCTACGGCGGTTGATGCCCGCAAGCGCGTAGACCGAGATCGACATCAGCTCGATGCCGAGGAAGACGATCATGAGATCCCGCGCGGCGGCGAGCAGCATCATGCCGGAGGACGCGAGGAGGACCAGCACGTGCATCTCGGGCGCCGTGATCAGCTCGCGGTCGTTGTCGTCGATGGCGAGCATCAACGTGAGCAGCGTGCCGAGCAGGATGACGATGTCGACCATCCACCGGTAGTTGTCGACGGCGATTGGGCCCGGGCCGGCGCCGTAGCCCTCGATGAGGAAGTAGATCACGGCCGCCATCGCCAGCAGCGTGACGACGATGCTCGCCCAGCCGACCACACGCTGACGCGCCGCGCTGTCGGGCCGCCATGCGGCGGCGACCACGAGAATCATCGCGCCGATGATGAGCACGAGATCCGGCGTCAGCGCCGCGGTCAGCTGAAGAGGTTGCGTCAGGTCGAAGACGGAGGGCATGGCGAGATTCATCGCGGGCGCTCCCCCGTGCTGACGACGCGCGACTGCGACGTGGCTCGGCCCTGTACGACGGTCACAAACCGCTCAGCGGACAGCTGCATGCGGCGCAGCACGGGCGCGGGATAGACGCCCAGCCAGATGATCGCGACGACCAGCGGCGCCATGATGAGCAGCTCGCGGGGATTGAGATCGGCAAGGTGCTCGTTCTCCGGCTTCGTGAACGCGTTGAAGAGAATGCGCTGAATCGCCCACAAGAGATACGCCGCGGCGAAGATCACAGCCGTCGTGGCAATGATGGTGAAGATCGGCACCGTCTTGAACGCGCCAATGAGGACGAGGAACTCACCGATGAAACCGTTCGTGCCCGGCAGTCCGATGCTGCTCAATGAGACCAGCGTCAGGAGCGCGGCAAACATCGGCACGACGCGCGCGATGCCGCCGTACGCTTCGATCAGTCGCGAATGGCGGCGCTCGTAGATCATGCCGATGAGAAGGAAGAGCGCTCCGGTGGAGATGCCGTGGTTGATCATCACCATCAACGCGCCCTGCACGCTCTGCACGGTGAGCGCGAAGATCCCCAGCATCACGAAGCCGAGGTGGCTCACCGACGAATACGCGACGAGCTTCTTGAAGTCCGTCTGCACCATCGAGACGAGCGCGCCATACACGATGCCGATCACCGCGAGGCCGAGGATGATCGAGCGGACCGTCTCGTTCATCGCAGCCGACGGAAAGAGCGGGACGGCCAGGCGCAGGAAACCGAAGGTGCCGAGCTTGAGCATGATGCTCGCCAGCACCACGGAACCAGCGGTCGGCGCCTCGACGTGCGCGTCGGGAAGCCAGGTATGGAACGGGAACATCGGCACCTTCACGGCGAAGGCCATGAAGAAGGCACCGAAGAGCCAGAGCGCCGCCGTCGGTGACACGACGACGTTCTGAAGGATGTAGTCGTAGCTGAAGGTCGGAATGCCCGTGGCAGGATTCCTCGCCGCGAGCCCGATGTAAACGATGGCGGCGAGCATGAGCATCGACCCGACCATCGTGTAGATGAAGAATTTCAGGCTCGCGTAGAGACGATTCTCCCCGCCCCAGATACCGATGATGAAATACATCGGTACGAGCATGACCTCCCACATCACATAGAACAGGAAGAGATCGAGGCTCATGAAGACACCCAGCATTCCCGTCGTGAGCACGAGCATCAGCGCGTAGAAGCTGTGCGTCCGGGTGCGGATGTACGTCCAGCTGCCGAGCGACGCGAGTACCATGATCAGCGTCGTCAGCAGGATCATCATCAGCGCCATGCCGTCGATCCCGATCGTGAAGCGCACGCCCCACGATGGAATCCACGCGATGTCGACGGGAAACTGCCAGCGCCCGTCAGCGGGATCGAACGCCGGCCAGAGGCCGAGCGAGACGATAAACTCGACGATGAACGTGGCGAGCGCGATGACGCGTGCGGGGCCCGCGACTCCGGTCGCGATCTCGTCAACCGCCGTGCGCGGGTCGACACCCGCCCGTGCGGCTGCCGATTCCTCCGGCGCCGCGCGTGGCGCCGCGCCCGCGTCCCGGCCGCCTAACGCGGCCTGCAGCCAGATAACGAGCGCGCCGAGCAGGGGTATGCCGAGCAGTGCCGGGAGGATCCAGCGGTCGTAGCCGACCGACGTCAAGAAGCCGTTCATGATCACCGGATCGTGAAAGCGCCAAGCACGAACAACACGCCGACGACGAGCACCCAGGCGTACGTACCGACCTGCCCCGACTGCAGCTGCGATCCCAGCCAGCCGAACAGACGTGGAACTCCCGTTCCGATGTACTTCACCATCACGTTGTCGATGAGCCCCTGGTCGATGCCTTCCCACAGCAGGTTGCGCGAGACGCCGACGGTTGGCTGTACCACCGCGTCGTCATAGATCTCGTCGACATAGTACTTGTTCGCGAGCACGCGCTCGAAGCCCTCCTCCTGCCGAGCTTCCCGCTTCGGGACGAGCCGTTCCGGCCTGAGCATTACCCACGCGACCACGATACCCGCCAGCGCGATGAGCACCGCCGCCCCGATGAGTGAATACTCGATTGTGCTGCTCGCCTCCACCGCGGCACCGTGCGTGATGCGAAGCGTCGATTCACCGACGACCGGATCGAGCCAGTGCTCCAGCAGACCGACGCGGCCGATCGGAATCGACTCGGGCAGATTCAACCAACCGCCGGCCACGCTCAGCACACCGAGTACGAGGAGCGGCCCCGTCATGATCCACGGTGCCTCGCCGAGGAAATCGCGCTCCCGTTCACCCGAGCGGTTGGGGCCGAGGAACGTGTAGATGAGCATCCGCGTCATGTAGACCGCGGTCATGAACGCCGCCGCGAGGCCGAGGACGTAACACGCGTACAAGATGATGTTGCCGGGGATGCCTAACCAGTGCGCGTCGGCGAGCGTCGACTCGCGCGCGCGGAGGAAGACCGTTCCGAGGATGGCGTCCTTGGAGAAGAAGCCCGCGAACGGGGGGAACCCGGCAATGGCGAGCGTCGCCGCGAGCATCAACCAGAACGTCCACGGCATGTAGCGCCTGAGTCCACCCATGTTGCGCATGTCCTGCGCATCCTCGGCGCTGTGCGTTGCGTGATACGCGCGGTGCATCGCGAAGATCACCGAGCCGGAGCCGAGGAAGAGGAGCGCCTTGAAGAAGGCGTGCGTTACGAGATGGAAGACGCCCGAGACGTACGCGCCCGACCCAACTCCGATGAACATGTATCCGAGCTGGGAGACCGTCGAATAGGCGAGCACCTTCTTGATGTCCCACTGCTTCAAGCCAATCGAGGCAGCGAAGATCGCGGTGAGGGCCCCGATGACGACGACCGTGAGGCTCGCCACCGGCGACAGCGAGAAGAGGAAGTTGCTGCGCGCGATGAGATACACGCCCGCGGTCACCATGGTCGCCGCGTGAATGAGCGCGGACACCGGCGTTGGACCAGCCATCGCGTCGGGTAGCCAGGTGTAGAGCGGAATCTGCGCGCTCTTGCCGGTACAGCCGAGGAAGAAGAAGAGACAGATCCAGGTGACGACGCTGGGTCCGAGCGCCGTCGCCTGCGCGCGCACACCCTCGAACTCGAGCGTGCCGATATTCGCGTAGAGCATGAACATGGCGACAAGGAAGCCGAAGTCGCCGATGCGATTCATGATGAATGCCTTCTTGCCCGCGTCCGCGTTGGCCTTGTCGAGATACCAGAAGCCGATGAGCAGATACGAACAGAGGCCGACACCCTCCCAGCCGACGAACATCACTGGGTAGCTCGCGCCCATCACGAGCACGAGCATGAACGCGACGAACAGGTTGAGATACGCGAAATAGCGCGGGTAGCTCGGGTCGTCCTGCATGTACCCGACGCTGAAGAGGTGGATCAGCATCCCGACGCCCGTGATGACGAGGATCATCACCATCGAGAGCTGATCGAGCTGGAACGCGGCATCGATGCGCAAATCGCCGACTGGCATCCACTCGAAATAGCGCTGGACGAATGGCGTATGCAGCGCCGCATCGCCCGCGCCGCGCATCGCGGCGAAGATCGCCACGGCGAGCCCGAACGCGAGGACCATCACGCCGGGTCCGATGATCGTCGCCAGTCCTGCGAAGCGGTGCCGGACGACTACGTGGTGATCGTCCCCGTGCGCACCGCCTCCCGTAACGTCATGTCCCGTGTGCGCCTCGTGGCGCTCCTCGACGGATGGGTGCGCGTCGTGAGGGTGCGCACCAGGATCGGCAGGCCCCGCGTGATACGCGCTCACGATCGAGAGCGCGCCATTGATGACGAATCCGAGGAGCGGCAGAAGGGGCAGTGCCCACATCCATCGTGCCGCGGTGCCGGCGAGCGGGTGCGCGACCCCGGCCGCCTCCTGCAGGAGGGCGAATGACGCGGGAAGCATCAGCCTTTCAGGAGATTGATGTTCTGCAGATTCACCGTCTGCCGATGACGGAAGAGCGCGATGATGATCGCCAATCCCACTGCGGCTTCGGCCGCGGCGACCGTCATGACGAAGAAGACGAACACCTGCCCGGCCACACCATAGACCTGCGAGAACGCGACGAACGACAGGTTCACGGCGTTGAGCATCAGCTCGACGCACATGAAGACGATGATCGCATTGCGCCGCGTGAGCACGCCGACGACGCCGATCGTGAACAGCACCGCCGAAAAAAACAGGGCCTCAGCGAGCATCGGCTGCGTCCTCCACCGCCGTCCTGCGTCTGCCTAACACGACCGCGCCGACGACGGCGGCGAGCAGGAGCACGCTCGTCACCTCGAAGGCCAGGAGATACTCATTGAAGAGCGGACCCGCGACCGGCGCGATGACGCCGGTGTACTCGATTTGCCGTGCGAGATACCCGGGGGGAATGCTCGGCTGCACGTGCGCGCGCGTGAGCGCGAAGATCTGCGCGAGCATCGCCACCCCGATCGCCGCGGCGACCAGCTTCCACCCTCGCCCGCGTGCATCGGCGACGTCGCTCGGCTGGCCGAGGTTGAGGAGCATGATGACGAAGAGGAAGACGACCATGATCGCGCCGGCGTAGACCAGCACCTGGATCGCGCCGATGAACTGCGCGTCCATCATGATGTACAGCGCGGCCAGCGCGAACATCGTCGTCACGAGCCACATCGCCGCCGCGACGGGACTCCGCCGCGTCACGAACAACACCGCCGCGATGATCGCGACGATGCCAAAGACGTAAAAGTTGAAGGTGTAGAAGAGCGGAAGCGTGGGTTGCACGTCACTCACCCTTCGGGTCAGCCGGATCCCACATCTCGCAGACCGGATGCGTCTGCGACATCAACCGCTCCAGATCGTAGACGAATCCCTCGCGGCTGTACTCGGAATTTTCGAAGTGACGTCCGACGTGAATCGCTTCCTCGGGGCAGACTTCCTGACAGTAGCCGCAGAAGATGCAGCGGAATTCGTCGATCTCGAAGAGCAGCGGATAGCGATTGCCGTTCTCGTCTTCACCCGGCACGAGCTTGATGCAATTCGCCGGACAGACAGTCGGGCAGAGACCGCAAGCGACGCACTTCGCCTTCCCATCTTCGGTGGTGAGCATCCGGTGCGTCCCACGCCACCTCGGCGAGAGCGCCCATTTCTCTTCCGGATACTGAATCGTCACCTTGTCCTGGAAGAGATGCTTCAGGGTGACCGCCATCCCGCTCAGCGTTGCGCGGACATAGCTCGTCTGCGCGATGGGACGTTCGAGGACCTTGACACCGATAGCCATCAGTCACCCGCCTCCGCGGGGGAAAAGCGCGCGCGATCGAGCGCGGCCTGACGCA
>JAJKIR010000018.1 GCA_021154325.1 Gemmatimonas sp.
CGGATTGGACAGAATGGAAATGGATCGACGGCGATCCTGAGCAGATAGCAGTTCCCACCGAAGGCAGCGCGGGCAGGACGACCTACCACGGCCCCGCGCGCAGCTCAGCAGGATACGCGACAGGATTTCGGGCGGATGCCCGGATCAGGCGACTTCTCACCCGAGACGACGCGAGATTAGTCAACTCTAAACACCAAAAACAGACCCCCTCCCTCGCAGAGCGAAGACGAGCGGAGGTCTAGGTACAACTCGCAGTTGAGCGGAGCTCACCTTGCTAGCATCGGCTAAACACCGATGACTTTGTTCAAAGGGGGGTGACGCATATGAGTTGGCTCGCCGAGATACTGTGTCGGCTTTCTGGCTGGGTCACGATTGACACGTAAGGCGAGTGGACGGGGGTCAGTCATACAATCATGGATCGCAAACTTTGGTTCTATCGACTCGGTGTGTTCGGCGCAGCTCTAGCCGGCGGAGCGGTGCTTTATACGCGCTTGCCGGGCGTGACGAGAGATGACCTTTTCGCGATTTTGCTGCTATCGATACTTGCCATTGTCGCCGAGCTCCTAGGCTTCGTTCTGCCGAACTCTGCTCGCGGATCGATTGCATTTATCCCATATCTCGCGAGTGCGCTTGTAGTCCCGAGCTGGCCAACGATGCTCGCGGTTGCAATTGTGAAGGGGTCAGTGGAGACCGCGCGCAGGAGCAAGGCAAGTTCAATAGTTCTCAACGTGTCACTTCACGCAGTGACCGTGTTCGGAGCCATCTGGGTCTACTCCGCTTTGGGGGGTCGCAGCCTTCTTCTTTTGCGCTCAGCGCCTTTGCTCACCGCGACTTTGAGCGTGAGCATGCCTGCGATGATCGCCATCGCGTGTTCCTTTGTTGCAAATCTCACAATTGCCTACGGCTATCTCGCCATCAGCAAGGAGCAGTCGTTCCAGAATCTCTGGAAGCAGAACGTACTGCCTACCATCGGGGTGGACGTTCTCGCAGTCCCCGTGGTATTCATATTTGCCTGGCTCTATTCAGCACATGGAGCAATCGCGGCGGCGGCCCTCTGGGTTCCGCTCTTAGGTCTGCGGGAAGTGCAGACTGTGAATCTTGCTCTGCAGCGCACCAACGAAGAGCTTCTGCAGTTGATGATCAAGTCTATCGAAGCACGAGACCTCTATACCTCGGGTCACTCGCGTCGAGTGCAGCGGTACTCACTCATGATTGCCCGTGGCCTCGGGCTGTCTGAGAAGGAAACGGACTTGATCGGCAAGGCGGCGCTTCTACACGACGTTGGCAAAATCTACGAAAAGTATGGACCCATATTGAGGAAGGCGGATAAGCTCACGCCCGATGAATGGTCCACGATGCAAGAACATCCGATTGATGGCGCAAACCTCGTCGCGACGATGAGTGGGTTGAAGGAGATAATACCGGCTATTAGGCATCATCACGAAAATTGGGATGGTAGCGGGTACCCCGATGGCCTCGTTGGCGATCGAATTCCACTCGCGGCGCGCATCATCTCGTTTGCCGATACGATCGATGCCATGACGAGCGAACGACCGTACCGGCGTCCGTTAACCGAAGCTCAGGTGCGTGCTGAGATCATTCGCTGTCGCGGTCGGCAGTTCGATCCGGAGATCACGGACCGACTGATTGCGAGTGGATTGTGGCTTACCCTCTTCCAGCCACAAAAGCGCACTGTCACGCCGGAGCGCGGTCTGAAGCTTCTGGGCAGCCGAAAGGGATTTCGAGAAACAGCCTAGGGCCAATGAGACTGCAGCAGGAGTGCTCGGCCGCCGCTCGCGACGAATTACCCGCTTGTAGATCGCGCTTAGTCCCGACAAGACAACTGCACTGCGAGTTGACGAAAGGGAGCGGGAATCGCGAACCCTTCACGACGGTGCTGAAGGTACTCCTCGAGAAGACCTCTGGCCTCGACCTTCCTATCTCGGGCGCTCAGCGCGTTGAGCAACACCAGAACAATCTCGTCGTGCTCTCCAAGTTGGCGCGCCCGAGCGTGAAAGCTCGCAAGGTTTGCTAATTCCGAGTCGGAGCAACTCCCGTTGCCGCTGGCATACCGGAGTCCGATCTCACAGGCCAGCAATAGCATTCGGGGACAATTGAGGCGCGACTGCGGTACACTTCGCCCTTGGTCAATCAGCCGGGCGGCCTCCGAAATTCGCCCATCATGGGTCGCAAGCCGAGCGCCAATGATGAAGGGTTCGGAGCCCGCGGCTGCAAACGCGTCATGGGATTCAAATCTCGAGAGTTCCCTGTACCAATGCCGACACTCATCAACCTGGCAAGCGCTCCAACACAGTAGGGCCAAGCCCCTAAGAACGTGTATTTGCCCTGTAATCATCTCGTTGCGGATTGCCAGTTCAAGAGCCTCGGTTAGGTAGTGACGCGCAAGGACTTCCTCACCAATCCTGTAGTATGCGTAACCAATGTCGTACAGGAGTCCAACGAGCCGAGGAGAATTGGAGTGGCCGAAAAGAGGAAGTCTCGCTGCCATGTCGGACGCCGCCCAGCGGGCTTTTTCTCGGTCACCGAAACACGTTTCGTACACGAGATGTCGGAGTATCTGTGGGACTGACTCGCGCGACGGATGATCTGTATGCTGGAATGCGAAGTGAGCCAGTTCTACATCACGGTCAAGATCAGCGATCATCAACAGTTGCGTTGCGGCCGCCGCTCGATGCTCTGCCGTTGCCGAGTTCGCCGTTAGGCAGCGGCGCAGTCGATCGATGCTGACTCGCGGATCGCCGTCCGAATGGAGAACGTGTGCAAACTCGAGGATTTCGTACACGTCGTGCACATGGACCGGCAAGTTCAGGCCAGCCCGTACGGTTTTTCGGTTCTGCAGGAGTTCTCGGGCATCAGTGAAGTTCAGACCGGACCAGATGGTGCCAAGAGCGCTCTCGAGTATTTCAAGTCGGTTTTGAGGAGACGATCTCAACACAAGCGCTCGCCTGTATGTCTCGAGCGCATCCTCCGGACGACCTATCTCCAAGGCCCGCTGAGCGCAGGCTCGAAGCACTTCTATGGCGCGGTCATCGTTACCGGCCAGGCGCCAATGCTCAGCGCAATCCCAAGGCAAGCGACCCGCGGCGTTCGACACGATTTCTTGCTGCAGAACCGAGGCAGCCGCCGCATGCATCATCTGCTTCACCGCTGGCGCCATCCGCCGCAGCACTGCCTCGGACAGCAACGCGTGGCTGCTCACGATGAACCCGTCGCTCACCTCGATCAACCCGCGATCATCCAGATCTTCGATCGCCCTGAGCAGTTGATGCCGCGGGATCTCGAGCACCTGCTCCAACCGGCTGAAGCTGCAGTTCTTCGCGAGTACGACGCATGCTTCCACCGTTCGCGTCGCTTCGATCGACAGCTGTTCCAGCCGCCGCTCGAGAAGCTCCGTCAGCGTCTGGTTCAGCGATTCCGCATCGTTCGTCGACACGAAGTGCTGGCAGAGCAGGCGAATGAAGAACGGGTTGCCCCGCGCTTGCTCGAGCACCCGCTGTTCGATAACCTCTAGGCCCTCCCGTGGGACCGGCTTCAGTAACGTCCGGATCAGCTCCAGCGCCGCGTCCCGCTCCAGCGGGTTGAGTCGCACTGAGGCTAGCGAATCGGTGTGATTGCTCGATCCCGCGAGCGTCGTCCGCTCGCGAGACGCGAGAATCAAGCACGACCGGCGCCTCTCCCTATCTCCGAAGACACCGAGCAGCGTTCGCAGCGATCCTTCATCGAGCCACTGCGCGTCGTCGACTACCGCGACAACCGGACACTCGCTCGCCACCGCGCCCACCAGATCTGTCAGCGAACGCACGATCGCCGACAGCGGTGCTTCCGCGCCCCCCGGTTCCACTGGCGACGACGTCACGCTCTTCGCGCTAACGAGGCGCTCGAGCAGTGCGCGCGCGTCGGGATCGCAGCCTAACGCGCCCGGCGCCTGCAGCAACTGGGCGATCAGGTCACACGCGATGCCTAACGGGCGATAGACGTCGTGCGACTGACAGGAGAAGAGTACTGTCACCGCGCCCTGGAGCGACACCAGCGCGCGATACTCCGCTATGAGCCGCGTCTTGCCAATACCCGGCTCGCCCCAGAGGAGCAGGATCTGCTGCTCGCCCGCGCGCGCGGCCGTACCGAGGGCATGCAGCATCCGCATCGTCTGTTCGCGACCGACGAAGAGCCGGTCGTCCAGCGCGCGGTGATGCACCTCCGGCAGCCGCTCGCTGATGCGACGCTTGAGCGCGCTGGGCGCGAGGCGCAGGTGCGGCTGCGTCTCGCCGAGCTCGATCATGTATTGATCGATGACGCCTAACGCGGCGCTCTTCGAGCCAGCGACGGCGAGGACCTCCGCGCGCGCGAGCGTCCCCTCCTCGCTCAGCGGATCGAGCGCGAGCAGCGCGCGCGCCACGGCGTCGACGAGATCCCACCGCCCGCTGGAGCGAAGCTGTGTCAGCTGTGTGGTGAGCTTTCGACTGAGGCGACGACATATCTCCGCTCGCTCGGCCTCGAACCACTCCCGAAACCCTTCCGAGACGTCGGGGCTGTATCCGGGAAACACACCTTGTGCGAGCCGCTCGAGCTCGGGCTCGTCCACCGATCCTGATTCGGCCAGCGGCCACCAGTCCACCGACACGTCCTCGAGTCGCACCTGCAGCTGATCGGCATCGGTGTCCATCGGAACGCCCAGCTGCCGCAGTCGATAGAGCAGCTGACGGAGATTATGAGCGGCGTGACCGTTGGCTTCCGGGAAGAGCAGCTCCTGGACGACGCGGCGTGATGTCGCGTGCCCTCGGCGCGAGGCGAGGTACAAGAGCAGCGCGAAGAGCCTCCCTGACGACGGGCCCAGCCGGCGCTTGCCGACGTCGATCGCCACACTGCCCAATGTCCGAACGCTGATGTGTCCGCGCACGCGTACCTGCTCCTTCGGGTGGCGTTAGGGTGCGCTGCTGGCGTCATGCGCCCGTCACACCACGTTGCGGCGCGGGAAGACGCGGCGCTAGACCGCGCGGCGCCAAACGAGCCCACCCCCTTGTCGTCGTCAGGTACCGCAGTGCATCGTCTCTCGTGCCCTCGCACAACCGCGACATCGTCGGGCGCGCCAACGCGCGCCCCTGGGCTCGACGCGTTCGGCTCGCGACCGTCTGCGCCGCGGCGGCTATGCCCGCGATCGCGCAGGCGCAGATCATTCACGGCACCGTCACCTCCGCCGTCGGCGCGGGCCGTGTCCCTGGCGCCGTCGTCCTCCTTCTCGATTCCAGCCTAACGAGCTACGCCCGCGCCCTCACGTCGGACTCCGGCACCTTCAGCATCGCCGTCGGCGCGCCTGGCCGCTTTCATCTCAAGGTCATGCGCATCGGCTTCCGCCCAACGGAGAGCCGTGTCTTCTCGCTCACGCGTGACACCACGGTCCAGCTCGAGCTCGCGGACATCCCCGTCGTACTCCCACGCGTCACCACCCGCGACCGCAACGACTGCCGCCTCCATCCTGATTCCTCCGAGTCCGCAGCGCTCACCTTCGCCCTCTGGGACGAGGCCCGCACCGCCCTCCTCGCCACCGCCATCACCCTCGAGCAGCACGACTACCGCTTCGCCAAGCTCCAGCACCTCCGCGTCTACGACGTGAGGGAGCGCGCCCTCCGCGACATCGCCCTCCGCGAGGTCGAGAGCCACGGCACCGCGCCGTGGACCAGCCTCCCCGCCGAGCGACTCCGCGACGGCGGCTACGCCACCGAGGACGATTCGGGAATGACCTTCTTCGCTCCCGACCTCGACGTCCTCCTCTCACCCTACTTCACCGAAGCGCACTGCTTCCGACTGACCCACGCCGACGCGCCACCGTCCGCGCCAGGCGCCATCGGCCTCGACTTCGAGCCCGCCGGCCGGCCGCGACACGTCGAGATCCGCGGCACCGTCTGGCTCGATACGACGTCCATGGAGCTCCGGAGCGTCCGTTTCACTTTTGTGAATCTCCCGATCTCCGCGCCCGACACCCTGCTCGGTGGCCACATCGTCTTCACACGCCTCGGCACCGGCGGCTGGATCATTCCCAGCTGGGTCATCCGCATGCCCACACCCATCCGGCCGAGCGTGCGCAACTACGCCTTTGGCTTCGGACCGCGCACGGTCGCGGTGAG
>JAJKIR010000019.1 GCA_021154325.1 Gemmatimonas sp.
ATCGGCATCATGAACATCATGCTCGCGTCGATCCTCGAGCGGATTCGAGAGATCGGCGTTCGGCGTGCCGTCGGTGCGACGCAGAAGGACGTGCTCGCGCAGTTCCTGAGCGAGGCCGTGATGATCAGCCTCGCGGGCGGACTCGCGGGAATTCTCACCGGCGCGATCCTCAGCTTCGTCATCGAGCGCGCGGCGGGCATCCACACCATCGTGTCGCTCGTCTCCGTCGTTGTCGCCTTCGGCGTCTCGGTCGCCGTCGGCCTGCTCTTCGGAATCGTCCCCGCCTGGCGCGCCGCGCGCCAGGATCCCGTGGTCTGCCTGCGCTACGAGTAGCCGTTCCGTCGTGGCGCAGTGCGAGGGCGGGAGGATCCGCTCTTGCTTCTTCACCAGCCTAACGATCATGCCGTCACTCCGCCGTTCACTCTGTGGCGCTCTGTCGCTTTCCGCGACCGCGGTCCTCGCCGTCGCGGCGCAGCAGAGTACTCCGTGTCCGCCGCGCACCGCGCAACCGATCCTCGCACAGGCCGGCGGGCCATGTCCGTCCGCGCTGACGCTCCAGGACGCGATCACCCTCGCCGCGAAGCAGGGTCCCGCGGCGAGCGCGGCGCGCAGCGCACTCGCCGAAGCGCGCGCGCGAGATCGGGCGTTCAGTGCGCGTCTGCTTCCGCAGATTCAACTTCAGGGTGACGTCGCGAACTACAATCATGCCGTCGTGCCGGTATTCCTTCAGACGGGCGAGACGGTCTTCGCGCCGCAGAGCCAGAACGAGTCCTACATGGGTGTGTCCGTGACGCAGGCGCTGCCATGGTTGGGCGGCTCCCTCAAGGTCACATCGCTGCTCGATCGTCTCGATCAGACGTCGGACGCGGGAAGCGGATCGGTCGCCCATCGCACGTGGAAATCGACCCCGTTCCAGATCGAGATCGACCAGAATCTGTTTCAGCCGCGTGAGCAGCTGTGGGACACGCGCGCGCAATCGCTGCGCTCATCTGTTGCCGAGCGTGTGTACCTGGAGCAGCGGGAAGACATCGCGGCTTCGACCGCCTCGGCATTCTTCGACTACTACGCCGCGACGGTCGCGCTGCAGAACGCGACCGCGAATGCCGCGGTGAACGACACGCTGTACACGCTCAACAAAGGTCGCTACGAGGTCGGGAAGATAGGCGAGAACGATCTGCTCGCCAGCGAGCTCGCCCTGCTCAATGCCCGCGCCGCGGTAGACGGCGCCCGTCTGGAGCGCGATCGGTCCGAGTCCGCGCTCCGGCGGCTGATCAACGTGCATGGCACGGACACGCTCGCGATCGTGGCCCCAAATCAGGTCCCCACGATCGAAGCGGACCCCGAGGTTGCGGTCCACGAGGCGCTCCGGAACGCGAGCCTCATGCAGCAGACGGAGCTCGATTCCGTCAACGCGAAGCGGAGCGAGACCGAGGCGCGCTTCAGAAACGGATTCACTGCCTCGTTAGGCGCCGGCTACGGCATGAACCAGACCTCGACGCTCTTCGGCACCGCCTACGCCTCGCCGCTCCCCCAGCAGAAATTCCATCTTGGCGTGACGATGCCGTTCTTCCAGTGGGGCGGCGGCCGCGCCGACGTCCAGGCCGCGCGCGCCGAACAGGCCCGTGTCGCGAGCGCGTCACGGCAGCGCCGCGAGGAGCTGACTGAGGACGCTCGTTATGCGGCCCTCCAGCTCACCCAGTCGCTCCGTCAGCTCGCGATCTCCGCCAAGGCGGACACGGTGGCGAGCAAGCGCTTCGAAGTCGCCAAGAATCGCTACGTCATCGGCAAGATCGGCATCAGCGACCTCTTCATCGCGCAGAACGAGAAGAACCAGGCACTCACCGCCTACATCCAATCTCTGCGCGGCGTCTGGACCGGCTACTACCACCTGCGCCGCGTGACGCTCTACGACTTCGCGACGAAGACGGAACTGCAATAACCGCAGTCCATAGCAATCAGTCCATAGTTATCAGGGACTTCGGAACGAAGCGTTGATTTGGTGAGAGAGCAGGAGCGCGCGAGCAGCGCGCCACTCCAAACGGGATGATCTGCTTTTCATCCCATCAACGCTTCGTTCCTTGTCAGGTCGCCGTTCCTCGCGCGCCGTTTCTCGCGCGCCGTTCCTCGCGCGCTCTTCCCGTCGTTCGCTCAGTCGATGTCCTTCCGCCGCCCTCTCTCATCCCCACCCGCGGAACCGCCCGACCACTTCCATTCCTTGATCTCGGGCATGTCGTCGCCGTGCTCGCGCACGTAGTGATGATGCTCGACCAGGGTATCGCGAAGCATCTGCTTGAAGTGCGCGCCGATCTTCCCCAGTCGCGGCACCTTGTCGACCACGCTCCCGGCGAGATGGAACCGATCGAGCTCGTTCAGCACCGTCATGTCGAACGGTGTCGTCGTCGTCCCTTCCTCCTGATAGCCGTGGACGTGGATGTTCCCGTGATTCCGTCGCCGGTATGTGAGACGGTGGATCAACGTCGGGTAGCCGTGGTACGCGAATATCACCGGCCGGTCCGTGGTGAACATCGAGTCAAACTCGTCATCCGACAGGCCGTGCGGATGCTGCGAGGCCGATTGTAAAGTCATTAAATCGACGACGTTGATCACTCGCAGCGCGATGTCGGGAAAGAAGCCGCGCAGGAGGTCGACGGCGGCGAGCGTCTCGAGGGTCGGCACGTCGCCCGCGCACGCGAGCACCGCGTCCGGCTCTACGCCACAATCCGTGCTCGCCCAGTCCCAGATCCCGATGCCGATCGTGCAGTGCCGGATCGCCGCCGCCATGTCCAGCCACTGCGGCGCCGGCTGCTTGCCCGCGACGATCACGTTCACATAGTTGCGGCTTCGCAGACAATGATCGGCGACGGAGAGAAGGCAATTGGCATCCGGCGGCAGATACACGCGCACGACGTCCGCCTTCTTCTGCACGACATGATCGATGAACCCGGGATCCTGATGGCTGAAGCCGTTGTGGTCCTGCCGCCAGACGTGCGACGTCAGCAGATAATTCAGCGACGCGATCGGTCGGCGCCACGGAATCTCGCGCGTCGACTTCAGCCACTTCGCGTGCTGATTGAACATCGAGTCGACGACGTGGATGAACGCCTCGTAGCAGGAGAAGAAGCCGTGGCGTCCCGTCAGGAGATAGCCCTCGCACCAGCCCTGGCAGAGGTGCTCGCTCAGCACCTCCATCACCCGCCCGCTCGTCGACAGATGCTCGTCGGTCGGGAGGATTTTCTCCATGAACACCTTGTCCGTCGCCTCGTAGACATTCGCCAGGCGATTGGACTCCGTCTCGTCGGGGCCGAACAGCCGGAAGTTGGCCGCCTGGCCGTTGAGTGCGAAGACGTCGCGGAGGAACATGCCTAACGAGCGAGTGCTCTCCGCAAATCGCTCACCCGGAGCTGGCACCGGAACCGCATAGTCGCGAAAATCCGGGAGGAGGAGATCACGGAGCAGCAGCCCGCCATTGGCGTGCGGGTTCGCCCCCATCCGCCGATTTCCCTTCGGCGCGAGCTCCACGAGCTCCGGCACGAGCTTCCCCTCCGCGTCGAACAGCTCGTCCGGGCGATAGCTGCGCATCCACTGCTCGAGCTGCGCGAGGTGTTCGGGCTTCGACTGCAGCTCGGCCAATGGCACCTGGTGAGCGCGCCACGTGTTCTCGACCGGCTTTCCATCGACGACCTTGGGACCCGTCCACCCTTTCGGCGAACGCAGGACGATCATCGGCCAGACCGGCCGTCCCGTCGATTTGCGCGACCGCGCGTCGTGCTGGATGGCGCGGATCTCATCGACGATCTCGTCGAGCGTCGCCGCCATCTTCTGGTGCATCTCCATCGGCTCGTCGCCCTCGACGAAGTACGGCGTGTGGCCGTAGCCCGTGAGCAGCTGCGACAGCTCGTCGTCGTCCATCCGGCCGAGCACCGTCGGATTAGCAATCTTGTAACCATTGAGGTGCAGGATCGGGAGCACCGCACCGTCGCGCGCGGGATCCAGGAACTTGTTCGAGTGCCAGCTCGCCGCGAGTGCGCCCGTCTCGGCCTCGCCGTCGCCGATGACGCACGCGACGATGAGATCCTTGTTGTCGAACGCGGCGCCATAGGCGTGGGCCAGCGAGTAGCCGAGCTCGCCACCCTCGTTGATCGATCCCGGAGTTTCCGGCGCGGCGTGGCTCGGAATCCCACCGGGGAAGGAGAACTGCTTGAAGAGCCGCTGCATCCCGTCGGCAGTCTGCGCGACGCTTGGATAGAACTCGCTATACGTCCCCTCGAGGTATGTATTGGCGACGATCCCCGGTCCACCGTGTCCCGGCCCCGTGACGTAGATGACATCGAGATCCCGCTCGCGAATCACGCGATTGAGATGTACATACACGAAATTCAGCCCCGGCGTCGTTCCCCAATGGCCGAGGAGTCGCGGCTTCACGTGATCCAGCGTGAGCGGCTCGCGCAGGAGCGGATTCGCGAGAAGATAAATCTGTCCGACGGACAGATAGTTCGCGGCGCGCCAGTATGCGTCGATGCGACGCAACGCGTCGTCGCTGAGCGGACGCGGAATTGCGCGTTCACTTTCCGGAGTCACGGTGGCGGTAGTCGTCATATCGGAGTATACCCAAATAATCGGCTGTAGCGTGCTGTGCGTCACCGCGCGTTAGTGGTTCCTGCGACATCACCTGTAACAGTCGTTCCCGATGAAAGCGCGTGCGCCGCGATCAGATGTATTCGGCTCGCGTCTTGCTTTTTGCTTCGTGGCAGTCCGAAGGTGGAGGGATATTCCATGAGCGAAATCGCTCGCAGCGCCGGAGTGGCCGCCGATCCGACCCAGGAAGCGCATCGGCTCTTTCACCGCCTGTGGTCCAAGGCGTACGATGCGCCTGGTTACGACAAGCGGGAATGGCTCCGCTTCGAGGAGCTGTTACGACAATTGGGATTGCGTATCTAGCGTCGGATTGTTTTCCTCGAATCGGCTGCTCGAAAGAGCTAGTCACGTAGTAACCACAGAGGACGCAGAGGAAAACGAGAGCAAAGTGTTTTTGCTCTGGATTTCCTCTGCGTCCTCTGCATTGTTCTGGAACCGTGCGCCGCTCCGCTGGAATGCCGCTGCTCGTTGGTCTCCTCGTCGTGACGTTCGCCATCGCGGCGGATCTCGCGCACGAGGCGTGGAGCACAGCGCTCGCCCAGCAGCGCACCGCGACGCGCGCCGGCGAGGACTTCGTGCGCTACAGCGCGACCGGCGCCGCGTACGAGACCCAGGCGTCGATCGCGCTCGCGCTGCGGGCGCTGTTCGCGCCGCTGTCGGCCGCCACTCAAGTTGCGCCACCGCCGGCAGCGATCATCGCGCGTGGCGTTCAGCACGTGCGCGACTGTCGCTGCGCTCCCGCCGTCGCACCACGGACATACTTCCGATTCCGTCTCCCCGATGGCGATCCCCAATTCGCCGGCGATTCGGTGTCGCTCGCGGAGCGCGAATGGCTCCGCAGTACTGTCGCGGCCCACGTAAAGCTCGTGCGCCAGCCTGATTGGGACGACGCGCTGCTGTATGGCGTCGTCGAGGGGCACCCTCGCGTTGCCGCCTACACCGTGCGCGCGCCGAGGGACGCTGCTCCCGGCTACGTCTATGGATTCGTCACCGACGCCGCCGCGTTCGGCGAAGCTGTTCTCACGCCCCGCCCACGCAGCCATGCGGCGCACATGGCGGCCGCGACGCCGACGGCGAGCTACGACTCCCTGTTGAGAATTCTCGTAATCGCGCCGGATGGCGATGTCCTGGCTGGCGGCACCCCGCGTCCCGAGTCGCGTGTGACGATGCTCCCGCGCGTCGGCCATGAGAGCTATCTACCCGGCGCCGCTCCCGTCGCGGCGGTCACCCTCTTCGCCGACACCGTGGCTCTCGGGCCTCGTTATGCGTCGCTGCGGCTCGGCGTCGCGCTCGTCACCGACGATCCCGGCGCGCTAATGGCGGACGGTGTGCCACGGTCGCGGCTGTTCGCCTTATTCGGGCTGCTCGTCCTGATGGCGGGTCTCGTCGTCGCGGCCATTCTCCAGCTTCGGCGGGAGCACGAGCTCGCGCGGCTCCGCGCCGACCTCACCGCCGGGGTCTCGCACGAGCTGCGCACACCACTCGCGCAGATCCTGCTCTTCGGCGAGACGCTCATGCTCGAGCGGACGCGCTCCGATCGCGAGCGTCGTGCCGCCGCCGAGATCATCGTTCGTGAAGCGCGGCGGCTCATGCACCTCGTCGAGAACGCACTCCACTTCACGCGCGCTCACCGCGACCTCCTCGAGCCGTCGTCCGAGGTCGTCGACCTTGGCGCGGTGACGCGCGAGATCCTCGTCGCCTTTGCGCCGCTTGCCTGGACGGCCAAGGTGACACTCCGCGAGGAGATCGAGGCGCCTGCCCCCGCTCTGGTGGACGGCGCCGCCTATCGACAGATCGTCCTCAATCTGCTCGAGAACGCCGTGCGCTACGGGCCACCCGGTCAGACAGTCACGGTGCGCGTCGAGCGGCTCGACGTCGCCGCACGGCTCGCCGTGGAAGACGAGGGCCCAGGCGTCCCGGTCGCCGACCGTGAGCGGATCTGGGCTCCCTTTGTGCGCCTAACGAGTGGGCGGCGCGGCACCAACGGAACCGGCATCGGTCTCGCCGTCGTGCGGGACCTCACGGCGCGCCATGGTGGACGGGCCTGGGTCGAGCGCGCGGAGCGTGGCGGTGCGCGCTTCGTCGTCGAGCTGCCTGCATCGCCGGCGGCGCGCGCGAAAGACTCGGGCCGCGGAGCCGAGCTGCCGCGCTCTCGCGCGGCCCTCTGACGAGACTCTGACGTTGGCCGGGCCTCACGAGGCGCCGTGAGCCCGACGGCAGTTGACCAAACTCTAACGCGCGAAGTGGCAATTCGCTCTGTCGAGACAGGCGGTGTCGAGCGTATCCGTTGTATACAAATCGCTCGCCACTCGCCACTCGCCACTCGCCACTCCCGTGTCCCTCTTCACGCGAAAATCGCTCGCCGATCTGCGACAGGAGTCCGAGCGCAGCCTGCTCCTCCGCTCCCTTGGGCCACTCCACCTGACGGCGCTGGGCATCGGCTCGATCATCGGCACCGGCATCTTCGTCTTCACCGGCGTCGCGGCGTCCACGGCCGCCGGTCCCGCGCTCGTCCTCTCGATGATCATCTCCGCTGTCGGCTGCGCCTTCGCCGGACTCTGTTACGCCGAGTTCGCGGCGATGGTGCCCGTCGCGGGGAGCGCGTACACGTACGCGTATGCGACCGTGGGCGAGATCTTCGCTTGGATCATCGGGTGGGATCTCATCCTCGAGTACGCGCTCAGCGCGTCGACCGTCGCCGTCGGCTGGTCAGGCTACTTCGTGAGCTTCTGCCGCGATCTCGGCCTTACGATTCCGCCGGCACTCACGGCGCCGCGCGGCGCGCTCGTCACGCTGGCTAACGGATCGACCGTTCATGGCATCTTCAATCTCCCCGCGGCGCTCGTGGTCGTGCTCGTGTCGGCGCTCCTCGTCATCGGCATCCGGCAGTCAGCGGGAACGAATACGGTGCTCGTCCTCATCAAGTCGCTCGTCCTCGTATTCTTCGTCGCGCTCGCCGCGTCGTACGTCCGGCGCGAGAACCTGACGCCGTTCATTCCGCCTAACGAAGGACACTTCGGCGCTTTCGGCTGGAGCGGCGTGCTCCGCGGCGCCGGGATCATGTTCTTCGCCTATATCGGCTTCGATGCGGTCTCCACCGCGGCCCAGGAGGCGAAGAACCCCCAGCGCGACATGCCCATCGGCATCCTCGGCTCGCTCGCGATCTGCACCGTCATCTACATCGCGGTCGCGACCGTGCTACTCGGAATCGTGAGCTACAAGCAGCTCAACGTCGCCGATCCGCTCGCGGTTGGCATCGACGCGACAGGTCTCCGCTGGTTCAGCCCCGTGATCAAGATCAGCGCGATCTTCGGACTCTTCAGCACCATGCTCGTCCAGATGCTCGCGCAGACGCGCATCTTCTACTCGATGAGCCGCGATGGGCTGCTTCCGCCCCTGTTCGGCGCCATCCATCAGCGCTTTCGGACGCCCTATCTGAGCACGATCATCACCGGAACGATCATCTCCGTCGCCGCCGGTCTTCTCCCGATCGATCTCCTCGGCCAGCTCGTGAGCATCGGGACGCTGCTCGCGTTCGTGCTCGTCTGCATCGGTGTCATCCTCCTGCGACGCACCGGCCCCGAGCTGGAGCGCCCATTTCGCACGCCATGGGTTCCGCTCGTACCGATCCTTGGCGCGGTCATCTGCCTCGCCCAGATGGTCGGGTTGCCCATTCAGACGTGGATACGGCTGCTCATCTGGCTCACCGTGGGACTCGTCATCTACTTTGCCTACAGTCGACGGAAAGCATACGGCGTTCGTTTTGCGCGACTCACGACTGAGACTGAGAGCTGAGGTCTGAGATCTCAGATCGATCTTTTTCGGAGCACCTAACGAGCATCTCACCCACGACAGTGAGTCCAGCTTCGAGACGTCAGGACCGAGTCTTCAGACGTGAGACTCTGCATCTCGATCTCACGTCTGACACCTCGAGGCAGAGGTCTCGATTCTGGACTCGCGTTACTGGGTGAGATACCGATCAGGCGCATAGAAAGAGACTGATCTGAGCTCTGAGATCTGAGACCTCAGTCTCACTCGCCACTAGCCACTCGCCACTCATCACTGTGTCGCGGATTCTCATCGTCGAGGACAATCCCGACCTCGCCCGCGGTCTTGCCAACAACCTCGAGATCGAAGGCCATGAGGTGGAGGTCGTGCACGACGGGGCGGAGGGGTTGGCGCGCGCACGCGCGGGCGCGCCATCGCTCGTGATTCTCGATCTCGCCTTGCCTGGCCTCGACGGCTACCGCGTGCTGTCGTCGCTTCGCGCGGACGGCGACAACGTCCCCGTGCTGATTCTCACGGCGCGCAGCGAGGAAGCGGATAAAGTGCGCGGCTTTCGCTTCGGCGCCGACGACTACGTCACGAAGCCGTTCGGGCTGCTGGAGCTGTTGGGTCGAGTGAATGCGCTCCTCCGGCGCGCCGGCGCGCCTGGCCGTCTGAACGGAACCGGACACTCCGCCAGCGAACGAATCGTCTTCGGTGAGATCGAGGTGCGGCCGAGCACGCACGGCGTCTTTCGTCGTGGCTTTCCGGTGACGCTGCGGCCGAAGGAATTCGACCTCCTGATGGCGCTCCTGCGGCGAAAGGGCGCGATCGTCCCTCGGCTCGACCTGCTCCGCGACGTCTGGGGCTACGATGCTGAGGTCGTCAGCCGGACCGTGGACACCCACGTCGCCGAGTTGCGGCGAAAGCTTGAAGACGATCCCGCGCACCCACGTTACATTTTGACGGTGCGAAAGGCTGGGTACCGCGTCGCACTCGATTGAACGCGCCGGGCACTGCGACCTGCGAGCGTTCGTCACGCATACATACCGGTTCGTCACCGCCCAGTGCGGTTCACGGAGAAGCTGCGCGAATGCGTGACTTCTCATCGACGGTCCGGGTTCAAGACACAGTGGAATTGACAAAACGCGAACGTTCGCGTGGCGTCAGGGATACGGCTTAGGTTGCCGGTTATTGCTGGCAACCGTCACCGAATCATTCCGCTTCGCTGCCGCGCGTCTCGCAGCCGTGCGGCGACAACAGACCATGGGTGGAAAGGGAGGACCAATGGCTTGGATCCAGAGACTTGGTGTGAGCGCGCTCGTGTTCGCTCCGATGCTTGCTGCCGCGCAGCAGCCGACGGGGACGATCGCGGGTCGCGTTATCGACCGCGCATCTCAGCAGCCGATCGTGGGCGCGACGGTGCGCGTTGTTGGTACGCAGCGTGGCGCACAGACCAGTGATCAGGGGACGTATCGTATCACGGGTGTGCCGGCCGGCGCTGTCAGCGTGCAGGCGTTGCGCATCGGCTACGGTTCTATCACGCGGCCGCTGACCATCACGGCGAGCGGCACGGCCGCGCTCGACTTCACGCTCGATCCGGCGGCGACGACCCTCGACGTCGTGCAGGTGACGGCGACCGGGCAGGAGCAGTCGCGTCGCGAGAGCGGCGTTTCGACGGCCAGCATCAACGTGCCCGAGGAAGTGCCGCAGGCCGCTGTTTCGAACTTGCAGACGGTGCTGTCGTCGCGCGCCGCGGGCGTCACGGTGCAGGAAGCCGGTGGCACCACGGGCAGCGCGGCACGCATTCGCATCCGCGGCTCGAACAGCGTGTCGCTCTCGAACGATCCGCTCATCATCGTCGACGGCGTTCGCGTCAACAATGATCAGGGAGCGACGAGCATCGGTGTCGGCGGTCAGGTGCCGTCGCGCCTGAACGACATCAACCCTGAAGACATCGAGAACATCGAGATCATCAAGGGGCCGGCCGCGGCCGCGCTGTACGGCACGGCGGCGTCGAACGGCGTCATTCAGATCACGACGAAGCGTGGCCGCTCCGGCACGACGAAGTGGAACATCCACAGCGAAGCCGGCACGGTGAACGAAGTCACGAGCTATCCCGCGAACTACGCGAACCTCGATCTCACGAACTTCGCACCCGATAGCGTCCCTTGCAGCCTCGACTTCCAGACGCTTGGCTTTTGCCAGGGCGACAAGATCGTCTCGTACAATCCGCTCGAGCAGAACAGCCCGTTCATTCGCGGCTGGCGCGAGCGTTTCGGCGCCGACGTCAACGGCGGATCGGAGCTCGCTCAGTACTTCATCGGCGGCGATTATTATCGCGAGCAGGGTGTGTATGCGATCAACCGCCAGCGGTTGATCTCCTTGCGCGCGAACGTGCACAGTCAGCTCCGCGAGAACTTCGATCTGTC
This sequence comes from Gemmatimonas sp., assembly GCA_021154325.1. Lineage (GTDB taxonomy): Bacteria > Gemmatimonadota > Gemmatimonadetes > Gemmatimonadales > Gemmatimonadaceae > AG2. Next base: position 10,833 of record JAJKIR010000019.1, read on the forward strand.
GGCCAACGCCGGCTACGTGCAGAGTCGCCTGCGCCTGCCGCAGAACGATAACAACGTTCGCGGTATCGTTCCGCAGGGGTTGCTCGGCTACGCGCTCCCGAACTGGGGGTTGCAAGGCTACGGCTTCGACACGCCAGCGGACATCATGGCCATCAACACCCAGCAGAACGTCGATCGTTTCACCGGGTCCACGCGCGGGAACTGGCAGCCGCTTTCGTGGCTCTCCGCGATCGGAACCGCCGGCGTCGACTTCACCAACCGCATTGACCAGGAATTCATCCCGCCCGCCAGCGCAGGCGGTCCGACGAGCCAGTTCGCCGACGATCCCGTCGGCAAGCGTACGTCGAACCCCTTCCAGGATTTCGTTTACACGGCGAACCTGGGCCTCACCGGCACGTTCAATCCCCGCTCCGATCTGCGCGCGGCGACGTCCGCCGGCGTCCAGTGGAACGACGAGATCACGCGGGCGACGCTGGCGTTCGGACAGAACATCGTGCCGGGGTCCGGCTCACTGAACGGCACCACCGCGCTCTTCGCGGTTGGCGAGACCAACGTCGAGGTGAAGACGCTGGGCACCTACCTCCAGGAGCAACTGTCGTGGCGTGAGCGGCTCTTCCTCACCGGTGCATTGCGCTCGGACAAGAACAGCGCGTTCGGCCAGGACTTCAAGAGCGTCGTCTATCCGGCGGCGAGCCTGTCGTGGGTTGTCGGCGAGGAAGGCTTCTTCCCGAAGCAGGACTATCTCTCGTCCCTGCGACTCCGCACCGCCTATGGCCAGAGCGGCCAGCGTCCGAACTTCCGCGATGCCGTTCGCTTCCTGACGCCGACGGCGGTGAGCATCCGGCAGGGGAGCTCGGAGGCCACGGACGTCCCCGGGTTCTTTGTCGGTGGCGTTGGCAACCCGAATCTCAAGCCGGAGATCTCGGCCGAGTACGAAATTGGTTTCGACGCCGGCTTCTGGCGTGACAAGATCGCGACCGAAGTCACCTACTACAGCAAGAACACCAACGACGCCATCGTCGCGCGTCCGATTCCGCTCTCCGAAGGCGAGGCGACCAGCCGTCTCGAGAATCTGGGCCGTGTGAAGAACGCGGGTCTCGAGTACTCGGTGAACGCGCAGCTCTACACCGGGCAGAACATCGGGGCGTCGCTCCTTGTGACGGGTAGCAAGACCGCGAACAAGCTCCTCAGCCTCGGCAAGGGCATCCCGCCCATCATTTACGGCGCGGACAACACGCAGCGTAGCCAGGCCGGCTACCCGTTGGGCGGCTACTGGGCCACTCCGATCAAGAGTTACGCGGACCAGAACGGCGATCATATCATCGATCGCACTGAGGTTACCCTCGGCGATAGCGCCCAGTTCATCGGCTCGCCGTTCCCGACGAGCGAGGTCTCGTTCACGCCGCAGCTCACGCTGTTCAAGAACTTCACCGTGCGTGCGCTCGTCGACCATCGTGGCGGACAGAAGTTGCTCAACTTCACGGATGTCTTCCGGGATGTCTTCTTCGGCAACTCGTTCTTCGCCAACGACAAGTCGGCGCCGCTCGACCGGCAGGCACGGGTCATCGCTGGCGCCCTCGGCACGGACGCCGGCTACATCGAGGACGCGAGCTTCACGAAGCTGCGTGAAGTGTCGATCGCGATCGGTGTGCCGCAGCGCTATGTGTCACGATTCGGCCTCAACGGCGCCACCCTGACGCTGGCCGGCCGGAACCTGCATACCTGGACGAAGTACACTGGTCTCGATCCCGAGATCAACGAGAACGGTGGCTTCAACTTCAGCACCGACGAGTTCCTCGGCCAGCCGCAGGTGCGCTACTACACGATCCGACTCGACTTCGGTTTCTGATGCGACCGACTTCACCCGCGTACAGAGAGGTTTATTACATGCTGAATAGAATTGCCCAGCGTCTCGGCAAACGGGGAGCGATCCTCGCCGCCAGCGCGCTGCTCCTCTCCGCCTGTTCGGTGGACAAGGTGCTCCAGGTCCCCGACCCGGACGTGTCCCACCCCACCGACATCACGGGCAAGGCTGGTCTCCCGACGCTGCTCGCCGCGGCCGTCGGAGACTTCCAGGTGGCGTTCGCCGGAACGGGAAGCGGCGGTGATGAGGGTCTCGTCAACATGACAGGCCTCTTCACCGATGAGTTCTCCTTCACCGAAACATTCCCCACGCGCGTTCAGCTCGATCGCCGCTCGATCGACGTCAACAACTCGACGATGAGCAACATCTACTTCGAGGTGCAGCGCGCACGTCAATCCACCTTCCGCGCGGAGAGCGCCTATGCGGCGCTCGCTCCGACGGATCGGAGCTACTCGGAAGCATTGAGCCTCGAGGGATACTCGTGGCTGCTCATCGCCGAGGTCTACTGCTCCGGCGTCGGCATCACCAAGTTTGATGCAAGCTCGAACATCGTCACGGGTGCGCCGCTCACGACGCAGCAGATGCTCGACTCCGCGCTCGACCGCTTCACGAAGGCGCTTGCCGTCGCGAAGACGAAGAATGACCATTATCTCGCGGACCTGGCGCGCGTCGGCACGGCCCGCGCGTTGCTCTTCAAGAGCAACACGAACCTCGCCGCCGCGGCCGACACCGTCAAAGCCGTGGCGCCGGATTTCGTCTACAGGATCTTCTCGAGCGGCAACACGACGCGCCAGAACAACGGCGTCTTCGAGCTGCAGTGGAACGAGGGCCGGTGGACGCAGGCCAATTTGGAAGGCGGCGTCGGGTTGCCGTTCCGGAACGGCTGCGTGAGCGGTCAACCAGTCTCGAGTGGTTGCGATCCGCGGACGCCGTACGATACTCTCGGCCTTGGCTTCGATCAGCAACGCCCGGTTTATGGAACGCTAAAGTACTCGGATCGCAGTTCCCCAACGGTGTTGGCGGACTGGAGAGAGGCGCAGTTGATCATCGCCGAAAGCCAGCTCGCGACGAACTATGCCGGCGCGAACGGCACGCTGGCGATACTCAACAGCCTTCGCTCGGCAGTGGGTTTGGCGCCCCTGGCACCCGCGGTCGGATTCCAGGCGCAACTCCTTCAGCTCTTCAGCGAGCGTGCCTTCTGGCAGTACGCCACGGCGCACCGCGTAGGCGATCTGCGTCGTCTCGTCCGGGCCGCGCCGGCCGGATATGGCGTCGCAACCAATACGGTCTGGCCAAACGGCAGCTATAAGGGCCGTGGGGGTGGTGCTTATGGCACCGACGTGAACTTCCCGATCCCTCTCGACGAGACCAACGCCAATCCCAACGTCAAGGGCTGCCTCGACCGCAACCCGTAAGCTTTGGGAGATCGAAAGCAACGCCCCTTCCGACAGGAAGGGGCGTTTGCTTTTCCGGCCGTAGATTGCTTGTCGTGACCACACCTCGCTCGTCGGCGGAAGAGCAGTCAACTCCACCCGGCCGCCTGTCGCTACTCGTTAGGTCCACGAGCGAGCGCCCCGCCATCGTCGCCGGGCTCCGGGCCGCGGTCGCGACGATGGTGCCGCTGCTCGTCACCCAGCTTCTCCATTCCACTGGCGGCACCTGGGCCAGTCTCGGCGGCTTCAGCGCGGCCGTGGCCGATCGCGGCGGCGCCTATCGCATCCGCGCGCTCACCATGGGCGCGCTCACCGTTGGCGCGGCGATCGGCGTCCTCGTCGGCGGCATGATCGGTGGAACCACCTGGCTCGCCGTCGCGCTGACGTTCGTGGTCGTTGGTGGGCTGAGTCTCGCGCGTGAGTTCGGCATCAGCGCCGGCGGCGTGGGCACGAGCATCGCCGTCGCCTTTGCCGTCTCGCTGTCCGCACCGTCGCCAACCGCGAGCGAGGCATTCCAGCGCGGTGCCTACCTCCTCGCGGGCGGCGCCTGGGCAATGATCCTGGCGCTCGTCTTCTGGCCGGTACGGCCTTACCGCCCCCTGCGCGTCGCCACCGCCCGTTGCTACCGCGAGCTCGCCAGCTACGCCGAGGCCGTCACGCTCCTCGGCCGCACAGCGCCTAACGAGGCGCAGCGCGCCGCCCTCGTGCAACATCGCCGCGCGATCCGGGAGGCCGTCGAAGCCGCGCGATCGGTCGTCGCCGTATCGAGACGCGGTGGCCAGGGCGAGGCGCGACGTGGCGAACGGCTCCTGCTCCTCGTGCAGGGCGCGGATCTCCTCTTCGGCACGCTCATCGCGCTGGACGAGTTTCTCGAGCACGCAACCGAGGCTGGTCAGCACGACATTGCCGCGACCACCGCAAGTGCGGCCGCGCGTTTCGCGTCCACGGCTCGGCGCATCGCCACCGCGATCGAAGTCGAGCCGAGCCCGCCGGGTGTGCTGGACATCGCGACAGTGACGCAAGCCGCTCACTCGCCGCCATCCAGCGCGGATCCGTTTCGCGCGCAATCGGCGCGGCTCCTCGATCAGCTCGAGGAGTACACAACCGTCGTCGCGGCCAATGCCGACGCGCTGTCCAGCGACCGTCCGCCGCATATCCCGCCGGCACTCGCCATCCTCACCATCGTCGAGGATCGGCCGCCCGTGCTCGAGACACTCCGGGCGAGCCTCACCCTCGACTCGCTCGCGATGCGCCACGCCCTCCGCGTCGCCATCATTACCGCCGTCGCCGTGCTCGTTACACGTTTGCTGAACCTGCCGCGCGGCTACTGGGTGACGATCACCGCGCTGATCATCCTTCAGCCATTCGCGGGGGCGACGCTCATCCGCGGGCTCCAGCGATTCCTGGGCACCGTCGCCGGCGCGCTCCTCACCGTCGCCCTCGTCGCCGTCATCCACGATTCACGCGGACTCCTCGTCGTCATCTTCGTTCTCGCTGCTGCCTGCGTGGCGTTCCTGCGCGTGAACTATTTGATCTACTCGATCCTCCTGACGCCAACTTTCGTCCTTCTCGCCGAGATGAGCGCGGGCGACTGGCACCTGGCGGAGCTGCGCGTCGTGAATACGCTCATCGGCGGCGTCCTCGGTCTCGCCGGCGCCTGGCTCCTCTGGCCGAGCGCGGAGCGAGACCGGTTCCCCGAGCTCGCGGCGACGGCGCTGCGAGCTGCCGCGGCCCACCTCCGGGTCGTCGTCGCGATGTGGAACAGCACCGGCGACGAGTCGAGCGTCGCCCTCGCCGCCGCCCGTCGCGACGCGGCGCTCGCGATCACCAACGCCGAGGCGTCGTTCGAGCGCATGGTGGCGGAGTCGACGCGACGCCGGCGCGAGCTCGAGCCCGCGACGACACTGCTCACCTTCACTCGCCGGCTCATCTCCGCCGACATCGCGGTCGGAACGCTGCGCCATGCGCCGGAGGCCGGAGCAATTCGAGACGACGTCGCGCGCTTCGCGGCGTACCTAACGAGTACGCTCGACTGTGTCGCCGATGCCGTCGCCGAACGGCGCGCGCCGTCACAATGCGAACCGCGACCGCCAGTGGTCGCTCACGCGGAGCTCACGATGCCACAGTTCCACAGAGCACTGCGCCAGCTGGACATCATCCAGGCGGCGGCGACGCGTCTCGCGGCGCCTTGACCGCGCCCCTCGCGCGCGCGCAAAGTTCCACGCTATCCACTACTCGAGCTCGGAGAGCACCATCGTCGACACGACACAGATGCGCGCGGCGGTCATCACGCGTCCCGGCGGTCCTGAAGTTCTCGAAGTGCGCACGGTCGCGCGGCCGACAGCGGGCACGAGCGAGGTGCTCATACGTGTGCACGCGAGCGCGCTCAATCGCGCCGATCTGTTGCAACGCGAAGGCCGATATCCCGCGCCGCCGGGATGGCCTGCCGACATTCCCGGGATGGAGATCGCCGGCGAGGTCGCGGCGTGTGGCCCGGGCGTCTCGCTCTGGAAGGGGGGCGATCGCGTCTTCGGCATCGTCGGCGGTGGCGGTAACGCCGAGTACATCACGGTGCACGAGCGAACGCTCGCCGGTATTCCGGCGAACCTGTCCTGGACGGACGCGGCGGCGGTGCCCGAGGCGTTCATCACCGCGCATGATGCGCTCGTGACGCAGGCTGGCGTGCGAGCATCGGAGCGCGTGCTCATTCATGCGGTGGGAAGCGGCGTGGGACTCGCCGCGGTGCAGCTCGCGCGCGCCGCGGGCGCGCTTCCGCTCGGCGACGCGCGCACGGCGGAGAAGGTGAATCGCGCGCGGTCGCTCGGCCTCGAGGAGGGAATCGTCGTGGGCGACTCGCCGGAAGACATTGCGGGCCATGTGATGTCGGCGACTGGCGGCGCCGGCGTGGAGATCGTGCTCGATCTCGTCGGCGGGCCGTACCTGGCCGCGAGCATCGCCGCTGCCGCGCCGAAGGGGCGGATCATTCTCATCGGCACGATGGGCGGCCGCGACGCGTCCATCCCGCTCGGTGTGATACTCGGCAAGAGGCTGACGCTGCGGGGAACGGTGCTGCGCGCGCGCCCGCTCGAGGAGAAGATCGCCGCCACGCGCGCTTTCGCCGCTCAGGTGGTGCCCTTGCTTCTGCGCGACGTCGTTCGCCCCGTTGTCGACAAGGTCTTTCCACTCGACGAAATTGTCGCCGCGCACCGCCACCTCGAGAGCAACACGACCTTCGGCAAGGTCGTGATCGAGATTTAGGACCTTGTTGTCATCCCGAGCGCAGCGAGGGATCTGCTCTACCCCCATCGTCTTCTTGGATTGAACCCATGCACCCTCGCATCGCCATTCTTTTTCTGCTCGTGCCCGCACCGGTTCTCGCGCAGGCGAGACAGACCCCGGTATCGATCGACACCACGCGCTACGAGCGCACCGCACCCGAGCTGCGGGGTCTCCGCTGGCGGCTCGTCGGGCCGTTCCGGGGCGGGCGGTCCGTCGCCGTCACCGGTGATCCCACGAACCCGCGCGTCTTCTATTTTGGCTCCGTCGATGGTGGTGTCTGGAAATCCTCCAACGCTGGGCAGAGCTGGACGAGTCTCACCGACGGCCGCACGAGCCTCGCGTCAATCGGGGCCGTCGCCGTTGCACCGAGCGATCCGAATGTCATCTACGCGGGCGGCGGCGAAGCTGACTTTAGAGAAGACTATACATATGGCGACGGCGTTGATCGGTCGACCGATGGTGGACGGACATGGAGCCATCTCGGTCTCGACGACGCACGGCACATCGCAAGGATCGTCGTCGATCCTCGTGATGCGGATGTGGCCTACGTCGCCGCTATGGGTCACGGCGCGGGACCGAATCCGATGCGCGGGGTCTTCCGCACCCGTGACGGCGGTCGCAACTGGCAGAAGGTGCTCTTCGTCGACGACTCCACCGGCGCGATCGATCTGGCGATGGATCCGAAGAATCCGCGCGTGCTCTACGCGGCGCTCTGGCGTATGCAGCGTCTGCCCTGGGGATTCACGGCGGGCGGCGGACGCAGCGGGTTGTGGAAGTCGACGGATGGCGGCGAGCACTGGACAGAGCTGACGTTCAATGAAGGAATGCCGCATCGCCCCATCGGCCGCATAGGCGTCGCCGTCTCACCCGCTGATCCCGAGCGGCTCTACGCCACGATGGAGACCCCGCCAGAGGATTCGACCGGCGGGATCTTCCGATCAGACGATGGCGGCAGAAGCTGGCAGCGGACGAGCGGCGACCAGCGGTGGATGGTTCGGCCCTGGTATTACTCGGTGGTGCGCGCGGATCCGAACGACGCGAACACGATGTACGTGATGAACCTCTCCACGTGGCGCTCGATCGATGGCGGCCACACCTTCACGCGGATCCGGCTGCCCCACGGCGACACCCACGACCTCTGGATCGATCCGAAGGATTCGAAAAGACTCATCAGCGGGAACGACGGCGGCGCGACGGTGAGTCTGGATGGCGGCGAGAGCTGGTCGAGCATCATGAATCAGCCGACGGCGCAATTCTACCACGTCACCACCGACGACCAGTTCCCGTACCGCATCTACGGTGCGCAGCAGGACAACACGACCGTGTCGATCGCCAGCCGCTCCGACGACGGAGCGATCTCGCGCCAGGACTGGTACGACGTCGGCGGCGGCGAGTCGGGGTACATCGCGCCGAAGCCGAACGATCCGAATACGATCATCGCCGGCACCTACACGGGCACGCTGACGCGCTACGATGTCCGAACGCATCACGTGAAGGACATCAGCGTCGGTCTCAACAACTACGACGGCTGGCCGTCGTCAGGGGTGCCGAATCGGTTCCAGTGGACCTTTCCGATCCTCTACTCACGCCACCGGCCTAACGAGCTGTACGTCGCTGCCAATCGCGTCTTTCGTTCGACGAACGACGGCGACAGCTGGGAGCCTGTGAGCCCCGACCTCACGCTCCACGATCCCACGACGATGGGCCCCGTCGGGGGCCCGGTGACGCACGACATGACGGGCACCGAGTGGTATGCAACGATATTCGCGCTCGCCGAGTCTCCCACCACCGCCGGCATCTTCTGGGCGGGCTCCGACGATGGCCTCATCCACGTCACGCGTGACGACGGCAAGAGCTGGACGAACGTGACGCCGCGCGACATGGCTCACTTCACTCGTGTGTCGATCATCGAGCCGTCGCACTTCGACGCTGGCACCGCCTACGTTGCCGCGAACCGCTATCAGCTGGACGACCTCCGCCCGTACTTGTGGAAGACGGTTGACTACGGCCGGAGCTGGACCCGGATCGACGCGGGTCTCCCTGCTGGCGCGTATACCCGCACGATCCGCGAGGACCCCGTTAGGCGCGGCCTGCTCTTCGTCGGTACCGAGACAGGCGTCTGGTATTCGACCGACGACGGCGCGCACTGGCGCTCGCTCCAGCTCAACCTGCCGCGCGCATCAGTGCGCGACCTTCATCTGCACGGGAGCGATCTCATTGCCGCCACCCACGGCCGCGCCTTCTGGGTGCTCGATGACATTTCACCCCTCCGGCAGCTGGACGGCGCGGTGCGCTCGTCGGCCGTGCACCTCTTCGCCCCCGAGGCCGCCGTGCGTTTCGCCGGTGGCGGTCGCCGCTCCGACGATGCAGGCGAGAACCCACCCTGCTGCCTAACGGTGAACTACTGGCTCCAGCGCGGTGCCACAACGCCGGTCACCCTCGACTTCCGCGACGCGACGGGCAAGGTGATTCGATCCTTCTCCAGCGTCGGCGCGCGGAAGGACAGCGCGAGCAGCGACACAACCGGCAAGGCGCAGCCCCGCGATACCCTCGCCGAGAAGCCGCGCGGCTCGCGCCCCCTCGCCGACGACACGCTCGCCTTCGTGTCCGCGGACTCACTCGTCCCCGCGCGAGCCGGTCTGAATCGTTTCGTCTGGAACCTCCGCTACCCGCCGACGCACGAGCTCAAAGGCGTCGTGAACGACGAAGGCTCGACATCGGGGCCTGTCGTCGCGCCCGGGAGCTACACCGTAAGGCTCACGGTCGACGGACAGTCGCACGACCAGACCGTCGTCGTTAGGCCCGATCCCCGCTACCGCGCGACCCAGGCAGACTATGACGCGCAGCTCGCGCTCGCCCTGCAGGTACAGCAAGCGACGAACGAGCTCGCCACCGCCGTCGATCGCATCCTCGATCTCGAGCATCAGATCGATGAGCGCGTCGACCACGCGAAACGTCAGAGCTACGCCTCGCGCGTGAGCGGCGCCGCGACGCCGCTCCGCCAGAAGCTCGAGGCGCTGCGGGACTCGCTGGTCGAGATTCACTCCCACGCCGATCAGATCACCCTGCATTACCCGATTCGCCTCTACAACATGCTCCTCTCCCTCGCTGATATGGTGCAGAGCGCCGAGGGCGCGCCCACGAAACAGCAAGGCGAGGTATACCGCGACATCGCCGCCCAGGTGGATCGCCACATCGCCCAGCTCCGCACGCTCGAGTCGAACGACGTCCTCGCGTTCAATCGCATGATGCGGGAGCTGGATGTTCCGGCGGTGGTGACCGGGAAGTGAAGTAACGGGTGGCGAGCGGCAAGTGGCGAGTATGTCGTAGGCCGGATAGTCGGCATCTCGACCGATGAGCAGTCGATCGGGGGTGCTAGGCGGCACCATGCCAAATTTGGAATGAGCGCATCGGAGCGCCGTCCACGCATCATTGCTGGCATTCCAAATTTGGCATGAAGCCGCCGTGCACCCCCGATCGACTGCTCGTGATTGGCGCACGATACCGTCCCCATTGTCCGCGCCACTCGCCACTTGCTCCGCCCACTAACGTTCGCTCATGCGCCCCGTCCTCCTCGCAGTCGACGACGATCCCGAAGTGCTCCGCGCCGTCGACCGCGACCTCCGGCGTCACTACGCGGACAGGTACCGCGTCGCGCGCGCCGAGTCGGGAGCGTCGGCCATCGACGCGCTCCGGCGCTTCGAGGAACGCGGTGATCCCATCGCGCTCGTCATCGCCGATCAGCGCATGCCGGAGATCACCGGCGTCGAGGTGCTGCAGCAAGCTCTGCGCATCGTTCCCGACGCGAAGCGCGTCCTCCTCACCGCCTACGCCGACACCGACGCGGCGATCGACGCCATCAACAAGGCGCGCATCGACAACTATCTGATGAAGCCGTGGGAGCCGGAGCAGCTCTACTCCTCGCTCGACGAGCTGCTGAATGACTGGCAGGCGGGCTTCGAGGCGCCCTTCGACGGCATCCGAGTCATCGGCCACCGCTGGTCGCCCAAGTCCCACGACATCCGCGATTTTCTCGGTCGCAACCTCGTTCCCTTCAAGTGGCTCGACCTCGACGTGTCGGCCGAGGCACGGGACGAGTTGACCAAGTTGTCAACTGAGGGTGCGTCGCCGGCGCTGCCGCTCGTCCTCTTTCCCGATGGACCCGCCCTCGAGGCGCCCGAGCCGGCAGTCCTCGCCGCTCGCCTCGGCCTGCGCTCGCGCGCCGAGAAGCCGTTCTACGACCTCGTCGTCGTCGGCGGTGGCCCCGCGGGACTCGCCGCCGCCGTCTACGGAGCGTCCGAGGGACTGCGGACGCTACTCGTCGAGCGCGAAGCGCCCGGAGGGCAGGCTGGGACGAGCTCGCGCATCGAGAATTACCTCGGCTTTCCGAGCGGTCTCACGGGTGAGGATCTCACCCGCCGCGCCGTTGCCCAGGCGCGGAAGTTCGGCGCGGAGCTCCTCACGCCCCTGGAGGCGTGCGGGCTCCGTATCGACGGGCAGTACCGCGTTCTCACGCTCTCCGATGGTGCCGAGGTCTCCACGCGCGCGCTCCTCATCGCCTCCGGGGTCTCGTATCGCACTCTCGATGTGCCCGGCGCGGCGGCACTCACCGGCGCCGGCGTCTACTACGGCGCGTCCCTCATCGAGGCGCGGTCGTGCAGCGATGAGGAAGTGCTCATCATCGGCGCTGGCAACTCCGCGGGCCAGGCGGCGCTCTATTTCGCGCAGTACGCCCGCCATGTCACGATGCTCGTCCGCGGCATGTCGTTAGGCGCGAGCATGTCCCAGTACCTCGTCGATCAGGTCGAGGCGACGCCGAACCTCACGGTGATGACGCGCACCCGCGTCACGGCGGCCCACGGCGACGACCGCCTGCGTTCCGTCACGGTCGCCTGTGGCAGCGAGGAGCGGCAGCTCGAGGCGACATCGCTCTTCGCGTTCATCGGCGCCGAGCCGCGTACCAACTGGGTGGCGGGCATTCTCGAGCGCGACGAGCACGGCTTCATTCTCACCGGCGCCGATTTGCCGGTCGAAAGTGGCAAGGTTCGCGGCTGGCACTTGAGCCGCGATCCGTATCTCCTGGAGACGAGCGTGCCCGGCGTCTTCTGCGCCGGTGACGTGCGCCACCAGTCGGTGAAGCGCGTCGCGTCGGCGGTCGGCGAGGGCTCGATCGCCGTCCAGTTCACCCATCGCTTCCTCGCCGAGGGCTGAGATGGGTGACGCGGCGCTCGGGACGCGCAACGAGGACGGCGGCGCCATCGAACGCGAGCGGATGGCGACCCTCGGCGTTCTTGCCGCGGGGCTCGCGCACGAGTTGAACAATCCCGCGATCGCGATCGGCCGCTCCGTCGACCAGCTGCGGGAGAGTATCGCGCAGGTCGATCCCATCCTCCGCCAGGTGGCGAGCCACGCCTGGACCGAGGACGAGCTGCGCTTCCTCGCCCGAGTTGGCGCGACCACCGAAGCAGAGACCGAGATCACGGCGAAGCTCGACGTGATCGACCGCGCCGACCGTGAAGATTCGCTCATCAGCTGGCTCGAGGCGCACGAGGTGCCATCCTCGCCCGAGCTCGCGGCCGCACTCGTGGATCGGGGTGTCACCCCCGCGGAGCTCGCGAAGCTGGCCACCGGTTGCAGCACGGAAGTCGTCGCCGATGCGATGGCCTGGCTCTCCCGCCTGACGATGATCCGCCAGCTCCTCGACGACGTCTCGCGAAGCGCGTCGCGCATCGGCGAGCTCGTTCGCGCCGTCAAGAGCCACGCGTACACCGATACGGCCCGTCGCTCCGTCGATGTCCACGAGTCGCTCGAGAGCAGCCTCACGCTCATGAGCTACAAGCTCCGCGAAGCACGCGCCAAAGTCGTTCGCGACTACGACCGCGCGCTCCCGCGCATCGAGACCTACGGCACCGAGCTCCATCAGCTCTGGACCAACCTGCTCGACAACGCCGCCGACGCGCTCGCCAACTCGAATCGCGGCGAGCGTATCATCCGCGTGCGCACGCGAGCCGATGGGACCGGGCTCAGCGTCGAGATCAGCGACACCGGTCCGGGCGTGCCCGCGGAGCTCGCGGCGAAGATCTTCCAGCCGCACTTCACGACCAAAGCCGCAGGGAAGGGCACAGGGCTCGGCCTCGACATCGTCACTCGCGTCGTCGCCCATCATCATGGCACGGTGACCTGCGAATCCGACGCAACCGGCGCGCGATTCGTCATCCGACTGCCACTCGTTCAACCGTCCGCCGCGCCGGACGGTGCCTCATGAAGCTGGAGAACACGTTGTCGCAGAACGATCAACCTCTGGAATGGCGTCCCCTCTCGCCGAATCGAGGCGCGCTGCTTGGCGGCCCGCCGCTCGCCACGCCCGTCGATGAGATCGACCACATTCGCGGCGCGTCGAACGCGCTCGTCACCGTCGTGGAGTACGCCGATTTCGAGTGCCTGAACTGCGCCCGGGCCTTCCCGGTACTCGTTAGGTATCTCGACGAGTTCCGCGGCACACTGCGGATCGTCTTCCGGCACTTTCCCCTCGGTTGGGAACATCCGAGCTCCGCGCTCGCCGCGCGGGCCGCGGAAGCCGCCGCGCGCCAGGGCAAGTTCTGGGAAATGCACGACGAGCTCTTTCGGAACCCAGGGATGCTCCACCGCGAGGCGTTGCACGCCCACGCAGCGTCCATCGACCTCGACCTCGGCCGCTTCGGCGCGGACCTCGACGACCCCTCGCTCATCTCCCGCATCGAGCGCGACGTCACCTCTGGCCGCGCCAGCTCCGTGGCTGCGACACCGACCTTCTTCGTCGACGGCGCTCGTTATGCAAACTCCCGCAACGTCGAAGCCCTCCGCGACGCGATTTTCGACGCCGCGATGCGCGCGGCGGGGGGCGGCTAGTCGCGACTGCCGAGTTGCGAGTGCCACGTGAAGCGACACCCGCAACCCGCAACCCTCAGCCCAGTATTGCGCTCCAGTAGCCAAAGCCCAATTTTGACCTTCCCACCGTAAAGAACGTCCAGCCTGGTTCGGCCACCATCCGCCGCGCTGCGCCGTGTCTCAGCCCCACCGCAACCCCCAACCCCCAGCGTCGCCCATGCCTCGTCCTCCCGTGGAGCGAGGAGCGGATCCCGTCCGCTCGCCCACGGATGCGCTCGCCGCGAACGCCGTTCGCGTCAGCGAAGCGCGGTACCGTACGCTCATTCAGGCGATCTCCCAGATCGTCTGGACGCGCTCGGCCTCGGGTGAGTTCGTGGACCGGCAGCAGGCATGGGAGGAGTTCACCGGCCAGTCCCCCGACGAGTACCTCGGCTGGGGGTGGCTCGACGTCATTCACGAGGATGACCGGCTGCGCGTGAAGCAGAATTGGCGGCGTGCCGTGGAGGCGGCCACTCCGTACTACGCCGAATATCGATTGCGCACACGCGATGGGATCTACCGTTGGGTCGCGGTCCGCGCCGCACCGGTGCTCGAGGTCGACGGCGTGGTCCGCGAGTGGATCGGCACCCACAGCGACATCGACGCGACGAAGCGCGCCTCCGAGGAGCGGGCCCGCCTCTTCGAGTCCGAGCGCCACGCCCGGCTCTCAGCCGAACGCGCGATGAATCGCCTCCGCTCCGCGTGGAGCGTCGCCGATGCCGCGAGCGCGGAGGCGAGCCTCGACGACATGCTGCACACGCTCTCGGAGGGTTTGCGTCTCGCGCTGCAAGCCGACGAAGCGACAGTGCTCCTGCTCGACGTCGACAGCTCGGAGCTCGTGGTGCGTGCCTCGGTCGGCCTGGAGCGCGACGTCTCCCAGGAGACCCGCGTGCGCCTTGGCGAGGGTTTCGCGGGCCGTGTCGCGCTCGCGCGGACGCCGGTCGTCGTACCGCATGTGTCGGACCTCGATATCATCAGCAACTTCCTCGGCGGGCAACTGACGTCGCTCATCGGCGCCCCGGTACGTGCATCCGGGCGGCTCGTCGGCGTGGTCCATGCCGGCACGATCGACGCGCGCGAGTTCAGCGAGGAGGACGTGATCCTCCTCCAGCTCATCGCCGATCGCGTCGCGCACGCCATCGAGCGCGCGCGCCTTTTCGACGCCGAGCGTGCCGCGCGCGCCGAAGCGGAGCTCGCGAATCGCGCGAAGATGGAGTTCCTCGCGATGATGTCGCACGAGCTGCGCACGCCGCTCAACGCCATCGCCGGCTACGCCGAGCTGCTCGCGATTGGGCTGCGGGGGCCTCTCACCGAGGCGCAGCTCGCCGACGTGCAGGCGATTCATCGCAACGAGCGCCACCTCCTCTCCCTCATTGAGGAAGTTCTCACGTTTGCGAAGATCGACGCGGGCCGTATTCGTCTCGAGCCCGAGGATGTGCGGGTGTCGGCGGCGCTCGCGTCGATGAGCGATCTCATCGCCCCGCAGATGGAGCAGAAGGAGATCGACTATCATCTCGAGGCGTGCGACGAGAGCCTCGCCGTCTACGCTGACGTCGAGAAGCTGCAGCAGATTGTGCTCAACCTGCTCTCCAATGCCGTGAAGTTCACGCCCGCGGGCGGTCGGATCACGATCGCGGCCGGGCCACGCGTGCTGGGAAACGAAGTCGAGATCCGTGTGCGAGACACGGGGATCGGTATCCCGCGCGAAAAGATCGAGACGATCTTCGAACCGTTCGTGCAGCTCGACAGAGGGCTGACGCGTCGATCCGAGGGCACCGGCCTCGGTCTCGCCATCAGTCGCGACCTCGCCCGCGCGATGCACGGCGATCTCGTCGTGCAGAGTGAGGAAGGGAAGGGAGCCGAATTCGTGCTCACCCTTCCACGTGGTGAGCTGTCACGACCGAGCGGCTTGTCCCAGCAGCCTTGACACCCGCCGTCGACGCCCAGACGTTGACGCACCTGACAGGAAGGGTCTCTCACCAAGAGTGTTCGCTCATGCGCGCTACTCGCGTTAGTTGTAAGAGTATTGTAATCACCCTCGTCATCGCTTCGGCAGCATCGGCGCAGCAGGTGCAGCAGGGACAGACGGCGGTATTGCCGCCATCGCCGGTTGCTCGCATCGAGGTCAACCCGCGAGCACGCACGGTGACCGCCGGCGACTCGATTCGCCTCCGCGCCCGTGCGCTCGACGCCTCCGGTCAGCCCGTGAGTGGCGCGAACATCTTCTTCTCGCAGCGCGCCGGGTTCACCCAGGGCCTCGTCGACTCGACGGGAATGCTCGTCGCCAGCGCGGTCGGGAAGTTCCCGCTCACGGTGACCGCGATCGTGCCGGGCACCCGCCCCGTCATCGATTCGACGATCGAGATCGTTGCCCTTCCCGCGGCGGCGTCTCGCGTCGCGGTGATGACGAAGGTCAGCAAGCTCGTCGTCGGCCAGGACCTGCGAGTAGACGCGATTCCATTCTCGAAGGCGAATGACCGCGCGCACGACAAGCTGATGTGGAGCTCGAGCGCGCCGGAAGTCGCGACTGTCAGCAATGACGGCGTCATCACCGCCAATGGCGTGGGGCGCGCCACGATCACCGTCGCTGCTGGCGCGGCGCGAGCCTCGATTCCCATCGAGGTCGTCGGCGCCAACCTGACGAGCCTCACGATCACCCCGGCTCGGCCAAGCGTTAGGCAAGGCGACGTCGTGAAGCTCTCGGTGGCCGCGCGCGCACAGGGCGGGGCGAGCGTCACGGGCCTCACCCCGACCTGGTCCTTCTCTCCGGGCGATGGTCAGGTCGACGCGGAAGGGAACTTCGTCGCGTATCGCACCGGCGATTACCAGGTGATGGCGAACGTCGGCGCGCGCGCCGCGAGCACCGTCATCCACGTCGCCGAGCGCAATGTTAGACGGCCGGTAACGGTAGTGGGCCGGTTGCCGCGCACGCTCTTCCCGACCTCGGAGGTGTGGATTCACCCGAGCGGCAAGGTGGCGTACCTCGGCACCCATGGCGGCGGCGACCGTGTGTACACGATCGACATCAGCAACCCCGCGAATCCCGTCATCGTCGATTCCATCCAGGCGAACACACGCCTCGTGAACGACATGCAAACCACGGCCGACGGGAATTACATGGTCTTCACGCGCGAAGGGGCGGCCGATCGCAAGAACGGCATCGTCATCGCCGACACCCACGATCCGCTGCATCCGAAGGAGCTCTCGCAGTTCACCGATGGCGTCGCGGCCGGCGTGCACTCGGTCTATCTCTACGAGAATGCCAAATACGGCAAGTACGCGTTCATCACGAACGATGGCACCGGCGCGATCGACATCGTCAACATTACGGATCCCGCGAAGCCCGTCCGTGCTGGTGCGTGGCGAACCAGTCGCCCGGACGCCGCACGCTACGTGCACGATCTCGACATCGTCGATGGACTGATGTACGCGAGCTATTGGAACGACGGTCTGATCGTGCTCGACATAGGCAACGGGAAGTTCGGTGGGCGGCCCGACAAGCCGGTGCTAGTAACGCAGTACAAGTACGATCTCGATTCGCTGTATCGCGAGGTCGAGCAGGTCTCCGGTGCCGGCTTCACGCGCGGCACCCACACCGCCTGGCGCCAGCGCGATGGCGGCAAGTACGTCTTCATCGCCGATGAGGTCTATCTCAACGGCCCGATAAAGGGCGCGAAGGACGCGTCGTCGAGCCGGATGTACGGCACCCTTCAAGTCGTCGACGTCAGCGACATCCAGCATCCGCGAACGGTCGCCTGGTACACGCCGGAGCAGGGCGGCGTCCACAATGTCTGGGTGGTGAAGGACACGCTCTACATGGGTGCCTACGACGCCGGCTTCCGCGTCTTCGACATCTCCGGTGAGCTCAAGGGCGATCTGCGGGCCCAGGGCCGCGAGATCGCGAGCCTCAACACCGCCGATATGCAGGGGAACACCGCGAACGCCGCGTTCACCTGGGGCGTCGTCGTCAACCCGAAGGACGGTTTAGCATACGTGAACGACTTCAACAACGGCCTCTGGATCGTGCGGATCGAGCCGAAAGCGAGCGTGGTGCCGTGAGGCGCGCGCTGGCGCTGGCGCTCGCGTGGTCGGTGATCGGTGGACGGTGGGCCGTGGGAACGGCGCAGTCTTCACCGACCACCGATCACCGACCACCGTCCACGTATTACCTCTTTGTCGCCTCCGAGGGCAACGATCGCATCGCGCTCGTCAGCTTCGGCCCGAACGGCGCCAAAGTGGAACGCGAGCGCCGCATCGGGCTGAATCCGACCGAGTTGCTCGGGCCGCACGGCGTCGCTCTCTCTCCCGACGGGAAGTACTACTATGTGACGACCGCGCACGGCACGCCGTTCGGCGCGCTCTGGAAGTACACCACCGATCGCGACTCCCTCGTTGGTAAGGTCGATCTCGGCGCCTTTCCCGCGACGCTGCAGGTCTCACCAGACGGCGCGTACGTCTACGTCGTGAACTTCAATCTGTACGGCGATCCCGTGCGCTCGTCGGTCTCGGTCGTGTACGGCGAGCAGATGGTAGAGGTGACGCGCATTCCGACGTGCATCATGCCGCATGGATCGCGGTTGAATCCGCAGGGGACGAAGCACTACTCCGTCTGCATGATGAACGACGCGCTCGTGGAGATCGATACGCGCCAGTTCACCGTCGCGCGTCACTTCAAGCTCGGGAAGGGAACGGAGGAAGGCCTGAATGGCGCGCCGATGACCGGCGTGCAGATGGCCGGTCACGAGATGGGCGACATGTCGCACGGCGCCCAGCCGCCCAAATCCGGAAATATTTCCTGCTCACCGACCTGGGCGCAGCCGTCATCCGACGGTTCGAAAGTGTACGTCGCCTGCAACAAGGCGAACGACATCGTCGAGATCGACGTCGCGTCGTGGAAGATGACGCGGCGCATTCCCACGGGAGACGGCGTCTACAATCTCGCCGCCACGCACGATGGCAAGCTCCTCCTCGGCACGAACAAGCGCGGCCAGTCGGTCTCGGTCATCGACATCGCGTCGGGGAAGGAGCTCGCCCGCATCCCGACAACGCGCAAGGTCGCGAGCGGCATCGCCGTCTCCGACGACGATCGTTATGCATTCGCGACGATCGAGGGCATCGGCTCCCAACCCGGCACCGTCGACATCATCGACCTCACGACGATGCAGAAAGTGGCCTCCATCGACGTCGGCCAGCAGGCGGGTGGGATCGATTTCTGGAAAAGGCAGTAAGGACAGTTATCAGTTATCAGTCCATAATTATCAGGGACTATGGAACGAAGCGTTGATGAGATGAAAAGCAGATCCTCTCGCTAGCGCTCGGGATGACAGGCAGGCTGTCATTCCGAGGCGCGAAGCGATGAGGAATCTGCTTTTACTCCCATCAAACGCTTCGTTCCGAACACCCTGATAACTATGGACTGATAACTATGGACTGCCGTTAACGGGTTGAAGCCACGCTGCGCCCCAACAAACCGTCCATGAACGGCTTCGCGACGCACTGGTAGAACGTCTTGTCGCCGCAGAGCGACTCAGCCTGCCGCTCGACGTAGTTCTTCACCTTCGTCGGGTACGTCTTGCAGTTCGGTGTGTTCGTTCCCCTCACGCAGCCGTTGTAGCGGAGCAATCCCTTCTGCACGTCGCTCGCCGTCACTGTCTCGGTGCCGCGCTTCGGCTTGATGTACTCGGCGAGGATGTAGACGCCGTACTTCACGTTCGTGGAATCCGAGGCGAGGTCGGTGCCGAACTTGTTGCCGAGCGCCTTCAGCCAGATCTTCGGATACACCTGCATCAATCCGATGGCGCCGACGTTCGACAGGGCATTGCTCACGAACAGCGCGTTCTCGGTGAGCATCACGCCGAAAATCACCGCCGGAGGAATACCGCGCTCGTACGCCTCGCGCACTGCGTAGAACGCGATCGAGTCGGCCCGCTCCTGCGACATACGCCCGGTACGTACCAGATCCTCCGAGAACGCCGCGCTGTCCGCCGCGAATTGTGGCGAGGCCATCAGCTCGGCAAGCCTTCCGGTGTCCTGTTGGGCCGGTTTCGTGATCGGCACGCCCTGTGTGAGGCTCTGCACCACGGTCGGCTGACCCGCGAAGATTGGCCGCGCGTGATGCACGGCGAAGATGATGGCGGCGACGAGCACGACGATTGCGCCCAGGTCGCCGACCAACGTCGCGATCCGCCGCTTGCGTCCCTTCGTGGAACCCCGCCGCCCCGCAGTGCCGTGCTCACGCCTGTCGGACCGATCCCGCCGTTCCTGGACGGCCGGACTCGGCGTGAGCGGCGCGCTGGTCAGATCGCCTGTGACTGGCATGCCATCTCTCATTGCAACTCGTACACCCGTTGGCGGGCCGAAGTGGCGTCGAGCGAGCCCAACCGCAGCTACGGAGATCCTTCGTCCAGCGCCAAAGCCGCGCCGATCAACGCGCTGTGCGTCAGTCCTTGAGGGAAGTTCCCCAACTGTTCTCCCGAGACGCCAAGGTCCTCGGAAAAGAGACCGAGATGGTTTGCCCGGTCGATCAGGCGCTTCATCGTTAGGCGCGCGCGCTCCCGCTCGCCGCTGCGGGCGAGGCACTCGACATACCAGAACGAGCATACCGTGAACGAAGGCGCCGCGGCGCTGCCCGCGTCCGTGTCCATCCCCCTCATCTCGTAGCGTCGCACCATCCCGTCGTCGACGAGCCGAGCCTCGACGGCACGCAATGTTGAGCGCCATCGCGGGTGCGTCGGTGAGACGAAGCCCACGAGCGGCATCACGAGACACGCCGCGTCGATCGCGTCGCCATCACGCGTCCCGACGAACGCTTCCAGCGACGCGCTCCAGAAATGCTCGTCGACATCGAAGCGAATCGCCTCGCGCGTCGCCCGCCACTGCTCTCGTGGCGCGGCCAGGCGATGACGCGACGCCATCCGCAGCGCGCGATCCAATGCCACCCAGCACATCATCCGGGAGTAGAGAAATTCCTGGCAGCCGCTCCGCACTTCCCATATTCCCTGATCGGCGCGGCTCCAGTTTCGCGCCACCCAGTCGGTCAGCTCGACGATCCGACCCCACAGCGCGCGGCTCGGCCGCTCTCCCTGCTCATCCCGCTGATGCAGCGCGTCCAGCAGCTCGCCATAAATGTCGAGCTGAAGCTGGTCGTATGCGGCGTTTCCGATCCGTATGGGCCGCGAGCCGGCATACCCCTCGAGATGATCGAGCGTCCGCTCGACGATCTCCCGTCCGCCCTCGATCGTGTAGATGCTCTGCAGCTCGCCGGGCGACTTCGCCTCCGCGCACCGCTGGACTACCCAGTAAGCGAACGCACTTGCTTCCCGGCCCAGGCCGACGCGGCCGAGCGCGTACACCGTGAACGCTGAATCGCGAATCCACGCGTAGCGAAAATCCCAGTTGCGCGACCCGCCAATCTGTTCCGGCAGCCCGAACGTCGGCGACGCGACGATCGCGCCCGTTCGCCGACTCTGCAGCAGCTTGAGCGTCAACGCCGATCGTCGTACGACGCCGCGCCACTCGCCCTCGCATCGTGCCTTCGCGATCCAGCGACGCCAGAAGACCACGGTCTGCCTCAGCGCGCGCCTGGCGTAGTGCGTCGGCGCCACCCGCGAATCATCCTGCTCGCCGACCAGCTCGAGCACGAACGCAATGTCTTCGCCGGCACCGAGCTCGACCTCGGCAGTGACGTCGTGTCCGTCTGTCGTGAGCGGAGCTGTTGCCGTTAGGCGCAGACGAACGCCGTCGGCCGAAGTGAAGGTTGCCGAGTTGCCGGTGATCGTCACGCTGTGCGAGCCGCGTGCGTAGTCGAATCGCGGCGCGCAGATGCACTGGATGCGCACCGGCCCTCTGGTGACCCGCACGAGCCTCACGATTCTACTCGGCGACGGTCGCCTCGGCACCGGCATGAAGTCGTAGAGCGCGACCTCGGCGGCCGCCCCCACCGTGCGCGTCACGAGCACGTTCGTGTCTCGTAGATAGCGCTGATCATGTCGCCCGTTCTCGATCTGCGCCTCGACGGCGAAGCGGCCACCGCGCTCCGCGTCGAGGAGGGACAGGAACACGCTCGGGGAATCGAACGATGGCAGACAGAGAAAGTCGATCGTGCCGTCGACCGCGACGAGCGCCGCCGTCTCGAGATCGCCAATGATGCCGTGGTCCGCGATCGCGGGGTAGCGTGCGCTCATCGCGCTCTGTCGCTGCTCAGAAGCCGAGCTTCAACGTCACGAACACATTGCGCGGCGGCAGCACGAAGAAGTACGGCGTGTCCCCGCTTCCATAGCCGCTGCCGTAGCGCTTCGAATTCGAGAGATTGTTGCCGCGCAGCTCGAGCGCGTGCCGGCCGGAGGCGAACCGCCACACCGCCGATGCGTCCACGACGTACGCCTCGGGCAGAATGAGTGCCGGGCTCCCCGTGTTGTCGAGCTGCGATCGGCCGTTGTATCGCCCCTCGCCCCAGAACGACAGCGCTGCCGTAGGGCGCCATTCGAGACGCTGTGCCGAGAGAACCCGCGGTGTCAACAGCGGCGGTACGTCGTGGAACGAAGCGCCACTCGCATCATCCGTGTAGTCGGCGATTCGCGCCTGCATCAGCGTGGCATTCGCTGAAACCGTCACGGACGTCGTTAGGCGCACGCGGCCGTCCATCTCCACGCCGCGCCGGTAGCTCGCGTGAACGTTCTTGCGCAGCGGAAGACCCTGGTAGCTGAGTGCACCGATCGGGTCGATCTCGTTCCGGAAGTCCATCGAGAAGAGATTCGCCTGCAGCCGCGCCACGTCCGTCGCGAGTGTGACTCCAGCCTCGGCGTCGTGCACCGTCTCCGGGCGCACGCGAGATAGGTCCCCGACGAACGCCACATTCGAGGTGTCGAGGTTGTCGAATCCCGCGAACATGTCGCCGCGGGCCGGCTCCCGGCTCGTCACGCCATACGATCCATAGACGGTGAGCGCCGGCGTTAGGCGGTAGGTGATGCCGCCCCGCGGATTGAGGAACGTCCACGAGATCGAGCGGGCCCCGATGTCCGCCCGGGCGTCGGGCACATAGCGGAATTCGGCACGCCTCGCCTGCACGTCCCCGAACAGCGTCGCCCGGCCGAGATCGTACGCTACCTTCGCGAAGCCACTCACGTCGCCCTTGTGCCCAGTGTTGAAGTACTGAGGGTCGGCCACGTCGGGACGCACGAACGCGTAATGATCGCGCGCATAACGATTCGCGTTCACCCCGACGTTCACGCGCATTCCCTCACCCTGCCAGCTCCAGGCGCTCGTGAGCCCGTACCAGACGAAATCGAGATGGTAGTTCCAGAGGTCGGGATCGATGGCGACGTCGTAGTTCCCACTCGCCGCGATGCGGTACAACGTCGTCGAAAGCGATGACGTTGTGCTGAGCGACCGTGTGTACGCTGCCGACACGAGCTGCTCGCCAAACCGATCGAGCTCCGTCGGCTGAAGAGGATTGATTCGCCGGTCGCGCGTGAGCTCTGTTTCCGGAACCGCGAGGTAGCTCAGCGTGTCATGCAGCAGCCCGGCGGTCGCCATCACCTTGAAGACGTCGCGCGCGCCGAAGTAACCCACGCTCAAGAGGCCGGAGCGGCCGAGCACACCCGAGTGATAGCGGTACCCGTTCGATTGCAGGTCCGACAATCGGCCGTAGAACGCGAGTCCATTCGCGAGCAGTCCGCTGCGGTACTCGGCGCTCGCGCGCTTCGAGCCGAACGAGCCGCCTTCCACCTGCAGCTCGGCCTCGCGGCCGCCGGCCAGAGGTGCGGTCTCGAAGTTGATCGAGCCGGCGAAGGACGCGGTCCCCGCGCTGCTCGTTCCGACCCCGCGCTGGATCTGCACCGACTCGATGCTGCTCGCCAGGTCCGGCAGATCGGCAAAGTACAGCACCTGATCTTCGGGATCATTCAGCGGAATGCCGTCGATCGTCAGGTTGATGCGCGATTGATCGATCCCGCGCAGCCGCGTGTAGCTGTAACCCCAGTAGTTCCCCGTCTCGGCGTACGACGTTACCGACGGCGTACCCTGGAGCAACAGCGGCACCTCCTGACCGAACGAGCGCTGCTCGATCTCGGCCTTGGAGAGCGTGCGCTGCGACAAGGGCGCGCCTTCGCCGACCGCACCTCCGCGAATGGCGGTGACGGTTACGCCCTCGAGTCTTCGCGCGACTCCAGCAGCCGCGGCGCGGCTGGCGGAATCACGTGCCTGGCCCGTGGCGACGGGCGGCTGTTGTAGCAGGAGGGCCGAAAGCAGCGGTACAACGAGCAGTGGCGCGATCATGGGCATGTCCTCGGCGAGACATGCCGCGCGCCGGCGTCCGCGGTGCGGACGATCGAGCGAAGCATCATTTGTCGACTCCCTACGCCGGTGCGAACCGGATCAGGTTCAACGGGACTCTCTCAGCCGGCGCCCTGAGTGGCGCCGGCACCCCGGTCAACGCGAAAGTTAACCTCCCAACGAGGCGAGAGGAGCGGGAGCGCGGCGCGGTATCAGCTTTGCTTAGGGCTGTGCCCGATCAGACCACCCACCGGTGAAGATGAAGCAATTCCAGTTCACGCTTTTCATCGCCGGCGAATCCCCACGCTCCCAGCGCGCGATCGCGAATCTCAAGCGCATCGCGCAGGAACGCCTTGGCGGTGACTACGAGCTGACGGTGGTCGACGTGCAGCAAGAGCCGGAGCGCGCCGAGGAGGAGCGCATCCTGACTACGCCCACTCTCGTGAAGCGAGCGCCCGAGCCGCGGCGCCGTGTCACCGGCGACCTTACCAATGCCGAGCAGGTGCTCATCGCACTGTCCCTGCTCCCTGAGGACCTTTGACCATGGCGTCCACAATCCAGCGAAGCCGCGACGGTGTGGAGAAGGTCGCGACGGGAATTCCCGGCTTCGACATCATCGCTCAGGGCGGTCTGCCGGCCGCGCGCGCGACGCTGGTTGCCGGCACCGCGGGCAGCGGAAAGACCGTCTTCGTCACGAACTTTCTCGCCGCCGGCATTCAGCACTTCGCCGAAGGCGCCGTCCTCGTCACCTTCGAGGACGCGCCAGCCGACATTCGCAAGAACATGCTCAGCTTCGGCTGGGACATCGCGCAGTGGGAGCGCGAGAGCAAGTGGGCGTTCGTCGACGTGTCGCCCGAGCCTAACGACGAGCCCGCCGTCGTCGGCAGCTATGACCTTGGCGGATTGGTCTCTCGGATCGAGCACGCGGTGCGCAAGACGAAGGCGACGCGCGTCGCACTCGACTCACTGAATGCGCTCTTCGTGAAGTTTTCCGATCCGTCGCTCATCCGGGCGGAGCTCTTTCGCATCACAACGTCGCTGAAAGAGATGGGCGTGACGGTGCTCTTCACCGCGGAGCGCACCCAGGATTACGGGGCGATCACGCAATTCGGGGTCGAGGAGTTCGTCGCCGACAACGTCATCATCCTCCGCAACCTCCTCAACGAGGAGCGGCGCCGGCGCACCATCGAGATCCTCAAGTTCCGCGGAACGACCCACGAGCGTGGCGAGACTCCGTTCACTGTCGTGGAGCGCGGCATCGTGATGATCCCGCTCACCGGGCTGCAACTCACTCAGACCTCCTCCACGCTGCGCGTCACCTCGGGAATTCCGGCGCTCGACGACATGTGCGGCGGTGGCTTCTTCCGCGATTCGGTGGTGCTCATCTCCGGTGCCACGGGGGCGGGCAAGACCCTGCTCGTCACGCAATTCATGAACGGCGGCTTCAACGAAGGTGAGCGGTCGCTCCTTTTCGCGTTCGAGGAGAGTCGTGATCAGCTGTTCAGGAACGCGCGCGCCTGGGGAATGGACTTTGATAGGGCGGAGAAGGAGGGCTGGCTCAAGGTGGTGAACCAATATCCGCACGCGATGCCGATGGAGGATCATCTGGTGCGAATGCGGGACGTCATCGCCGACTACGAGCCGCAACGGCTCGCCGTCGACAGCCTGTCCGCGCTCGAGCGCGTCTTCTCGCTGCGCAGCTTCCGCGAGTTCATCATCGGTCTGACGTCGACGCTCAAGCAGCAGAGCATCACCTCCCTCTTCACTTCGACGACGCCCACTCTCCTCGGGGGCGGGTCGGTCACCGAGAAGCACATCTCCACGCTCACCGACTCGATCATCCTGCTGCGCTACGTCGAATCGCTCGGCATGATGCGACGCAGTATCAACGTGCTCAAGATGCGTGGCTCGGCGCACGACGCTGCCTTCCGGGAATTCACCATTGACGGCGAGGGCATGCATATCGGCGATCCGTTCCGGAACGTCAGCGGCATCCTCACCGGAAACCCTCACCTTGTCTCCGTCGGCAATGGGGCCGACAACGGAGATCGGGACGACTGATGGGCGAGCGGCGCTCCGGCAGCGATCGCCGGCGGACTCGGACGGAGGAGCAGCGACGCCTGCGCGCCATCGTCGAGCGCCTCGCCGACGGCATCCTCGTCGTCGACGCGGACGGCGTGATTCGCTTTGCGAATCCGGCGGCGGAGCTGCTGTTCGGTCGGAGCATCGACGAGCTCATCGGCACGGAGCTCGGCTTTCCCGTTCTCTCCGGGGAGCGCGCGGACATCGAAGTCGTTAGGCCCGGCGGCGAGACGGTGACGGCGGAGCTGCGCATCGTCGACGCCGATTGGTCGGAAGGAGGGGTTCATTCCGGTCAGCCGGCGCGGCTCGTGTCGCTTCGTGACGTGACCGATCGGCGGAAAGCGATCGAGCGCGAGCGGCAGCTCGAGCGTGAACGCGCCGCACGCGCCGAGGCGGAAGCGGCGAGCCAGGCCAAGTCGGAGTTTCTCGCGATGATGTCGCACGAGCTGCGCACGCCGCTCAACGCCGTCATCGGCTATGCGGAGCTCCTCGACCTGGGCATAGCCGGCCAGCTCACCTCCGAGCAACGCCATCAGCTCTCGCGCATCCGCACGAGCGGACGGCATTTACTCGGTCTCGTGAACGAGGTGCTCGATCTGGCGAAGATCGAGGCCGGGCGATTGTCGGTGAACATCGGAGTGGGCCGGGCCGGGGAAGCCGCGGACGGAGCCCTGTCCCTCGTCCAGACTCGTGCCGAGGAGAAGGGCATTCGCTTCGTCGGCCAGTGCATGGGCGACGCGGACGCCGTGTTCCAGGGTGACGAGGATCGCGTTAGGCAGATTCTCGTGAACCTGCTGTCAAACGCCGTGAAGTTCACCGATCCAGGCGGGGAGGTTGCCATCGAATGCGGTACCGCGCGGGCGCCGGACGCGGAGGCGAGGGTCCAGCCACACTCACGTTGGGTCTACCTGCGCGTTCGAGACACCGGCGTGGGGATTCCGCAGGCGCAGCTGCCGTTCATCTTCGAGCCCTTCGTTCAGGGGGAGACCGGCCACACCCGCTCCAATGACGGCTCGGGCCTCGGCCTGACGATCAGCCGCCGGCTCGCTCGCCTCATGGGGGGAGACGTGACTGTGCGCAGCACGCCGGAGAAGGGTTCGGTCTTCACGCTCTGGCTCCCCGGCGGCAGCGTCGATCAGGTGCACCCGCGCCCGGGATGGCGCGGCACCGCGGACGAAGGGCCGCGGCTCCGTGGGCTCGCCGACATCGGAGAGCTGCTGCTGCGGGAAGTTGAGACCATTCTCGAGGCGATGACGGTTCGGATCCGCGAAGATGGTGACATGCCGGGCGCGAAGACGCTGAAGTTTTCCCAGCTCGTGGATCACTATCCGAGCTTCCTTGCCGACCTCGGCGGTATGCTGATCACGATCGAGGAGGGCGGCGGCCAGCCTTCGGCGCTCATCGCAGACGGCACCGAAATTCAGCGCATCGTCTCGGAGAAGCACGGCGCCCAACGCGCCCGGCTAGGATGGAGCGCAGACGATATCAGCCGAGAGTATGCGATACTTCGGGACGAGCTCGGCCGCACCATCCGCCGCCGTGCCCGAGCGATCCCTGACAGCGCCGTTGACGAGGGGCTCGCCATCCTGGGCCGCGTTCTGGAGCAGGCGGAGGAGTCGAGCCTCAGGGGCTATCATCGGGTGCGGGCTGCCGCGCGCAACGATACGGTAGGGATCACGCCGCCGGCTTCGGTCCTGGGTGGGGATATGGACGCGGCTCCGCACAGCTGAGACCGTTCGAATGTCTCAGCTCGCTGTCTATAACGATGGGCATCTCACCGCAGCGTCACTCCGCAAAGCCCGCAGCGAGCGCCTGACGAGACCTCGCGCTTGGCACACCGCCTGCCACATGGAGGTGGACCCAATGGGGGGAGACCACAATGAGACGACAAGCGATGATCATCCTGGCAGCGCTCGCGACAGCCGCGGCCGGATGTCACAAAGACAATGGGCAGAATGATGCCCTTCAGAACGACCTGAACCTCGCGAACCAGTCGACAGCGCGGACGGACAGCATCTCGGCCGTGGAGCGGGGCTATGCTACGCCGGCGCCAGCGGCGACGGCTCCGCGGACGGCGTCAAGGACGAGCACTACGAGTCGATCGAGCGCGCCTGCCCGTCGATCGACCTCGTCTTCGTCGAACGGCAGCGTGGGAGCCTCGGCGCCTGCGCCGACGACCACGGTTCAGAAGAACACCAAGCGTGACGCCGCGATTGGTGCCGCGGCGGGCGCGATCATCGGCGCGGCCACCAGCCACGACAAGGTGAAGGGTGGCATCATCGGCGCCGCTGCCGGCGGCATCCTCGGCGGCGTGATCGGAAACAACGTCGACGTCAAGAAGAAGAAGACGCCGTAAGGGGTGGCTGGTGGATGGTGGTGATGGGTGGCTGGTGAATTCGGAGGGCCGGCCCTGAGGGTCAGTGCCGGCCTTTTTCCTAGCCACTCGCCACTAGCAACTCGCCACTAGACTGTTACGGCAGAGTCAATTAGCTTGGGGCGAGCGAAAACGCGCTGAAAGGTGCGTACCCAGAAGGATGCACGAGGGACCTGGAGACATCCGCTCAGGTCCCTCGTCATTTATCTGTTCGTCGCCTGCGCGGGGGCGGGTCCCGCGAGTTGGTCACATCAAGTCGGTAGGTACGGCGCATGTCCGGACTCCGACATCACAAACAGTACAGGGAGTAGGGCAATGCGCACCACCGGCGTTGTAAAGTGGTTCAACGACGCGAAGGGCTTCGGGTTCATCACCCCGGAGAACGGGCAGAAGGATTGCTTCGTGCATCACTCGGCGATTCAGGGCAAGGGCTTCAAGACGCTCGCCGAGGGCGAGCGTGTTGAGTTCGACATCGTCCAGGGCGCCAAGGGCCCAGCGGCGGAGAACGTCACGAAGATCGGCCGCTGAGTACCAGCGCGTCGAGCTACGCTTCTCGCCTCAAGCGAGAAGCGGATGCACGGCCGCGAGCGTCAGATCAACTGGTGCAAGCATAGCGAGCACCGACCTCGGGGCCGCCCGACCTCGGGCGGCCCCGAGATTTTTCCCCACGAGAGGAGCGTTCATGATCGAGATCAAGATCGAAGAAGGTGATCGTCTGGATTGGGCACTCAAGGTGTTCAAGCGGCGCATTGCCAAGTCCGGCATTCTGAAGGATCTTCGTAAAAAGCGGCACTATGTGAAGCCGAGCGAGGCGAGGCAGCTCAAGGCGGCTGCTGCACGTCGCCGCCAGCGTAGCGCATCGCGCGAGCGCTGAGCCGGGCGGAACCGCGAGCCGAGGCGACATGGCCAAGGAAGAGCCGATACAACTCGAAGGACAGGTCACCGAAGTGCTGCCGAATGCGACGTTTCGTGTGTTGCTGACCAACGGGCATACCGTGCTCGCCACGCTTGGCGGAAACATGAGGCGCTTTCGGATCCGCGTTCTGCAGGGTGATCGCGTCACGATCGAGGTCTCGCCGTACGATCTGAGTCGCGGTCGCATCATTTTCAGGCACAAGACGTA
>JAJKIR010000020.1 GCA_021154325.1 Gemmatimonas sp.
CCCACCTCTGATCTGCCGCGTAGACCTCTCGTGAATCATCGCCACCTGCTTCCGACTGAGATCGACCTCCTCCTCGATGGCGAGGAGGGCTTTGGTGTTGCGCCCCTCAAGGCACACCTTCGCGAGTGCCAGGACTGTCTCGCCCGCCTCGAAGAGGCGCGCGTCGTCACCGACGCGATCGAGGAGCTGCCGCACTTCGCCCCCTCGTTCAGCTTCGCCGACGCGGTGATGGCGCAGGTGCCCGTCTTCGTTCCGTGGCACGTCGCCGCTCGCGACGCGACGCGAACCGCGGTGCAGCGGTGGATGCCGGCTTCGCGTCCGGCCCGCGTGGCCGCCATCGGGTTGGCGGCATCGGTCGCCTCGGTGCTGACGGTCGGCATCCTCTGGATCGCGACGCAGACGGACATGCTCGTGTTCGCGTCGGGTGTTGCCGGCAGCCGGGCACGCGAAATTCTCTTCGAGGGCGCGCGGGACGTGATGCTCGCCCTCTTTGGCTCGCAGACGCTCGCTCTCGCGAGTCAGGCCGGCTCGGCTGGGTTGCTCCTCCTCGTGGCCGGCTTCCTCGGCGTAACGGCCGTGGCCACGCTCAGCCTTCGCAGGATCGCTCTCGCTTCGAGCCGAAGGCGGGGTTGACCATGGCACGGCCTCGTAGCGCGGCTGCGACCCTGTTGGTCGTCGCGCTCGCGCTCTTCGACCGATCCACGCCCGCCAGCGCCCAGGGCAATTCGCCCGCCCCCGCCCAAGCCTCCGCCCCCGCACCTTCGCGGAGCCAGACACAACAGCCCGTCAACGACCGCATTCGCCGCGAGATCGACCAGCTGCGTGCCAGGCCGGAAGGACGCCAGGTGCCGGCAGCCGACAGCTTCACAGTCGGTCCACGCGCGATTCCAGCGGCCGTGAATCTTCATGGACCCGTTGCTGTCGCCGAAGGATCGCTGGACGTGTACGGTCGCCTGGACGGCAGCGCCTACGTGATGAACGGTGACATCGTCGTCCACGACGGGGGTATCATCAGCGGCGACGCAATGTCCATCGGCGGTCGCGTCCTCCTCGACGGCGGTCGCATCGATGGCGAACAGCTGAGCCTCAGCGCGGTGCCAACGGGCGTCGTGGGCTCGTCGCGCGCGAGCCCGCCGCTTACCACATGGCAATCGGTCAAGCTCGTGGTCGGCTGGTTCGCCATCCTCGTGATCATCGGCCTCGGCGTGTTGATCTTTGCCGAGCCGAACATGGATGGTGTCGTCGAGTCGCTGGAAGGCAATTTCGCCCGTGCGTTCTGGTTCGGCGTGCTGGGCGAGATCATGGCGCTCCCGGTGCTCGTGCTGCTCTGCGTTGGGCTGGCGCTCACCATTCTCGGGGCACTGTTGATCCCCTTTGCGGTCGTCGCGTACGCCATTGCCGTCACCGGCCTCCTCGCGCTCGGGTTCCTCGCTGTCGCGCGCCTCACGGGACGCGTCTGGTCGCGCGCCGATGGCGCGGCGCCTAACGCGGCACGCGGCGCGAATCTTCGCGCCCTGTTCACGGGTCTCGTGCTCTACCTGGGGCTCTGGCTTTTGGCGGCGATCTTCACCTGGCAACCGCTGGCGGGCGCGGTCCTCCGCGGCGTGGCGCTCGCGGTAAGCTGGGTCGCGGTCACGGTCGGGTTGGGCGCGGCGCTCCTCTCGCGCGCTGGTACGCGGCGGCTCGATGAACGCGAGCGCGCGGCCGCGGCACGACGCCCCGCTCCGCAAGATCTCGCCTGGCAAACACCAACGCCCGTCACCGGCGTCGCGGCCGCCCGCCGGCCAGTCATGACCGCCAAAGACGCCACGTGATCCGAGCCGCGCTCGTCGCTGTCTCGTTAGGCGTGGCGTGGCAGGCGGCGCCAGCGCAGTCGTGGCGCACGGTGGAATCGGCACGCCAGCTTCGCGACTCCGCCGAGCACCGCGTGCGGGTGCGATACGGTGCGGGCCGGATCGATGTCGTCGCGACGAGCTCGCCGGTGCTCTATGCGATGACGCTCCGCTACGACCAGTCGACATCCACGCCGCTTCACAGCTACGATCCCGCGTCGCGACTCCTCACCGTGGGCATCGAGTCGCAATCGGATCACTTCAGCCGGAATATGGGCGAGAAGTCGAAAGGAGAGATGCGCCTGTCTCTCTCCCGGAGCGTGCCGGTGGATCTCTCGCTGGAGCTCGGCGCCACCAAGGCGACGCTCGATCTCGGCGGCCTCGATCTCACCGCCCTGCAGCTCGGCTCCGGCGCCAGCGAGACGGTGGTCGACTTCTCGTCCCCCAATCAGGGGCAGATGCGGACGCTCGACGTGGACATCGGAGCCGCGAGCTTCGAGGCCCGCAATCTGGCGAATGCCAACGTGGCGAACGTCCGGGTGCATGGCGGCGTTGGCGGCGTCGAGCTCGACTTCGGCGGGCAGTGGCGGCAGGACATGACCGTCAATGTCGATCTCGCGTTAGGCAAGCTGACGCTGCACGTTCCTCGGGACGTTGGTGTCCGCGTGGAGCTCCAGAAATTCCTCGCGTCGTTCGACGAGCAGGGGCTCGAGAAGCGCGCCGACGCGTACTACAGCGACAACTGGGACAAGGCGAAGTACCACCTGCGCCTCCGCGCTCAGACCACCTTCGGCGGCATCGAGCTCGATCGCGTGAACTGACGCGCCGGCATCACGGCGCGGCGCGATAGAGTACCGCGGTTCCTCTCGTCAGGTGCAGCACGCGCGCGGCGTGGCCATCGCGCACCGCGATCTCGATGAGACCGGACGAGCCTACGATGGCGACCGGTCCGCCCACCGGCGCTTCTCCATAGGTACGTCGCAGCGGCAGCGAGAGACCCGCCGCCTCCACCGTGCCCGTGCGCATCCCGACGAGATTCGTGATCGCGTTGCCGAAGCGGTCGATGCTGATCACCTCGCCCAGCAGTGCGCCATCACCCGTACGCCGCGGCTCCGGTGTGCGCCTGACGCGCGGCTGCGACACGGGAGAGCCGAGCGTCTCGATTGCCGCGCCAGCCGCGAGGCGCGCCGCGGCCGGAGCAAAGACATCGCGACCGTGAAAGGTCGCCGATGCATTCGCGGGACTCTCGAGTGCAACGACGCGGTTGCCCGTGATCAGTAGCGCCGGCGACAGCACTCCATTGTCCGGCCCCACGAGGAAGCGCTCGTCGCTCGCGACCGCGAGCGCCGCCCGATCCCTGCCGACGCCGGGATCAACGACGACGAGGTGCACCGTCCCCGCCGGGAAGCGGCGCCACACTCTCGCGAGCGTCAACCGCGCGGCCTCGACGTCCTGCGCGGGAATGTCGTGCGTGATGTCTACGAGCATCGCGTCAGGCGCGCCGGCGAGGAGCACGCCTTTCATCTCTCCGACGTAGCCGTCGGCCGTGCCGAAATCGGTGAGCAGCGTGATGACGCGCGGCATGTCACACCGACCTGCTCTTCCACCGTCCCCACCGCCAGAGGGCAATCATGCTCATGGCGCGCCCGATCGCGGTGAGCGAGATCGTCCACCAGATGCCGGCGCTTCCCCACCGTGCAGCCGCGAGCGGAACCAGCGGGATGCGTGCGGCGGTGAACGACGACGATGCGATCATTGGCGGTAGCGTCTCACCAGCTCCGCCGAGCGCTCCCTCGAGGACGATCTCAGAGCAGATCAAGAGCTGCGAGATCGCGGCGATTCGCAGATATCGCGCGGCTTCGGCAACCACCGCGGGATCGTTGGTGAAGAGGCGAGCCAGCTCGGGTGCAAACAGGAGATCTGCGACACAGGCGACGAGCCCCAGACCCGAGCAGAGCGCAACCGAGAGCCATCCCGCGCGCTCGGCGCGCTTCACCTCACCCGCTCCGAGATTCTGCCCGACGATCGCCGCGGTCGCCGCCCCGAAGCCAACGCCGATCATGAAGAGCCAGCTCTCCACGCGATGCCCGATGCCGAGCGCGGCGAGCGCCGGCGTGCCAAAGCGCGTCGCCGTCCGCGTGACAACGATATAGATGATGCTGAACACGACCCCGGTCACCGCCGTCGGCAAGCCGACGCGGCACACGGCGGCAATGGAGTGCCACTCTGGACGCCTGAGCCGAAGGAGCTTTCGTCGCATTGCGAGCAAAAGCCCCATCGCGAACGCGGCACCGCGCGTCAGCACTGTCGCAATCGCCGCTCCGGCTATGCCAAGACGCGGGAGGGGACCCCAGCCCAGCATGAGCGCGGGATCGAGGACGAGTGTAATCGCGACCGAGACTACAAGCAGCATGAACGGCGTGCGCGTGTCGCCTGCGGCGCGGAAGGTCGCGTCGATGGCGAAGAAGCCGTAGATCAGCGGAATGCCCAAGAGGTACGTGCCGAGATACCGGCTGCCTAACGACGTTACCGCCAGGGGAGTCTGCATCACCTGGAAGAGGCCCTTCAGCGCCAGCAGTCCTACGACGGTGATTGCGATGCCCATCAGGAGCGTGAAGAGCAATGCGTCCCCAGCAACACCCGCGGCGGCCGTTGGCCGTCCCTCTCCATGACGTCGCGCCGCGACCGCGGTTAGCCCCACGCCGATCATCTCCGCGAGCGCGACCATCATCCAGATCCAGAAGAGCGACGTCGAGACGGCAGCGAGGCCGTCGGAACCGATGCGCGTGCCGACCCAGAACGCATCGACGGACGCGAACAGCGTCATCAGGAGCGACGACGCAACCGCGGGGAGCGCGACTCGCGCGACCGTCTTGCCTAACGAATCGGAGACAAGATGGGCCGCCGTGCGGCCGTCGGCCACGCCGACCGGCGCGAGACCATCGCGCGGGTCGACGGGAACGCTGGCTGGCTCGGCTACGGTCGTCGAACGGACGACCCGGCCCAGTCGCCAGCGCGATTCAGTGGGTCGCGACCTGGGCGGCCTCGCGGACACGGTCGGCGATTCGCGTCAGCGCCTTGGCCGCCGACGACGCCGGTTCGGCGACGACGATCGGTTGGCCTTGATCTCCCGCTTCGAGCACTCGTGGATACAGCGGGATCTGTCCGAGCAACGGCAGCTCGAGTGTCGCGGCCAGCCGCTCGCCGCCCCCAGAGCCGAAGAGCGCCGACGGCTTGCCGCAATGCGGACACTCGAACCAGCTCATGTTCTCGACGATCCCGAGCACGGGGACGTTCACGCGCTGAAACATCTTCGCGCCGCGCAACGCATCGCCAACGGAGACTTCCTGCGGCGTCGTGACGATGATCGCGCCGCTGACGTTCGTCGACTGCACGAGCGACAGCTGCGCGTCGCCAGTCCCGGGCGGCATGTCGACGATGAAGAAGTCGAGGTCTCC
The DNA here is from genome assembly GCA_021154325.1 of Gemmatimonas sp. Classification (GTDB taxonomy): domain Bacteria; phylum Gemmatimonadota; class Gemmatimonadetes; order Gemmatimonadales; family Gemmatimonadaceae; genus AG2. The sequence goes on from JAJKIR010000020.1 coordinate 5,291, forward strand.
CCAGGCGACGTCGCGCAGGAACTGGCCGATGATCTTCATGATGATCGGGCCGCGCCAGATCGCCGGCTGCTCCTTCTCGATGAGAAATCCGAGGCTGATCACTTTCACGCCGTGCGCGATGAGCGGCATGATCTTCTCGTTGATCACCGGCGGCGGCTCATCCACACCCATCATCCGCGGCACATTCGGTCCGTAGATGTCCGCGTCCATCAGCCCCACCCGCGCACCCTGCTGCGCGAGCGCGACCGCGAGATTCGTCGCCACGGTTGTCTTTCCGACGCCGCCCTTGCCACTCGACACGGCGATGATGGTGCCGAGGTTCGGCAGCGGAACCGGTGTCGGAGCCGATGGCCGTGGTGCGGCGGCCCTCGTCTCCATGACAGGCAGCGCGCGCTTCGATGATGCTGCGGGTCGCTGCGGCGTCGCGGCGGGGGAATCCGCCTCGCGCACGTCGACGCGAACCTCCGTGACGCCCTCCACGCGCTCGAGCGCCTGGCGCACATCGCGCGCGAGCGCGGGATCGTCGCCCGCGCTGAGCAGGAGCGTCAACCGCACGCGGCCCGCGGTGGACGTCGCCACGTCGCGAATCTTGTCCGCGTCGAGAATGTTCATGCCGCTGCGCGGATCCGTGATCCGCGCCAGCGTCGCTTCGATGCGTTCCTGGAATGTCGCCATTGCTCGCAATCTACCCGGCGGCCCCACTGCAGCCGAGGAAGCGCTTCGCTTCGCTCACCACGCGATCCCGGACTTCGTCGAGCGTACCCGCGACCAGCGCGCCCGACGCCTTCACGTGGCCGCCGCCGCCGAAGCCGCGCGCGAAGCGATTCACGTCGACGTCGCCGGTGCTGCGGAAGGAGATCTTCACCTTGCCATACCCGAGGTCGCGGAAGAAGAGCGCCAGGCGCGTTCCGGAGATCGAGCGCGCGTGCTCGACGATTCCATCGAGATCCTCGGAGCGAACGCCGTGTCGCTCGAGCGAGCCGGCGCCCATCGTCAGCCACGCGACGCCACACCGCTCGTCCACGCCGAGGCTCGACAGCACCTCGGCCAGCAGCCGTACACGACCTGCGGGCGCGGAAGCGTAGACCCGCTGGTACATCTCCTCCGGGTCGACGCCATGCGAGAGCAGATCGGCGGCGATGGCGTGGCTTCGCGGCGTGGTGTTGCTGTAGCGGAAGCCGCCGGTATCGGTGAGGATCGCCGCGTACAACGAGCGCGCGATCTCCGGCGTAATCTCGAGCTCGAGCTCGCACGCGAGATCGTAGACGAGCTCTCCGGTGGCGCACGCCGTCGTGTCCGTGAGGACGATGTCCCCCGCCGGATCATCGGACGCGATGTGGTGGTCGATGACGATCTTGGGAATCGTTAGGCGGCGCACCGACTCCGTGAGATTGCCGAGTCGCTTGACGTCGCTGATGTCGACAACGAGCAGGAGGTCGATCCCCGCGAGCGCGGCCGATCCGCGCGCCGTGTCGTCGACGGCGGCGTCGCCGAGAAGAAAATCGAAGAGTCCCGGCCAGGGCGTCGGGTTCACGATCCGCGATGGCATTCCGCGCTGCGCCAGGAGTCGCGCCAGCGCGCTCTCCGAGCCACAGCCGTCGCCGTCGGCGTTCATGTGCGTCGACAGCGCGACGCGGCGGCCGGCGACGAGCTCCGCGGCGAGCCGTTGAATACCCGCCTTACGCTCGGGGGAGATGCGCAGATAGTCGGTGCGTTGCACGAGATCGAGGTCCGAGACGCAAAGCGGCGCCCGGTGATTGCCGGGCGCCGCCTGAAGATAATCGGAGCAGCCTCAGTCGGCCGCGGCCGCCGTCATCGGGTCCTGCTGCTCGCGAATACGCGAGTGCTTCTTGCCGTACGCGAAATAGATCAGCAGACCGATCGCCATCCAGACGACGAGACGCGTCCACGTGTCCCGCGGCAGGCCGTACATCATGTAGCCGCAGATCAGGATGCCGAGGATTGGCACGACGGGAACGAGCGGGGTGCGGAAAGGACGCGGAATGTTCGGACGCTTGTAGCGCAGCACCATCACGCCGAAGCACACGATGACGAAGGCGAGCAGGGTCCCGATCGACACGAGCTCACCGAGCAGTCCGATTGGGAAGAAGCCCGCGACCACGGCGGCAACGACGCCGGTGACGATCGTCGTGACGTACGGTGTCTGGAAGCGCGGATGCACTTTCCCGAAGACAGCCGGGAGTAGTCCGTCACGCGACATCGAGAAGAAGATGCGCGGCTGGCCCATCAACATCACGAGCACCACGGACGCCAATCCCGCGATCGCGCCGATATTGATGAAGTACGTGAGCCAGTGGAGCGCCGGCCCTGCCTTGTCGATCGCGACGAACACCGGGTGCGGAACGTCGAGCTCCTTGTAGGGCGCGAGACCGGTCATCACGAGCGCCATCAGGATGTAGAGTACGGTGCAGATTCCCAGCGAGGAGAGGATGCCGATCGGCATGTCTCTCTGCGGATTCTTGGCTTCCTGAGCCGCTGTGGAAACCGCGTCGAAACCGATGTACGCGAAGAACACCACACCGGCGGCACGCACGATCCCCGTCCAGCCGTATTGGCCAAACTCGCCCGTCGTATTCGGCGGCACGAACGGATGCCAGTTCGCGCTGTTCACGAACATGAAACCGAAGCCGATGACGAGGAAGACGATCGCGAGCTTGATGAAGACGATCCAGTTGTTGAAGCGCGCCGATTCCCGGATGCCGATGACGAGCAGCGTCGACATGAGGCCGATGAGAATCATCGCCGGAATGTTGATCACGCCGTGCGTGAGGATGTAGCGGCTGGTGTCGCAGACCTGGCCGGCGGCAAGCGAGATCGCCTGGTTGGTGGCGGGATCGATGCAGAGCGTGGATCGCACCAGGTTGTGCGTCCCAACGACATCGAACGGCGCCTGCGCGTATGCGAGCGGCAGTCCGGCAAAGCCGAACTTCTGTCCGAGCTCCGAAATGAAAGCGGCGAAGTAGCCGGACCATCCCACCGCCACTGTCGCCGCTCCGAACAGATACTCGAGGATCAGATCCCACCCGATGATCCACGCGACCAGCTCACCGAGTGTCGCGTAGCCGTAGGTGTACGCGCTTCCCGCGATCGGGATCATCGCCGCGAACTCCGCGTAGCAGAGCCCCGCGAAGAGACAACCGAATCCCGCCAGAATGAAGGAGTACACCACCGCGGGACCGGCGTGCTGCGCGGCAGCAGTCCCCGTCAGGACGAAGATACCGGCGCCGATGATCGCGCCGATGCCAAGCGTCGTGAGATTGAGCGCGCCAAGTGCGCGCTTCAACGTGTGCTGTCCCTCGGCGGCCGCTTCCTGCTGCAGAAGGGAGATGCTCTTCGTCGACCACAAACCCATGGTGTTGTCTCCAGGGACGTGCGAAGTCGTCGCGGCGAAAACCGAACCGCAGTGAGGTGGGAATCGCGAAAACGATCCTGATGCGGCGCCGGCTTGTATACACTGCGGCGCAACGCGTGAACTTCGCCGCGCGCCGGCCACGTTGTCAAGCTGGTGATTGGTGGCTGGTGGTTGGTGGTTGGTGAATCGGAAGGCCGGCGTTTAGCGCCGGCCCTACCATATCCCACCAGTCACCAGCCACCAATCACCACCCACAATCACAAACTGTAGTTAGGCGCCTCGCGCGTGATCGTGACGTCGTGGGGGTGCGACTCGCGGAGACCGGCCGTCGTTATGCGCACGAACTCCGTCTCGGCGCGGAGCGCGCCGATGGACGCGCAGCCCACGTAGCCCATGCCGCTTCGGAGACCGCCAACCATCTGGAAGAGCACGTCGCTCACCGGTCCCTTGTACGGCACCCTGCCCTCGATCCCTTCCGGAACGAGCTTGCGCGGCGAGAGCTCGCCCTCCTGGAAGTATCGATCGGCGCTCCCGTCCTGCATCGCCGACAGGCTGCCCATACCGCGGACCATCTTGAAGCGACGCCCCTCGAGCAGGAATGCCTCGCCGGGGCTCTCTTCGGTGCCGGCGAGCATCGATCCCATCATCACGCTCTGCGCGCCGGCGGCGAGCGCCTTCACGGCGTCGCCCGAGTACTTGATTCCGCCATCGGCGATGACAGGCACGTCGCCCGCGCCTTCGACCGCATCCAGAATCGCCGTGAGCTGCGGAACCCCAACGCCGGTTACCACGCGCGTCGTGCAGATCGATCCTGGCCCAACGCCGACCTTCACGGCGTCGACACCGCGTTCGACGAGCGCGCGGGCGCCCTCACGCGTCGCGATGTTCCCGGCGATGAGCTGAACCTCAGGGAACCGCTCCCGGATATCGGACGTCGCGTCGAGCACGGCCTCGCTGTGGCCGTGCGCCGTATCGATGACGATCGCATCAACGCCGGCGTCGATGAGCGCCTTGGCGCGCACCACGAAGTCCCCCGTGCTCCCGATCGCGGCCGCGACACGCAGCCGGCCGTACTGATCCTTGTTCGCGTCGGGGTACTGTCTGCGCTTGTGGATGTCCTTCACCGTGATGAGGCCGCGCAGCGTTCCCGTCTCGTCGACCACGGGAAGCTTCTCGATCCGATGGCGGGCGAGAATCTGCTCGGCTTCGTCGAGCGTCGTTCCCACGGGCGCGGTGACGAGCCGGTCGCGCGTCATCGCCTCGCGGAGCTGCCGATCGAGGTTGCGCTCGAACTGCAGATCACGATTGGTGATGATGCCGACGAGTTTTCCATCCTCGTCGACGATCGGCACGCCGGAGATGCGGAAGCGATTCATGAGCGCGTTCGCTTCGCGGACGGTGTCGCCGGGACGAAGCGTGATCGGATTCAGGATCATTCCCGATTCCGATCGCTTCACGCGATCCACCTCGGCTGCCTGCCGGTCGATGGACATGTTCTTGTGCAACACGCCAATGCCGCCGGCGCGCGCCATCGCGATCGCCATGTCCGACTCCGTCACGGTATCCATGGCGGCTGAGACGAGCGGTATCCGCAGCTCAATGCCGCGGGTGAAGCGCGAAGATGTATCGACGTCGCGTGGATGCGCGACGGAGTGAGCAGGAACGAGAAGGACGTCGTCGAAGGTGAGCGCGACGTCGGTGCGCACGCGGGACGATGCCGGCTCGTCAGCAGCCCCCTTTACGCGCGAAAGCCCGCTTCCTCTCTGATCGCGAGGCGCGGGCTGTGTCGGAGGTCGAGTTGTGGTCGCCATAGCGAAATCTAGCTAACGGAAGCTGTCAGTCCATAGTCCATAGTTATCAGGGACTTCGGAACGAAGCGTTGATGGGATTGCACTCAGCTAAACGCTTCGTTCCGCGCTCCCTGATAACTATGGACTGATAGCTATGGACTGCAGTTATGGACTGATAACTATTGACTGTCTTTATCGCCCTATGACGCGCAATCGCCGACGGATCTTGCGGGGCAGGAAGAACGCGGCGGCGGCCAGAGCGCCGCGCAGGTTCAGGTCGGCGAGATCCTCGCTCTCGCCACCCCAGTGATCCAGGAGCACGAGCCGTCCCGCGTTCGAGATCAGGCGCTGCAGCGCGATCACCAGCAGATACACATCGTCGACTTCACCGATGAACGGAATGAAATCCGGAATCAGATCGATCGGAGTGACGATGTATGCGACGGCACCGAAGACCAGGAGCTTGTCCACCATCGCGACGCGTGGGTCCGTGATGAGACCGACCAACAAGCGCACGAAGTGCGGAAGCTGTCGGATGTAGTGCATCACGGTCCGCTTCGCGCCGTTCCGAGGCGCGCCCTTGCGCGCCCTGCCTCGAGTCGAGCGCGTCCCTTCATCCGCCATCGAGCGGCGCTGTGCTGCCGTAGCCATCAGAGCTTCTCCTCCCCGCTGCCGGGATTCTTCGTGTCGTGCGCGGCCGACGATGCCTCCGCGCTCGCGGTCGTCGTGCTCGTGGATGCGCCGTTCGACGGTGCCGTCGGTATGCCAGTCGCCGGTGTGCCGGATGACGCCGACGTGCCTGGTGCCTGAGGCGAGCTGCCGGTCCGGGTCGTCGTTGCGGTGACGATGTCGTTCGCCACCGACCGTCCCGCCGCGAGGGCGCCGTTCAGTACGTTCGCCGCGCGGTTCATGAGGCCCATCGCTTCGGCAATCGTCGTCGCTGACACCTTGCCGGCGCGCAGCCGGTCCTCGACCGCCTCCGTGAAGCGCGTGAATGAGGTTGCTCCTGACTGCTGTCGCTCCGCGTAGCGCGACTCGAGAAACTCGACGTAGTCCAGGATCTGATAACCACGCTCGTCGGAGAGCGTGTCCAGCTTCCGCATGATCCGTTCGCGAAGGTGCTCGTTCATGACGCGGTTCGACTAGAAGTGAGTGCAGCCGCGAAGTCGCCGGGTGCGAGCTTCGTGCCGAAAAATCGAAAGTCGCCGCACGGCAGGCGCGACGACTGTGAACGGTTCACGGTGGACCGTGGGCGGTGGACGGTGAACCGTTCACGGTCCACGGTTCGCCGACTATCAGCCGCGCCAGCGGGATCGATGTCCGCGGGTGTCGATGTGGACGTACGGCGTACGGTAGCGGTTGCTGGTGTAGACACCAAGCCCACCGACGAGATCCGGGTGGCTCTCCTCCACCGAGTCGACGGCGCCCGCGATGATCTTGCTGTCCGAGCGCGTGAGCCGCCCGTCGCCGTCGGCATCGATCACGATGTCCGCGGCGTCGCCGTACTGGTGGCGGCTGTCGCGAGCCGAGCGCTGCACCTGCGCGTTGTGAGCCGGCGTGCGGAAGCCGGAGTGAACGTCGAGCGCAGAGATCGAATCCGGCGAGATACCGCGAATTCTCGCCACTTCAGCGACGACCAGCTCGAGCTTGTCGAGGAGACGCGGATTCAGCGCGACGTACTTCGGCCAGACATCCGCCTGGGCATCGTGCGTGATGAAGTCACCAAGGCGGAAATGGCGGCTGATATTCAGCTCCAGGTCCTGCGGTTGCACCTCGAGGAATCCTTGTGGTTCTTCGTGGCCGCCGAAACGCTCGGCCAGGTAGGTACCGATCCGGTAGCCGTTCAGGATGCCCGCGGTCTTCTCTGCAAAGGGAACCATGACCGCGAGCGTTGGCTCGGACACGCGCTCGGTGGTGACGACACCCGAATCCTGCGGAGCTTGGCGAAGCAGGAGGAGCTGGTAGAAGCCCGCGCGGGGCGGCGCCGCGACCGTTGCCCCAGAAAGCGGCATGGGCGGGGTCACCGGAACTGTGTCGGACACGGACACCCACTGGTATCGCAGACCCCTCGGATCGTCTACGACGGTGAGAGGAAACTCGACAGTCTGCCCCGGAAGCGTGAAGCGAAGCTTCAGCTCGCGGCTCGTGCCGAATGCGTCACCGGAGGCCCAGACGCTGCGCCCCACGAATTGCGCGAAAGGCGCACGCGCGACTTCTGGTGCGTGAACGAACTGCATCGCGCCGAGTGCGGCCGCGCCAAAGATGCTGCGGGACGCCCAGACAGCGAAGCGCGTTGCCTTACGACGAGTATTCTGGTTTGGGGACGCCGGTGCCGGCCTCGACTCGGCCGGCATCAGGATCTCCCCCAACGCGCGCGCCAGCCGCGCACGTCGATGTGGGCGAACGGGCCATGCGCGCGCGTCGCGCGATAGACCCCGACGCCTCCGGACAGCTCCGGGTGCTCCCGCTCCACCTGCTCGACCGCCTTGAGGATCACCTTTGCATCCCGGGAGTCCACTCGGCCATCGTGATTGAGATCGGCCATCCGCCCTCTGCCGTTGTCGACGAATACGTCCGCGGCGTCGCCATACATATGCCGGCTCAGCTCAGCGCGTCCGCCGACGCGGCCGCCGTGGCGGTTGTACCAGGGCGTGCGGAAACCGCTCATGACCGTCATGTGCTGGACGCGGATCCCGTTCTGCTGGAGGCGGTCGATCACCAGCTCGAGCTTGTCGACGAGGTCTTCGTTGAGAACGAGGTACTTCGGCCAGACGTCGTGCTGATCGTGGGTGAGGAAGTCGGCGAGCCGGAAATGCTCGGACACCTGCATGTTCATGTTGTCTGGAGTCACCTCGATGAAGCCATCGGGGTTCTCGTACGCGTCGGTGGTGAGGCGACCTCGCTCGCTCGGCCAGAATCCGATCCGGTAAGGACCGACGCGGCCCTGCTGCTTGTCGGTGAAGGGTCGGAGGGCGATGAAAGTGAACGGGTGCGCGAGGATGCTGTCCGGAAGGGAATAAAGCCCGGGCCGCTCGACTGCCGAGTCACCGAAGAAGCGCGCGAAGAATGGGAGCGCGAGGGTGGCTCGGGCGCGGGTCACGAGCCGCATCAGCAGCTTTCCGCTTCGGCCACGGAGAGAGTCGTCCGCGGGGCGGAGACGGGCATTTCGCGCGTTGGAGGCAGTGAGCGAGGAGTCGGAAGTCCCTACGGCGCTGCTCGCCGGCGCGCCGAGCGCCGCTCGCGGCGCGAAGACGCCAGCGAAGCCAACCACAGCGAGCAGAGTGAGAGCGACACGACGAGTGCCGCTTCGGCCGGGAACCGACATCATCAAGCGAACCTCCTATATGGGCTTGACGACCGTCGGTTGGGAGAGATAACCGCCGGACGTAAACCATGCTACGGCGATGAGTTAGTAAAACTCAGCGACCTGGAACACGATTCTCTGGTGGCATGCGCCGCGCGTACGCGCAGTGCGCTGCCGGGCCACAACTTAACGAACCAGGCTCCTGAGGATTAGACGCGCGGAAGTGGAGAATCGTTGCTATCCTGACCGATTGGACAGCAGCCGGCGCACAACTCAGTAGATATAGACCGGCGTCCCGACGGGAACGATGTTGAACAGCGTCTCGATGTCCTCGTTGCGAAGCCGAACGCAGCCGTGACTGACCGAGCGGCCAATCGACGTCGGATCATCGGTGCCGTGGAGAGCGTAGCCGTCGCCGAGATTCAGGCGAAAGGTGCCCAGCACACCTTTGTACTTCCGCTGACGCGTTCCGTAGGGCGGAATGATGATGTTCCCATTCGCCATGATCTCCTTGCCCTCTGCGGCTTCCAACGGCTGGAGGCGGCCGTCCGGGAAACGCTTGACCACGTCGCTTCCGTCTACCGTCACTTGGGAGCCGTCTGCCAGCGGGATGTTCTGCCCCCGATTCAGGTGGACGAGGCCGAGCCCGCGCTTCTGCGCCTGCTCGACGAAGTGCCAGTCCGGAGGAACCCACTCGGGGTCCTGCTCCTTGGACTGAACGACGAGACGGCCACGCGGCGTCTCGAAGCGCCAGTGGCTGCCGCCGCCCGACTTCTCGAGGATCTTGCCGCTCCCGGTGGCCACCTGGGTCGTGAAGAGCGTGGAGTCGGCGAGCTTGTACCAGAGCCGATGGTCGGCGATGGAGACGACCACGTACGGCTTGTCTTTCGTCGGCGCTTCCGGGCTGCTGGCGAGCATTTTGTTCAGGCTGTCGCTGGACTCGCCGATCTCGCGGCGAATCTGGTCGAGCAGGCCGGTGTTGTGGTTGTACACGATGCGACTGATGTCGCGCCGATAGCGAACGTCCAGGGTGTTCGCGAACAGCATCGAGCTCCCGACGATCATCACGATGACCGTCGCGATGAGGATCCAGGCGATCCTCCCGCCACTCCGCACGAACCGAATCAGACCCATCGCAGCTGCTCTTCGTTAGGCATCAATAGAAGTACACGGTCATACCGGCTTTCAGATTCGCCGCGATCGCCTGCAGATCCGCCGCCCTCGTGCGGACGCTGCCGGGGAGAACGTACGCCGAATCGTTGAGCGGGCCGACGGAGGGCATCGAGTAGATCACCGTTCCGCCGACGAGGACGACGGCAGCCGGCCCCAGCGCGCCCTTGAGCGCGCGCTCCGGCGGTACGGCGAGGCCACGGTCGGTGTACACCCACGCCGGCACTTCCCAGGCGTCGTCGGCGCCGAGGATGCGTTCGACGGTGCGGGTTCCGCGCGGCGCGGCCATGTACACCGTGTCCGGCGGCGTGCCGACGCGCCGCTCGGGCCCGACCTGAACCGGCATCTCACGGAGGAGCGCGCCGTCCTGCTCCAGGTACATCACACCGCTGTCCACGGGGATCGCGAGGTGCAGCTGCTTGTCGATCTGCGCCTGCCGCCTAACGAGCTCGATCATCATCCGGACTTTGTTCTGCTCGTTGGAGAGGATGGCGTCGGCCTGCTGGCGCTGCAGCCCGGACATGCTCTCGCGGAGTCGTGCATCCTCCTCGACGTAGCGGGCGCGCTTGCGAACGATCCACACGTCGAGCGCGATCAGGACGCAGAGCGCGAAGCTCATCGTCGCGAGAATGCCCGGATAGGCTCGGCGGAACTCGCGCCAGTGCGGTCGTCGCCGCTCAGGCAGCTGCGACGGCGGAGGCGGTGTGAATGGCTCGGAAGTCTGCTGTTCCATCGTTGACGCTATCGGATCCCAGTCGGCGGCGCACCGCTCCCGGAACGGCACCCCGCTAGATTTCCCGCCCACACTACACCGGTCCCGACTACCGGGGTCCTTCGCGTACGGCAATCCACGGACGAAGAGAATCGATGGCCAAGGAGAGGAGGCGATCCGTCGCGTTGATCGTACTCGACGGCTGGGGCTACCGCGCGGAACGTGAGGGAAATGCAATCGCCTTGGCGCAGACGCCTACGTGGGACGCGCTCACCGCGCGGTATCCGCAAACGCTGCTCTCGGCTTCGGGTCTGGCGGTTGGACTGCCGGAGCATCAAATCGGCAACAGCGAGGTCGGGCACCTGAATCTCGGCGCCGGCCGCGTCGTGATGCAGGATCTTGTACGGATCGATCGCGCCATCGCCGATGGCAGCTTCTTTCGGAATCGCGCGTTCGTTGACGCATGTCAGAAGGCGAAGCAGTCGCGCGGGACGGTGCATCTCGTTGGGCTGATCGGCAAGGGCGGCGTCCACGCGTTCGACAAGCATCTCTTCGCGCTCCTCGATCTCTGCGCCAGGGAACGCGTTTCACGCGTCGCCATCCACGCCATGCTGGATGGCCGCGACACGATGCCGCGCTCCGGACTCGGCTACATGCGCGAGCTCCTCGAGCGCGCCGAAGGAAAGGCGGTGGTCGCGAACGTGGGCGGTCGCTACTTCGGCATGGATCGCGACAAGCGCTGGGATCGCATCGAGAAATGGTATCGCGTCGCGGTCGACGGGGTCGGGCCCAGCGGGACGGATCCCCTGGAGGTCATTCGCGAGTCGTACGAGCGCGACGTGACGGACGAGTTCATCGTGCCGACGGTGATCGTGAAGGATGGAAAGCCGGTGGCGCCGATGCACGACGGCGACGTCGTGGTCTGCTTCAACTATCGCGCGGACCGCATGCGCCAGATCGTCCGGGCGCTCACGGATCCGAGCTTCGACGGCTTCGACGTCTCGGAGCGGCCGAAGCTGGAGCTCGCGACGATGACGTCGTACGATCGGAGCTTCGACGTGCCGGTGGGATTTCCGCCGCAGTCGATGAAGAACATCGTGGCCGAAGTGGTGTCCAATGCGGGCATGGCGATGTTCAAGACCGCGGAGACAGAGAAGTACGCGCACGTGACATACTTCTTCAACGGCGGAATCGAGACGCCCTTTCCGGGTGAGGATCGGCTGCTCGTCCCGAGTCAGAAGGTCGCGACGTACGATCTCTGCCCGGAGATGAGCGCCTTCGGCATCACCGACGTGCTCTGCGAGTCGATCGAGAAGAACGAGCATGACTTCACGCTCTGCAATTATGCGAACGGCGACATGGTCGGACACACCGGCTCCATCCCCGCGACGCTCAGGGCGGTGGAGACGGTCGATCGGTGCCTCGCACGCGTGATCAAATCGGCCGAGAAGGCGGGAACCCGACTCCTGATCACCGCCGATCATGGCAACTGCGAGATGATGATTGATCCGGAGACCGGCGGCCCACACACGGCGCATACCACCAATCCGGTGCCCTTCATCGTCGTCGATCCGGACGGCGACCGCCCGCTGCGGAGTGGTGGCGCGCTCTGCGACGTTGGGCCGACGATCCTGACCATGCTCGGCATCGAGCAACCCAGCGAGATGACCGGAACAGACCTACGAACGCAAGGAGCTCGCACGTGAGTGTTCGCACATCAGCGTTGATTGCGCTGCTCTCGATCATCGCTTCCACGGCGGGCGCACAGGTGGGCTATCCGCCGACGCGCAGCCCATATCTGGATCTGACGTACTCGCAGGAGATCACGGCGATCGCGGGATACTATTTCGGGCGTAGCGACCCGGCGGGGGTCGCTCCGAAGAGCGCCGCGCTCGCGGGGGTGCATTACGAGTGGCGCGCGGGCGGACCGGCGCATCTGACGGGCGAGCTGGTTCGCATCATGTCGAGTCGAACGGTGCTGGATCCGTCCAAGCCGGCGGCGACGCGGAATCTCGGGGAGCAGAGCTGGCCACTCTACAGTGCCGACTTCGGGCTGGGAATGAGTCTGACGGGCGCACGGAGCTGGCATCAGATGGTGCCGGAGATCAAGGCGGGTGTCGGATTCCTGTCGGACCTGAAGGGCGGCTCCGACGTCGGCGGCTTCAAGTACGGCACCCGCTTTGCACTCACGTGGGGCGCCGCGCTGCGCTATGTGCCGACTGGCAGCCGCTATCAGCTTCGCGCGGACCTCACGAACCGTTTGAGCTCCATCCGATATCCCGACGTGTACTTCCGTCCGACCACCAGCGGCGTGACACCGATTCTCACCGGGAAGGATCAATCGGTGTGGCGCAACAATCCGGCGCTGTCGATCGGCCTCTCGTATCTCTTCTCCCGCTAGGGCGCCCCGAGGACACCATGGCCCGCGATTTCGAGGATCTCAACGACATCGATGATCTGAGCGACGACGAGCTGCGAGGGCTCGTGCGCGAGCGTCTCGCCGACGACAGCGCGATCGACATCGACGACCTCACGATCAACGTCGAAGACGGGCGGGTGATTCTCGAGGGCCGGGTCGGCACCGATGAGGAGCGGCGGATCGCGGAGCACATCGTGACCGACGTGCTGGGCATCCAAGAATACGAGAACAACATCTTCGTCGATCCGGTGCGTCGCGCGCTGAGCCCCGAAGCCGCGGACGACACTCTCGTCGACGAGGAGAGGACCGAGGGACGTCTGCTCGGCGATCGGCCGGTCGGCATCAGCCCAGAGGCCGAGACGACGACCGAAGACCTGGATGCGGAGCTCTACGGGACGACGGACGTCGGCCACGCCATCGAGGAAGGCACGGCGTGGATCCCGCCCGAAGCGCCCACGCCCGAGGGGTATCCGGGCCAGGATGAGCGCGGGGAGTTCGGGGAAGACCATTAGGGGCAGTCCATAGTTATCAGTCCATAGTTATCAGGGGATTCGGAACGAAGCGTTGATTGGATACCTGTCATCCGGGCTAGTTATCAGCTATCAGTCCATAGTTATCAGGGAGTTCGGAACGAAGCGTTGATAGGATACCTGTCATCCCGAGGAGCGAAGCGACGAAGGATCTCCTCTCCGTGAGAGGAGCAGGAGCGCGCGCGAGCAGCGCGCACGACTCCATACAGAAAAGGATCTACGGCGCGAAGCGCTGTAGATCCTTCGCTGCGCTCAGGATGACAAGGCAATGAACGCTTCGTTCCTTGCTTCCTGATAACTATGGACTGATAGCTTATAGCTGAGTATGGCCTCCTTCCTCACACGCCGCGTGACCTTCGCGGCGGCGCATCGATATCGAATCGCGACGTGGTCCGACGCGGAGAACGAACGGGTGTTCGGGCTCTGCGCGCGGCCGAGCTATCATGGTCACAGCTACGTCTGCGATGTCACCGTGCGGGGAGAGATCGACGACACGACCGGGATGATCGTCGACCTCGGCGTGCTCGATCGAATCCTCGATGTCGAGGTCAAGCAGCGGTTCGATCACCGCAACATCAACGTCGACGTCGTCGAGTTCGGTGAAGGAAAGCTGGTCCCCACGGGTGAGAATCTGGCGCGGTTCATCCACGAGCGTGTCGGGAGCGCAATGCGAGCGGGCGGCGCATCGGCGCGTGTCGTGCGGGTGACCGTCGCCGAAGACGCGACGCTCAGCGCCAGCTACGAGGAGTGAGCGGCGGTAGCGCGCGCGAGGGCCGATCGACAGCTTAGAACATGGTCGAGCGACACTGTAGCGGCGCCGTGCTCGCGGGCGGAGCCAATGCGCGGTTTGGAGGCGCCCCGAAAGGGTTGTCGGTGATCGACGGGCGCCGCGTCGTCGACGGGGTGCTCGAAGCGTTGACCGGCGTTTCCGATGAGTGTTTCATAATCACCAATGACGCGGCGATACGGCGGGCGCTGGGCAATGTCGCTGCGCATGGCGACGACCGGCCGGAGAGAGGGAGCCTCGTCGGCCTCCACAGCGCGCTCACGCATTGTCGCACGGCGGCGCTGGTCGTCGCGTGGGACATGCCTTTCGTGTCGGCGGCGCTCCTTGCAGAACTGCGTGCACTGGGCGAGCGTGCCGGAGCAGCGGCGATTCCCGTCGGTCCATCTGGGCCGGAGCCCCTCTGCGCGTACTATCCACGCGCGACGCTCGGCGCCGTCGAGCGGCAGCTCGAACGTGGTGATCTCCGCCTTTCGCATCTCGTCTCCACGCTCACCTCGGCGGTGCTCGTGCCGTATGAGGACGTAGCGCGGTTCGGGCCGCCCGAGCTCCTCTTCATGAACCTCAACACCCCGGCCGATCTCGCCGCCGCGCGTGCGCGGGTCGGTGCCGGCACTCAACGCACTCTTGTTTTTTCCGCGGAGCATCGATGATCCGTCGTGTTGCTGCACTCGTCCTCTCGTTGAGCATTCTCGAAACCGCGGCGTGCGCGACCGGCGGAGGGTTCCATCGCGGCGGCGGTGGCGGAGAGCGCGCCGCGCTCCGCGCGTCGATCGATTCAATGGCCGACGCGCCCGAGTTTCACAACGCCTTCTGGGGCATCCTCGTCGTCGACCCCGAGCGTGGCGACACGCTGTACTCGCGCAACGCGGGCAAGCTCTTCCTTCCCGCGTCGAACATGAAGATCGTCACGAGCTCCGTCGCGCTGGAGCAGCTCGGGCCGGACTTCACGTATCGCACGACGTTCGTCGCGCGTGGGCTGATTCGAGACAGCACGCTTGCGGGCGATCTCGCGGTCGTCGGCCGCGGCGACCCGTCGATCAGCGATCACATGTGGGGCGACGCGATGATCCCGCTACACGCGATGGCGGATTCGCTCGTCGCGCACGGCATCCGACGGATCACGGGCAAGCTGGTCGCGGCTGGCAATGCGTTCCCTGGACCCGTGCTCGGCTACGGCTGGTCGTGGGAGGATCTCGAGTCCTCGTATTCCGCCGGCGTCGACGAGCTGCTCTTCAACGAAGGCTTCAGCGAGGTGCGCGTGCACGGCGGCACGCAGGCGGGCGATCCCGTTCGCGTCGAGGTCAAACCCGCGAGGAGCTTCCCCGCCCTGCGCTCCGACATCACGACCATCGCGGCGCCGGCCTGCCAGGCCGGCGACTCCGCCACGGCGAGCACGCCCTGCCCGATGGCGCCGACGCGCTTCCGCCGGCGCGAGCTGAGCCTGCGCAAAGACACCCTACGTGGCGACGTCAGCGTCACCGGCAGCGTCGTCGCTGGCGACAGCGTGACGTTAGAGGTCACTCATCGCGATCCCGATCAGGCCTTCCTCGTGGCGCTCGCCGAGGCATTGCGCGACCGTGGCATCATGATCGACTCGGCAAACGTGGTGAAGAGCGACAGCGTCGGAGCGGGCGGCGACACGATTCTGACCGCCGCCTCCAAGCCGATGCGCGAGATCCTGCCGGCCCTGCTCAAGCCGTCGCAGAATCAGATCGCCGAAGCGCTGCTGCGAACGATCGGCCTCGAGCGCGGCGGAGCCGGCACGGCGGACAGCGGCCGCAAGGTCGTCGAGCGGCAGCTCGCAACGTGGGGTGTGCCACCATCGACATTCGTGATTCGCGACGGCAGCGGACTCTCGCGCTACGACTACCTGGCACCGGAAGCGATCGTCCATATCCTCGACGCGATGCGGCACTCGCCGAACTTCCAGCTCTTCTACGAGTCGCTGCCGATCGCGGGCGTGGACGGCACCATCAAGACGCGGATGCGCGGCACGCCGGCGGAGAACAACGTCCACGCGAAGACCGGCTCGGTGGCGAACGCGCGCTCGCTCTCGGGATATGTCCGCACCGCCGGGGGCCGCACCCTGATCTTCAGCATCCTCTCGAACAACTGGACTGTTCCCGCCGGCGACGTCACGCATGTTGCGGACGTGATCGCCGCGCGGCTGGCGGCGCTGCGCTAGCCGTGGCGCGAGCGGAAGCGGCGCCGCGGACATCGCTCACGGTGCGGGAAGCAGCCGCCGCGGTGCTCGCGGAGCTGCGACCCGTGGAGAGCGAGACCGTATCGCTGGACGCTGCGTTAGGCCGCGTTTTGGCGAAGGATGTCGTGTCGCCGCTGGACCTTCCGCCGTGGGACAACGCGTCGATGGACGGCTACGCCGTGCGCGCCGCCGACGTCCGCGGCGCCAGGCACGACACGCCCGTCGCGCTGCCCGTCACCGAGACGATCGCCGCAGGGGCGATGGCGACGTCGGAGCTGACACCAGGAACGGCGAAGCGGATCATGACAGGCGCACCGGTGCCGTGCGGCGCCGACAGCGTCATCCGGATCGAGGATACGGATCGTGGCGATGAGCGAGTTCTCATCGTCGATCCACGCGACGCCGGTCGCAACGTGCGCCCGCGCGGTGAAGACCTGGCGAAGGGCGCGGTCGCGGTCCCGGCATCGACCGTCATCGGGCCTCCCCAGCTTGGCGTGCTGGCTTCCGTGGGAGCACGCACCGTCTCCGTGCACCGAAAGCCGCGGGTCGCTGTCCTTTCAACTGGCGACGAGCTGGTGGACGTCGATCGATTCGACGAGGTGCTCGCAGGCCGACGTATCGTGAGCAGCAACAGTTATACGCTCCGTGCCGCGCTGACGATCACCGGGGCCGAGGTGATCGACCTCGGCATCTGCCCGGACGACCGCGTGGCGCTTCGCGCCAGTCTGCAAAGCGCGCTCGATGCGAAGTGCGATATGGTGATCACCTCGGGGGGCGTGTCGGTCGGCACGTTCGACTTCACGCGCGAGGTGCTGCGCGAGCTCGGTGCGACGATGCGCTTCTGGAGAGTGCGAATCCGTCCCGGTGGACCGCTGGGATTCGGGCTGCTCGGCGGCATCCCGTGGCTCGGACTGCCTGGAAATCCCGTATCGGCGATGGTGACATTCGAGCTTTTCGGCCGGCCGGCTATCCGGAAGCTGCGCGGCGAGACGCGTCCCTTTCCTCATGTCTTCGGTGTCGTGATGGACGAGGAGGTCAGCATCGCCGCGCCGCTGACGCACTTCTATCGTGCGACCATTCGGCGAGACGATGATGGTGTCGCCCACGCTCGCCTAACGGGTCCCCAGGGATCGGGCCTGCTGACGTCGATGGCGCGCGCAGACGCGCTCGTCGTCGTGCCGCTCGAGCAGTTCGGACGCGGCCCGGTGCCCGTAGGCGCGACGCTCTCCGCCGTACCGTTAGGCGACGGCGCTCAACTCGCCGCGGGGCTCGCGCTGTGAGCGACGCCGAGCTGAGCGCGCTCCGGCAAGAGCTGACGCGGCGCATCCGGACGACGGAGTCGGCATTCTGCGTCGGCGATTGGGAGGTGTCACTCCTCCATCCGACCGATTCGGACGACCTGATCAGGGAGGAGGATTTCGTCCGCGACGAGCGGCTCCCGTATTGGGCGGACATCTGGCCGTCGGGACGTCTTCTCGCCGCGTACGTGCGGCAGCTCGATGGCGCGGGCAAATCGCTGCTGGAGCTGGGCTGCGGCGCCGGACTCGTCTCGACGGCCGCCGCGTTCGCGGGCTTCGACGTCTGCGCGACCGACTACTACGATGACGCGCTCGACTTCACGAAGGTGAACGTCGCCGCGAACACGCGCCGCATCGCGACGACGCGTCTCGTCGACTGGCGCGACATGCCGACCGATCTCGGCCGCTTCGACTACGTCGTCGGCTCGGACGTCCTGTACGAGAAGGAATACGGCGAACTGGTTGCGCGGGCGATCGACATGACCCTCAAGCGAAACGGCGAGGCGATCATCGCCGATCCCGGCCGGATCGCGGCCGAGGACTTCGTGCGCAACGCGGCCGAGCGTGGACTGCGCGTGGTCGCGCGCGAAGAATTGCCGTTCGTCGAAGGGGCGATCCGACAGACCATCAACCTCTACCGGCTACGGCGCTGACGGTCGTCAGGTCGCGGAGAGTTGCGACGCAACGACCTCCGCGATGTCGAGGACCGGGACCGTGGATTCCTTTGCCTTCACGCCGTCGCTCATCATCGTCATGCAGAACGGGCACGCCACCGCAATTGTATCCGCACCCGTCGACAGCAGCTCCTCGGTGCGCTCGATGTTGATCCGCTTTCCCTGACGCTCCTCCATCCACATTCGCCCGCCGCCGGCGCCGCAGCAGAGACCGCGGTCGCGCGCGCGCGGCGGCTCGACGAGGGTGACGACGGGGAGCGCGCGCCGGAGCGTCTGTCGCGGCGCGTCGTAGATGTCGTTGTAGCGACCGAGGTAGCAGGAGTCGTGGTACGCCACCGTGAGGCGCTGCCCCTCGTCAGTGCGGAGCGGCACGAGCTCCTGCTCGAGGAGCCGGTCGATGTATGTCGAGTGGTGGATGACCTCATAGTTGCCGCCGAGCTGCGGGAACTCGTTGCCGATCTGGTGGAAGCAGTGCGGGCAGCTCGTGACGACGGTCGTCACCGCATAACGATTGAGGGTCTCGATCGTGTCCTTTGCAAGCATCTGGTACAGGTACTCGTTCCCCATGCGGCGCGCGGGATCGCCGTGGCAGTGCTCCTCCTGGCCAAGGATGGCGAAGCGGATGCCGCACGCCTGGAGGATCCGCGCAAAGGCGACGGTGATCTTCTTCGCGCGATCGTCGAAGGAGCCCATGCAGCCGACCCAGAAGAGCACGTCGGGTCGCTCGCCGCGTTCGGCGAGCTCCGCCATCGTCGGGATGGCCAGACCATCCGCCCAGCGCGCGCGATCGGCGGCGTCGAACGCCCACGGCGCGCCGTTCCGCTCGAGCGCCTCGAAGGCCGGCTGAATCTCCGCGGGAAATCGTGACTCGGTGAGGACGAGATTCCGCCGCATCTGATTGATGATGTCGAGCTGGTCGATCGCGACCGGACACTCCTGGACGCAGGCGCGGCAGCTCGTGCATTGCCAGAGCTCCTCCTCGGTGATGTAGTCGTCGAGAAGGCGACGGGTGCCGCCGCTGCCTAACGAGTCGGCGGCCTCGTGCCCTTCTCCGTGCACGAGCCGTGCGCCGAGGAACGCCATTCCTTCGCCCGTCGCGGCGGGGCCCTTCTCCATCAGCCGCTGACGCGTGTTGACGACGATCTTGCGCGGGCTCAGGACCTTGCCCGTGAGATTCGCCGGGCACGCGGCGGTGCAGCGGCCGCACTCGGTGCACGAGTACCCGTCGAGGAGATTCTTCCACGTGAGCTGCTCGACGTCCGCGGCGCCGAAGCTCTCCGTCTCCGCCTCGAGGTCCATCGGGCGCATCACGGCGCGCTCGGCCTTCCAGCTGGTATTGGAGAAGTAGACGTTGGAGAGCGACGTGACGACGTGCAGGTGCTTCGAGTAGGGGAGGTAGTTGAGGAAGATCAGAACGAGAAAGACGTGGCCCCACCAGAAGGTGCGATAAGTGATCGCCGCGGGGCGTGCACCGAGACTGGTGAAAGGCATCGCCAGGCCACGCGAGACGAACTTCTCCGGGCCGACAGCCGACGGCTGCAGCACGCTGAGAAACGCATTCGCGAGCAGCAGCGTGATCATCAACCCGGCGATCATACCGAGGATCACGTAGGCGTCGAGGTGCTCGATGCGGTCGCCTTCGAGTCGCCGTGGATGTAGAACGAGGCGGCGATAGAACGCGAACGCCACGGCCGCGAGCACGAAGAGCGCGAAGACATCCTGCGACGCCGCGTAGAGCGAGTACAACGGATGCCAGAGCACGCGCTCATACGAGAAGCTGCTCCACACACCCTGAATGAAGATCTCGACGGTGCCGGCGGTGAGGACGATGAAGCCCCAGAAGATCGTCGCGTGCATGATGCCGGCGACGGGCTCGCGCAGAATCTTCGTCTGAGCGACGCCGACCGTGAGCACGTTCGAGAGCCGAGCCCACGGCCGATCCGTTCGATCTTCCGTGAGCCCGAGCCGAAGATAGGAAACGAGCCGCTGGACGTTGAGCGCGAAGATGCCGGCGGCGATCGCGAGGACGAACAGGAAGACGACGCTCTGGGCGTTCATGCGCTCCGGTGGGTCAGTGTCCCTTCTTCGCCTCGCGCACCGCGCTCGTGAGCGCGGGAACGACCTCGAGCACGTCGCCGACGATGCCGTAGTCGGCGACCTTGAAGATCGGCGCCTCCTTGTCCTTGTTGATGGCGACGATCGTCTTCGAGGTCCGCATGCCCGCGAGGTGCTGGATGGCGCCGGAGATACCAACGGCGACGTAGAGCTGCGGACTCACCTGCCGTCCGGTCTGGCCGATCTGGTCCGCGTGCGGACGCCATCCTTCGTCGGTGACCGCGCGCGTGGCGCCGACGGCAGCATTGCCGAAGGCGTCGGCCAGCTCTTCCACAAGTTTGAAATTCTCAGGCGCCTTGAGTCCTCGACCGCCGGCAACGATGACCGGCGCGTCGGCGAGATCGGGCCGGCCCTTCGCTCCTTCCACCACCTGCGTGACCTTCACTCGTGAGGC
>JAJKIR010000021.1 GCA_021154325.1 Gemmatimonas sp.
ACGCCGACGCGACTGTACGTGCATCCGTCGATCCTGTCCGGAGCGCAGCTCCGCGCGAACGGCCAACCGGACCTGCGCCTCACGAGCAAGACTGCGGTCGGCGTCTCGCGCGTCGTGCAGCAGGTGCAGGGGACGAACAAGTTCACGAACTATCCAACGTCGACCACGCCGGTGCCGATCCTCAAGAATGAGGAGCTCATCCTCCTTCGTGCGGAAGCGAACTACCAGAACGGCAACGTTCAGGGCGCGCTCGACGACATCAACTTCATTCGCGTCAACTCCGGCGGTCTCGCTCCGCTCGCCGGGTTCGCCGACGCGAACGCCTTTATCACGGAGTTGCTCTACAACCGGACGTACTCGCTCCTCTTCGAGGGCGGCCACCGGTGGGTCGACGCGCGTCGCTACAACCGGCTCGCGCAGCTGCCCAAGATCAACACGGCGATCAACGAGAAGATCTTCCCGTACGTGATGTTCCCGCAGGACGAGTGCAATCAGCGGTCACCGCAGCCGCAGCCCGGGTGCTCGCAGGTTCCCGGACAGTAAAGTAAAAAGACTGAGGGCCGAGGGCTGAGCGCTGTTCACGCTCTGCCCTCGGCCCTCGGGCCATCTGCTCGCAGGATTACTCGACCTTGAACTTCACCGACTGCAACACCGTGCCGTTCTGCACGACGTCGCAGCGCCAGTCGCCGGAGGCGCCCTCACCGAGCGTCTTCGTGCTGTAGGTGCGCCAGGGCGAGCCGCCGACCTTGAGCTTCACGCGACCCTGCTCGGCGTCACCCTTGTACCACACGTGCTCGACCTCACTATCGGCGGCGCCGGTCACCTTGCTGAGGCAGTACAGCTTCGCCGTGCCCTTGGGGAAGGACTCGGCAGCGCCGGTGATCGCGTGGTCGGCCACAGCCGTGCCGACGGAGACTTCGACGGTTGCCGCGGACTTGGCGGCGCCAGCTTGCGTGGGATCCTGGGCGCGAGCCACCGGTGCGAAAAGCACTGCGAAGGCGGCTGCGACGAGGAGCGATGCCGGACGAGAGGTGCGCATAACGGCTCCTAATGGGGAGGGGAAGGCCGGCGCCGAGCGCCGGCCCACGGTCTGCTCACATCAGACGATCTATTTGCGCTACCATTTCATCCTGGTCAATCCGTCGCTGGCTTTTTGTCCGCCGCCAGCTTTTGGGCCGTGGTCAGAGCATCGCTCGCCGGCACCCTCACGTCCGGCTCGACGCCCGTGCCCTCCCAGTTGGTCTTCGTGATCGGATTGATCGCGCGGGCGAATGGGACGCCGATCATGAAATGCTCATCGATGCGTTGGCCATTGACCGGATGGGCGCCGCCGCCCGTGGTCTCGCCGACGATCGTCGCGCGCTTGAGGCTCTTGAGGTTGTACGTGAACTCCTCGGCGCCGGAAAAGGTGCGCTTCGACGTGAGGACGTACACCGGTACCTTGTCACCGAGCTTCTTCCCCGGGACGTCGGAGGTCCAGAACTCCTGCGTGGAGTTGGTCTTCCGCGTCCAGAGGTCGTTGACGTGCGTCTTCTGGGAGAAGAGGTACGAGCAGATGTAGGCGACCATGCGCGGATCGCCGCCGCCATTGTCGCGAAGATCCACGATCAGGGCGTCGGAGTTGGCGACGAAGTTCATCGCCGCGCTCGCCGTCGGTCCGCACACCTCGGGGTCGGCGAACATGTTGAACTTCACGTAGCCGACGTTCCCCTCGAGCTGCTCGACTTTGACGAAGCCGCAGTTGATCTGCTCCATCTGGCGACGCATTCGCGCGACCTGGTCCGGGTTCGGGCCGGCACTGTTCTGGACCGGGATTGCCCGCGGGCTGAAGTTCACTCGCAGATGTCGATCGTGGCTGACGGCTTGAAAGTCGTCCGTGAGCAGCCGCGCGAAGCTGGCGCCATTCGTGACGGCATCATACTCGCCGCGCTCCTGCCGCGCGCGAACGGAATCCGCCATTCGCTTCGCGGTCTCGGGAAAGACGTACGTCTCATCGAGCTTCGCGATCGCACCGTCGATGACGCGGGCGCGCTCCGCGGCATCGATCCGGAAGTCGGCGATGGAGCCGCCGGGCGGGATGGCGAGGAGTACGAAGTTCTTCACCGTCCCGGATTCGGCGGGCAGATCGAACGCGCCGAAAGCCCGGCGCTCGCCCTTGCGTTCCTTGACGAGGAACTCGACGTGAGACGGCTGGCTTTTCTCGATGCTCAGGAGGTCGAAGCCGCCAACCTCGTTCCGAAAGCCCATCTGCGCCTCAGCGGATTTGTCGGGCTCATAGCGCTGGTAGTAAGCGTCCATCTTCACTGCATCGCCGCTGTTGAAGGCGTCGAGCCATGATCTGAGGACACGTCCCGCGGGCGTGTCGGGGGCTGCGGCCTGTCCGGCCTGGGTGGCTTGCGCGCCCAACGGGGCGAGCGCGGTCGCGAGCGCGAATGCGGCGATAGCGAGTCTCATTTGCTCCACCTGGTGTTTTGGCAGTGGAACTTCGCTTCACTCGGGTCGAAAGTTTCGCTTCCGATCGCGGAGAATAGGGAGCCATCGGAGGATGGGCGCGCCAGTGTTGACGACGGTCAGATCGACGCGGCGATCGATCTGGGCCAACATGCGGATCAGCCGTTCGACGGAGAACCGATGCGCGCGACCGTGGCGAAGGTCGGCCATGCGGCGCTCGTCGATGCAGAGCAGGTCGGCGGAGATGACCGTAGGGAAGTCGTTTACGAGTCGCAGTATCTCGTCGGCGAGCTGCTGCCGGAGGGCGGCGATCGGCGCTTTGACGGCATCGCGGGGCATGCCTGAGAATCTGCACTGAACTCGGCAAAGACCGTGATCAGAGGCTTGCTTGGCGGTGCGAGAGTATGCGGCGCTCAAGGGATCCCTCGCCAAATTTGGCGGTGGCGAACTCCCTGTCCCCTGCTCCCCGCCTCTCGCCAAATTGGGCGAGAGGCCGCGTACGAACGACCCGCCGGGCGCTCCCGCCAAATTTGGCGAGAGGCACCGAACTCACCACCCCTCTTGGCCTCGCACCACCCTCCGCGCATACTCCGTCCCGTCACTCCCCCGGAGAATATTCGCGTGTCGCGCGCTACCCTCGTCTTCGCCTTTGTCCTCCTCGCGCCCATTGCCACCGCGAGCGCACAGTCCGACTTCTACGCCGACATGCACTGGCGTGCGATCGGTCCCACTCGCGCCGGCCGCGCACGCGCCGTCGCCGGGGTACCGAGCCAACCCAACGTCGCGTACATCGGCTTCGACAACGGCGGGGTCTGGCGCTCGACCGATTACGGGTCAACCTGGCATCCGCTCTTCGACCAGCAAAGCACCGGCTCCATCGGCGCGATCGCGGTCGCGCCGTCCGACCCGAACACGATTTACGTCGGCAGCGGCGCGGGAATCATCCGACCCGATCTCGCCACCGGGAACGGCATCTACAAGTCCACCGACGGCGGCCAGACGTGGGTCAACCTCGGCCTTCACGACACGCAGATGATCGCGATGATCGCCGTCGATCCGCACGACGCCAATCGGCTGTTCGTCGCCGCACTCGGCCACCCGTACGGGCCTAACGAGGAGCGCGGCGTCTTTCGCTCGACGGATGGCGGGCGGACCTTTCAGAAGGTGCTCTACAAGGATGCGTACACCAGCGCCAACGACGTGAAGATCGATCCCAGCGATCCGAACACCGTCTACGCGGCTCTCTGGCAGCAGCAGCAGAGCTTCATCGAGGGCGGATCGTTTGGCGGCGCGAATGGCGGCATCTTCAAGTCCATCGACGGTGGCACGACCTGGCAGCAGCTCACCGACGGTCTGCCGACCGTGCTCCAGGCGAATCTCGCGATCGCGCCGAGCGATCCGAAAACGCTCTACACCACCGTTGCTGGCGCGGCACCCGGTGTTGCCGCGGCGCCCGTTGGGTTTGGCGGGGGCGTGATCGGCTTCTACAAGTCGACCGACGCCGGTGCGCACTGGACGCTGGTGAATGGCGCCGGCCTCACGGGCCGCCAGCCGGACATGCGGCCGCTCGGGCGTATCGGTGGCGGCGACCTGCCCGAGCTCGCGGTCGATTCCAAGAACCCCAACGTTGTCTACACCTGCTCGACGGTGTTCTGGCGCACGGAGGACGGCGGCGTGACGTGGTCCGCGGTGCGCGGCGCGCCCGGGGGCGACGACTATCAGCAGCTGTGGATCAATCCCAATGATCCAAATATCCTCATTCTGGTCGCCGATCAGGGTGGCGTCGTCAGCGCGAATCGCGGCGCATCGTGGAGCAACTGGTACACCCAGCCGACGGCGGCGATGTACCACGTCTCCACCGACAACACGTTCGTCTATCGCGTCTGCGGCGGCCAGCAGGACTCCGGCTCGGCGTGCGTCGCCAGCCGGTCGATGGACGGCGAGATCACGTTTCATGACTGGCATCCTGTCAACATTCAGGAGTACGGCATCGCCGCCCCGGACCCGCGCGATCCCGACATGGTGTACGGCAGCGAGCGGCAGGGCGTCTCGCTCTACAATCGGCGAACGGGACAGACGAGTCAGGTTGGGCCCGACCTCAGCGAGAAGCTGCCTAACGGCGGCGCCGCCAACCGCAATGTCCGGACGATGCCGATCGCCTGGTCGCCGCTGGATCCGACGGTGCTCTACTACGTATCGAACGTCGTCTGGAAGAGCACCGACCACGCGCATAGCTGGACGCGTATCAGCCCGGACCTCACGCGTCAGACGTGGGCGGTGCCCGCGAACGCGGGCAAGTATGCTTCCGGCGTGACGCCGGCGCCGTTAGGCAGCATCACGGCATTCTCGCCGTCTCCGCGCAAGATGAGCGTTCTCTGGACCGGTACGGACGATGGCGTGATCCAGACGACGAGTGATGGCGGCCGAAGCTGGGCCAACGTCACACCCGCGGCGATCAAGCCATGGACGCGCATCTTCAACATCGAGGCGGGCCACTTCGACGACCGCACGGCGTACGCCGCCGCGAACACGATGCGCGTCGACGACATGAACCCGCACCTCTGGCGCACCCACGACGGTGGCAAGACGTGGACGGAGATCAACACCGGCGTCGCGCCGGGCGCCGTCACCAACTCCATCCGGGAAGATCCACGCAAGCCAGGCCTTCTCTACGCGTCCACGGACACGCAGGTCTGGGTTTCCTTCGACGACGGCGACCACTGGGAATCGTTGCGGCTCAACATGCCCGCGATCTCGGTGCGCGATCTTGAGCTGAAGGATGATTCCGCCTGCCTCTGCGCCGATCTGATCGCCGGAACGCACGGGCGCGGCTTCTGGATCCTCGACGACGTCACGCCCCTCCGCCAGGCAGCGGAAGCTCGCGCCGCGAAGAGCGCGTATCTCTTCAAGCCGGCGACGGCCGTGCGCGTCCGCGTCGCCACGAACGATCCGACGCCGTGGCCACCGGAGCTGCCGGCTGGCGAGAATCCGCCGCCGGGCGGCATCATCGACTACTACCTGCCTAACGAAGCGACCGGCGAGGTGAAGCTCGAGATCCTCGAGAACGGCGGCAAGGTCGTTCGCAGTTACTCGAGCAACGATCCCGTGCTCCGCCCACACCCGGCGCTCGACTCGGCAGCCTACAACCGGGTTTGTCAGCAGAATCCGACCGCGCCCTTCTGCTCGTTACCCCTGTACTGGCCCGGTCCGCCGATGGTCATTTCCACTCAGCGCGGCATGCATCGGGTCTGGTGGGACCTCCGCTTCAATCCCGTGACGGCCGGCGACACGATGCCCAACGGTGACGACGACGCGACGGGCGCCGTTCCACACCGCACCTATGCACTGGTCAACGCGCCATGGGTTCCGCCGGGCAACTACACCGTGCGCCTAACGGTGAACGGCCAGCAGCACACGCAGCCGCTCGTGCTGCGAGTCGATCCACGGGTAAAGACGCCGGCACCGGCACTTGCTCGGCTCGCAACGCTGTCCCGCGATCTCTACGATCGTGCCGTCGCGTTGCACGCCGCCTATCTTCAGGCTCGCTCGCTCGCGTCCTCGATCCATGCCAGCTCACCGCGCCGCGCCCAGCTCGACTCGTTGGCGCCACCACCAGTCCGTGGCGGTGGCCGTCGCGGCGGGCCAGGCCGGCGCGGTGGCGCCGGTACCAGTACGGTGACTCTCAACGCGGCGAGCGATGCGTTGCTGAGCGCGGCGATGGCGATGCAGAGTGCGGACGTTGCGCCGACCGCCTCGGAGATCGCCGCCGCCGACCGCGCGCGCGCGCAGGCGAACGCCGCGATGGCACGTTGGAATGCGCTCCGCTCGACGGCGCGCTGACTGTCATCCTGGGGAGCGAAGCGACGAAGGATCTACAGCGCTTCGCGCTGTAGATCCTTTCTGTATGGAGTCGCGCGCGCTGCTCGCGCGCGCTCCTGCTCCTCTCACGGAGAGTAGATCCTTCGTCGCTTCGCTCCTCAGGATGACAGCCGATGCACTACTGACTCGCCAACTGCCGCACGACGTCCCGCAGCAATCGCACCCTCGTCGCGTCGCTCGAGCCCGATAAGTCGCCGTCCAGCGACGTTGCCAGCTGCGTGAGCGCGGTGCCGCGCGCCGCGCCTGACGCAGTTTCCGCTGCGGTCAGCGCCTGTCTGACGGTTTCGAGCCGCGTCGTCGACAGGCCGCCCGACCGCTGCAGCTGATCGACGTACGCGCGCGCCACCGGAAACGCCGCGGGCCAGACGAGCTTCTGCTGATCCTGGATGTTCATCTCGTCGAAGTGTACCAGCTTCGCGGCGTCGATCTCGTTCTGCGATAGCAGCGGGCTCGGTGTCAGCTCGAGAATGTCCAGCCCACGCGCGATCTCCGAGCTGTAGATGTGGCCGTTGTACCAGTACGCCGACCACGAGCCCGCGACATAGAGCGTATCGCCGCTCACGGGGCCGCGATCGAAATACGCGATCTCCTTCGGGTGCGCCGCGTCCGTGAAGTCGAACACCGAGATGCCGCCCTGATACCACCCCTGCACCATGATGTCGCGGCCCGGCACCGGCACCAGCGAGCCGTTATGCGCGACGCAGTTCTCGGTTGACGTCTGCGCCGCCGGCAGCTTGTAGTAACTTCTAAACGTCAGCTCCGTACCGGCGAGCGTGAAGATCGCGTCCGCGCCCCACTCTGGCTTGTCCGAGCTCCGACAGCGTGGCTGCGTGCCGCCGCCCCACTCGTCGGTGAAGAGCATCTTCGTCCCGTCGTTGTTGAACGTCGCCGAGTGCCAGAACGAAAAGTTCGAGTCCGCGGCGGCGCCGATGCGCTTCGGGTGCGCAGGGTCCCGAATGTCCAGGAGCACGCCGTACCCGCCGCACGCACCGCCCGCGAGACCGATCGCCGGATACACGGTGATATCGTGACACTGCTGCGGTCCGCGGGCTGGCGCCGGAGGACCCGCGGGTCGCTGTGGCCGAGTGTCTCCCGCGGCGCGCGCGCGCAGCGCCGCCGCTGCGGCGGAATCCGCCGCGAGCTCACCATGACGCACCGCGGGCTGGAGATTCGCCAGTATCGGCGGCTTGCTCACCACGTGGGCGTCCTCCGGATGCGCGACGGGCACCTGGATCACCTCGATGCGGAACAACTCGCTGTTTGGATCCTCTTCCGGATTGAGCGCCGAGCAGCCGGTGAGCTCGCTCGACGATCGCACCGGTGCCGAGCCCGAGATGTAGACGTAGACGTTCGCGTTGTCGTTCGGGTCCGTGACTACCGTGTGCGTGTGCGAGCCGCGACAGGTCTGCACCGTCTTCAGCAATCGCGGATGCGCGATGTCGCTGATTTCATAAATGCGAATGCCGCGCGCCCGCTCCTTGCTCACCGTGTCGACGACTCCCTGCGTGCCGCAGTCGGTACGGCCATTCAGCGACTCGCTCGACTCGAAGAGCAGGTTGTGATAGACCGAGACGTCGCTCTGCGAGCCGGGGCAGATGTACGCACTGTTCAGCGTCGGCTTTCTCGGATCGGAGATGTCCCAGACCTGGTAGCCGCTGAAGTTTCCCTGGATCGCGTAGTGCCCGGTGAAGCCGATGTCCGAGTTCCAGAGTCGGCTGTCGCTCGGCGTTCCAGTCGGTAGGAATGCCGCCGACGGCTTGGTCGTCGACACGAGCCGCATGTTCCACGCGGCCTCGGCGGCATTGAACACGCCGGGCTTGAGCCCGACGCGCGGATCCGGGCTCGGCGCACTGGCTGACAGGTCGGGCGTGGGCGCCGCCGTGGGACCAGTGCCGACGGTCGAGCTGGAGGTCGCGCACGCGCCGAGGGCGATCAACCCAATCGCGAGCGAGAGGGGCGGAATGAGCGATTCGCGTTTCACGGGACGACTCCGGTGACGAGATGCGGGCGAGAACGAGACGTTCGCTATGGACATCTTACAGTTCGCCCCGCGCTGCTCGCAATCTGCTCTCGTCCGAGGTTCGCCGGGCGGAGGATGCCAAGAAGCAACGCGGCCGTGCACCGGATCCGGTGCACGGCCGCGTTGGCCGATCGGGTACTGCCGCGACGCTTACTGAACCAGCGTCACGGTCGCCGAGCTGCAGCCGGAGTACGTGACGTCGACGTACCCGCTGTTCTGCTGGTTGCTCACCGCCACGCGGATGCGGCCCGCGGTGAACGGCGTCAGCGACGTGCCCTCGGCCACGCCGGTCGCGCACGAGGCGCTGTACTGCAGGGCATCGATCGTCGTCACCGAGAAGCTGGCTTCGCGATTCCCCTGATGGATCGTCACGCTCCCGTTAGGCGAGAAAGCGCCGTCGGGCAGCGAACGGCCGGCCGTGATCGACTGGCCTTCGGCCGCGACGAAGGTATTCGTCCAGTTGATGTTGTCGCTGGCGCTTGCGACGCCCGTCAACACGGCGTTGTCCGTCCAGGTGGCGCTCTGCGAGAGACCACCGGAGGTCACGCTCACCGAAGCCGAGCCGTTGCGCGACACGTAGCCACTCCCGTTCGTGCCGGCGAAGGCGAGCTTGAAGTTGTCGAGGGCGAAGCTGAGCGCCATCCCCGCCGCCGCGGGCTGCGGATCCGACACACGGAGCACGCCGGTGACATCGTAGCTATCCGTCGCATCGGTGAAATGACAGGCGGGCAGGGCGAAGGTGACGCTGAAGTTGTCCGGCACCAGGTCGCCGTCGGTGTCGACCGCGGGATCCTGCGACGGGACGCCGCACTGCGAGATATCGGTCGAGCTTCGGCTCAGTGCATAGCGATCGAGCGAGAGGCCGCGGAACATCGCTGGCGTCGAGCGGGGAACGCGCGAGAAGCTCGGCGCGCCGCCGTTCGTGTTCATGATGTCCTGCGCGGTGATCGAGGCGATGGCGCTTTCGATCTCCGTCGCGGCGGACTCGCCGATGGACTGGAGCTGGTCCGGCGTCACGGTGAGCGGAGCGGTGCTGGAGTCGCTGCAAGCGGCAAGCGTCAACGCGCCAAACGCGAGCACGCCTGCACGCGCGAGGACATGGCGCGAGAGGGTCATGGTAGTTGGAAGGGGAGTGGGTGGAAGCTACGATGAGACGGTAGGGTCTCCCCACAAAACGATCGAAGGCCGCTCAGGGATACGAGATGCATGACGAGATCTGCCGGCGACGTCTCGCCGGACAATTCTTGACGACGTCCGGACCGGAGACGGGAGCCGACGTGGTGCGTGCGCTCGGCGCTGTGCAGGCACAGGACTACGCCGGCGCCAAATGGGCCGTGGCTCAGCGCACCACCGGCCGCACCGACGCCGAGATCGAGCGCGAGCTCGAGACCGGACAGATTCTCCGCACGCACGTCCTCCGGCCCACCTGGCATTTCGTCATCGCGGCCGACATCCGCTGGATGCTCGAGCTCACGGCTCCCCGTGTGAGCGCGATGATGGCGCCCGTCAACCGCCGTCTCGAGCTCGATCGCGCTGTGTACCGCCGGGCCTATCGCGTGTTCACGAAGACACTTGCCGATGGCAATTGCCTCACGCGGAGCGAGCTCGGGGCGCAGCTCGCGCGGGCCGGCGTTTCCGGCGCCACCGGCCAGCGCCTGGGCCACCTCATGATGCAGGCGGAGCTGGATCGTGTCGTCTGCAGCGGTCCGCGGCGCGGAAAGCAGTTTACCTATGCGCTCTTCGACGAACGGGCTCCGATGGCCCCATCGCTGCCGCGCGACGAGGCACTAGCCGCGCTTACCCAGCGGTATTTCTCGCGACGTGGCCCGGCGACCCCCCGCGACTTCGCCTGGTGGTCCGGGCTCACGGTCGCCGACGCGAAGCGGGGCATCGCTCTCCTCGGGCCTGTCCTCGAGCGCCTTAAGATCGGGGATACGGAAAACTGGATCTCCGTTGACGCCGCGCGCCTAACGCGGCGCGCGCCTTCCGCGCATCTCCTGCCGAATTACGACGAGTACTTCATCGGCTTTCGCGACCGGAGCGCGATCGGTCAGCGCGTGCGCGCCACATCGACGGTGACGGGCGGGAATGCGCTGATTCCGCACGTTCTGGTTATCGATGGAGAGCTCGTCGGCATCTGGCGGCGCGCGTTCGAGAAGGACCGTGTCGTGGTGTCGCTCGAACCGCATACGTCCCTCACGACGCGCGAACAGGCCCGCCTCACCGCCGAAGCACGCCGGTTCGGCCGATTCCTCGAGAGTCCGGTCGAGGTGCGGGTCGTATGAGCGATCGTTATGCACCGCTTGAGGAGGTTGCGTTGGACGCATAGACGGCGCGGGCATAGCGTGGCGGAGACGAACAGCTGTCCCCATTCGCACCGATACCATGCGCGCCTTCCTCCGCTCCCTCGGCCGCGAGGCCGGTCTCCCTTTCCTCCTGCGACGCAAAGCTGCTTGCGCCGTCGCCGTGCTCACGATGGCGCTCGCGCTCGGCGCGAACACCGCCGTCTTCTCGGTCCTGAAGAGCTTTCTCCTCTCGAGCATCGGTCTGCCGGATGCGGATCGCGTGTTCGTCGTCGCGCCCGTCCGCAATCTTCCCGGTCGCGGGTCGGTCGTCTTCAACGAGGCGTACCCCAACTATCTGCTGCTGCAAGCCACGCAGCATGCCTTCGCCGCCGTTACCTGCATCAGCCAGGGTGTCGCGAGTTGGGATGACCACGGCGAGTCGCGGCCCCTCCAGGCGTCGCGCGTCACGGCAAGCTTCTTTGCTACGATGCGCGTCTACCCGGTGATCGGTCGCGCATTCGCGAGCGCGGAGGAGGGCCCACAGCCCGCGCGCGTCGTCGTGATCAGTCAGGCCCTCTGGCGTTCTTCCTTCGCCAGCGATCCATCGGCGGTTGGGCGCACGATGCTCCTGAACGGGGAGCCGCACACGATCATCGGCGTCATGCCCACGGGCTTCTCGCAGCCCGTGCCCACCGACATCTGGCTTCCATTCGACATCCTGCTGCGACAGCGGACGGCCATCACAGGCGCGAGGACCTTATCGGTGTACGCGCGTCTCGCCGACGGTCGCCCGCTCGCCGCCGCCAACGCCGAAGCAGCGAGTCTCACGAAGCGGGCCCTCGCCGCATCTGCCGACAACAAAGACTTCTGGTACGAGATGCGGTCGCTGCGCGGCGTGCTCCTCAATGGCGGCGATTCCACCGTGCTCCTCGTGCAATCGGGGGCTGTCGTGCTGCTTTTCCTGGCCGTGCTCAATCTCGCGTCGCTCCTGCTCGCGTGGGGCTTCGAGCGACGCCAGGAGCTCGCCGTTAGGCAGGCGCTCGGTGCGGGCGAGGGGCGGGTGCTGCGCATGCTCTTTCTTCAGAGTCTCACGGTAGTCGGCGCGGGCGCCATCCTCGGTCTCGCGGCCGCAGGCCTCGCTGTGCCCTGGCTCCGTGGACTCGACCTGAACCAGACGCTCACCTTCTTCACGAACCAGATCCGAATCGATCCGTTCATTTTGGGTGTGACGGCTTCGGTCGCGGTGCTCTGCGGCCTCGCCGCCGGTGTGCTCCCCGCGGTCTTCAGCCGGAATACCGACCTTGCTGTTTCGCTGCGCTCCGGCGGAACGCGGAGCACGACACTCTCGCCGGCAGCCCTTCGCTGGCAGCAGACGATGGTCGTGCTGCAGGCGGGACTTTCGGTCGTGATCCTCGCCGCCGCGGCGCTCCTCGGTGTCAGCTTCGCCAAGCTCTCGCGAGTGCCGAGTGGATTCGTCGCTGGCGACCTGCTCGTTGCGCGGATCAACCTGCAGCGGGCCGGCTACGAGCAGGCGCCGGCACGCGTGCGCTTTGGCCGTGAGCTGCTGGAGAATCTCGCCCATGAGCCATCGATCGCGGCGACCGCATACACGTCGACGCTGCCAGTGAGCGACGCGCTGTGGGGTGTGCGATTCTTCATCGAGCTACCCGACGGCTCCCTCGGCAGCGAGCCGTTGCTGCTGCACATCCGGCGCACATCGCCGAACTACCTCGCGACAATTGGCATACCCCTGCTCGCAGGTCGCACGTTCACGACGGCGGACGACTCTGCCTCGCCGAACGTGGCGATCGTCAGTCGGAGCCTGGCGGCGCGCGCGTGGCCTAACGAGAACGCGATCGGGAAGCGCATCTACCGGTTCGCCGGCGCCGACAAGCCACCCGTGCCAGTCGAAGTGATTGGTGTCGCGGGAAACGTCATGGACGCGGGAAATAATCTTCCGCCTGGCGAGACCATATACCTCCCCTGGTCGCAGCTCTCGACGACGCAGATGTCCATCGTCGTCAGCCCGCGCGGTCCCTCGGACGCGGCGATCTCCGCCCTTCGGCGTGCGCTCCGTTTCACCGATCCGCTCGTCGCGGCGCACGACATTGCCCGCCTCGACGCTCTTGCGGCTCAGGGGAACGCTCTACCGCGGCTGCAGACCCTTCTCCTCCTCATCTTCGCGGCGGCCGCTCTCGCGATCGCCGCGCTCGGAAGCTACGGCGTCATGAGCCAGCTCGTCGCGACACGAGAGCGCGAGTACGCACTGCGACTCGCCTTCGGCGCCGTGCCAACCGACCTCGGACGCTCCGTGCTGCTGCATCTGGCCCGATTGACGGTACCGGGGATCGCAGGCGGAATCGTGGTCATGCTCCTCCTCGGCGGCACGCTCGAGCGCTTCGTCTTCGGTGTCGCGCCACGTTCGGCGACCGTACTCGGAACGGTGAGTGGCATCATGCTATCAATGGCCGTCCTCGCAGCATTGCCGTCGGTGTTGCGGGCGATGCGAGTGGATCTTCGGGCACTCTGGTAATGCGTGGACGGTGAACGGTTATCGGTTCACCGTTCACCGTTCACCGGCCACGCGCTAGAATTTTCCGCTTCGGCGAGTCATGATTGGGCGCCCCGAACCCTCAGGTTGCCCCCGCGATGATGATTAGCCGCCCACTCTCGCTCGCCTTTTTGCTCATTTCCTCGGTCGCTGGCGCGCAGCCGCCATCGATCAAGCCACTCGTTCCCACCCCGCGCAAAGAGCAGCAGCAGGCACTCGGTCCGGCGCCCACCGTACCAGCGGCCACCCGCGGCGTTCATGACCGCACGGAGCTCGCTGCTTTCCTCGACGGTGTCATGACCGCCAACCTGCGCGACAAGCACGTCGCCGGCGCAACCGTCGCCGTCGTGAAGGACGGCGCGCTCTTCTACGCAAAAGGCTACGGCTACTCCGACGTCGACCG
>JAJKIR010000022.1 GCA_021154325.1 Gemmatimonas sp.
CAGCATCGAGGACCAGACGGGCGCGATGACCTTCCGGCAGGCCGCGCTGAACGCGGCGGCGCTCGTGCCGATTAGTCTGATGCCGGCGGCGCTTGGCATTGCCGGCAGCGTGTACTTCGTCGTCGCCATCCTGCTGTCGGGGATGCTGCTCGTGCTTTCCATCGCGGCCGCGCGTGCGCCGTCGCTCAAATCGGCGCGGCGGCTCTTCCTGTCAACGCTCGTGTATTTGCCCGTACTACTCGGTGTCCTCGTCGCCAATAGAATTGGCTAAGCAAATCCTTCACTTCGTCGCTTGCGCTCCTCAGTGCAAGCGCCAGGCTCGGGACAAGTGATCCCATTTCATCGTTTTCTCATCACGACGGCGATTCTCTTCTGTGTGGGCTTCGCCGCGTGGGCATTCATCGCCTACCGATCGACAGGTGCCGGGGCCGATCTCGCCTTTGCCCTCGCCTTCGCCGCCGCCGCGGGCGCGCTCGGCTACTACCTGAAGAACCTCAACCGGTTTCTCCACCGATGATGCTGCATCCCGACATGAGCGACGACGTGCTCTCGCTGAGCATGTTCTGGGCGGGCCTGATGATGGTCTTTACACCACTCATCGCCGCGGGGATCGTGATCTTCATCTGGCGCCGCGGCCTCAGAAAAGCTGCCGTGCGTCCTAACGACAAGCTGTCATCCTGACGGAGCGAAGCGAATGAAGGATCTAGCCTGATCTCACGATTGGCTCGAGCAGTCTTTCTCGATCGGCAAGTAGATCCTTCATCGCTAACGCTCCTCAGGATGACACGAGGATCAATGACCGAACGCTTCGTCAACCCAGCCCCCGGGCTCGGCGAGCCGCCCGACGTAGAAGTCGCCAAAGTCGGCGTACTTCGCGCTCGCCTCGTCGAAGCGCATCTCGGTCACGAGCTTCTTGAAGTCCACCGGGTCCTTCGCGAAGAGGGTCACACCCCATTCCCACTTATCGAGCCCGATCGCGCCCGTAATAATTTGCGTAACCCGACCGGCATAACGACGACCCGTCAGGCCGTGGCTGTGCATCAACTTGCTCCGCTCCTGGAGCGGCAGCGTGTACCAGTTCTGCCCCGTGTCGCGCCGCTTCGACATTGGATAGAAGCTCACGTACGGCATGTTTTCCGGCACCGGCGGATACAGTCGGCGCAGAGTATGCGGGCTCTCGCGTTCGGCGCGAAGACGCGCCTCGCGCTGCGGGTCGTCCTGCCCATGCGCGGCCAGTTGATAGAGTCCGAGCTCGGTCAGGCTCAGGAAATACATGGCGGGACGCAGGTATTCCATCGCGGGCAGCCGGTCCATCCGGCACTGGACATCGCGCAGGTCGTCCAGCGTCGGCCGCAGGTGCATGAACAGCACGTCCGCCGTCGAACCCACGAGCGAGACCACGATGCTCCACCCCTCGCTCGCGTCCCGCGCAATCGCCTGGAGCGAGTCCGTGGTCGCGCAGCGCACGTCGCGCGCGACCGCTGGGGCGAGGGTCCGCAGCGCACGGCGATCGATGCTGTAGAGCTGATGAAGCGCGTACCAGCCCTCGAGTGTCTCCGGTGGCAGTCCCGGTGTTTCGGCCGGTGTTTCCATATGTCGACGGAAGTAATGGGATAGCAGGAAGATGGCGACGCGCCGCGGACGGTGGCAGTAGCCGCTCGGACCCGCGGTGTCATCCTGAAAGCCGAGGTGGCTCATGACGAAAGCTCGCGCGGTCGACGCCTTTGTGATCTGGACGTTGAGCATCGTGCTCGCCGGTCTTTTTCTTCTCACCGGCGTCCCCAAGGTCATCGGCGTCGGAGCCATCGGCTTCCAGGCTTCGGCGATGCGGGACTTCCCGCAAGCGATGCGCGTGATCGTCGGGCTCCTCGAGTGCGTAGGGGCGATCGGGCTGCTGATTCCGTCGACGGCGTCGTTCGCCGCGATCGTCCTCGCCGTCGTCATGGTGCCGGCATCCCTTACGCAATACGCGAGTGGCGAGGGACACGTCTGGGTACCGGTGGTCGTTCTCGGGCTTCTGCTGCTCACCGCGTGGCGGCGGAATGCGAAGGCCGTGAACGCGAGCTACCACGACTTCGCCGATCATCCCCACCCGCTCCTGCACGACGGCATCGTCGCCGGGTTGATCGGCGCGGCGGCGATCGCCGTCTGGTTCCTCATCATCGACACGATCGCCGGGCAACCCTTCCGTACCCCGGCGGCGCTCGGCAACGGACTGGTCGACGTGTTCGGACCGGCGGACGCGACCGACAGCGTGCTCACGTTCGTGCTCGTCTACACGATCTTCCACTTTGGCGCATTCATGTTCGTGGGCCTGCTGGCCGCGCTCATCGTGCACCTCGCGAAGCGGGAGCCGTCGATTCTGCTCGGCTTTGTCGTCCTCTTCGTCGCCACCGAGATCGGCTTCTACGGCTTCACGGGGCTCCTCCACGAGGCCAGCTCTCTCAAGGGCCTCGCGTGGTATCAGGTGATGCTCGGCAACCTCATCGCGGCGTCGGCGATGGGTTATTACTTCTGGCGTACGCACCGCGAGCTCGGGGACGAGTTCCGCCACTCGCTGGATTGGGACACGGACATGGTCCCGCCCGAGCATCGCGATGCAATCCCCGCCGCGAAGGTCGTCTCGCCGTTAGGCGGCAAGACGGGGGACCGTCCGACGAATCCGGCGAACCGCTAGACAATCCGAATGATCCGAATGATCCGAATCACCCGAATTCTTGCTGCCTAGGCTGCGTCGGCGCCCGTGCTCGGATCTGGTCCGTGCACGTCAGGCCGGGCTACGCCACCGCGGCCGCGGAAGAGCCAGGAGACGAGCTTGTAGACCAGCCAGATTGGAAGGACGACGAAGATCGCGAACTTGAGCGCCACCATTCCGATCGAGAGCGCCACGAAGAGGGCCCCCATCGCGAGTCCACCAACGAGGAGAACGAGAAAGATCGGAAGGCCGAAGAGAAACAGGAGAAAGACGACCGGCAGCGCGAGCACCGCGAGCACGATCAGCAGTGGCAGACCGACGGCCTTGAGCAGGAACGCGATCGGCAGAAATGCCACCAGCCCCAGCACCTTGAAGATCCAGCGTACGACCGCGAGTCGCATCGCCAGCCACTTGATCAATGACCACATGCCTGTCGCCTGTGAGTTGAGGGACGCCGACCGTACGCGACCGTCCCG
The DNA here is from genome assembly GCA_021154325.1 of Gemmatimonas sp. Taxonomy (GTDB): domain Bacteria; phylum Gemmatimonadota; class Gemmatimonadetes; order Gemmatimonadales; family Gemmatimonadaceae; genus AG2. The sequence goes on from JAJKIR010000022.1 coordinate 3,172, forward strand.
AATCCCGTTTCACGACGTTGGTGGCGCCGCGATTCGTCGGCGCGGAACGGCATCTGCAATTGTTCACGATCGTATTTAGGCACTACGCAATCGGGGGGACGAAGTAACTGCAGAGCCGGAGCTGTCAGATGTCGAAGTGGGCCCAGAGCGGAGTCATCGGAATCGCACGACGGAGAATGCCCGATCGGGCGGTCGAAGGGGGGCCCCTCATCACTCAGCCTCGTGCCGGCGGCAGAGGTTACGTTCTCCTCGATGGACACGCGTTCCGGAACGCGATGCATGTGCTCATCGCACGTTCGCGCGAACCGTTCACGATTGTGATCCTACGGACTCGGCAACGCGACTCGACGCTCGCGCTCGGTGAGACGATCATGCGCCAGCTGCGCGGCGCGTCCGGCGACCTGGTTGGTTTTCTCGACCCGGCGATCGCGGTCGCGCTACATGGCACGGACCACGTGGGCGCCATGTCGTTCGCGGACCGCGTGCGTGACGAGTGGCGTCGCGCGGGCCGCGGCGAGCTCGAGGTCGAGATCGCAGAGCATCCGTTCGCGCAGGGGCGAGTGATCGAGCTGCTCACGACCGACTGGTCGCTGGCCATCTGGCGGACCGCGGCGATTGCCGATGGCGACCACCGTCCTGATCAGCCGCGTCGCGCCGCCGACGAGAGGCGCACGGGACTGGCTGACCTGCAGTAGTCCTCGAGCTCGGGCGGGTCGCAGGACTCCCAATCTGGCGGGATGGGCGTGAGCCGACGCCTGCTGCCCGCGCCATCGAAGCACAACCAGCCATCACGCAGACCGCTCGTGAGCGGCGTCCAGCGTCCGTCGACCTGACGTCGATCGACGCGCCGTCGCTCGGCGAACGGCAGCGGCTCGCGACAGGCCCGACGGTTGCCGATCCGGCGTTCGACCGCCTTCGGCAGGACGTCCCACGCCTGCCACTCCACTCCATTCGAATCGATGAAAATCCGATAAGCCATGTCGACCTCGTCCGGGCGGCTTATAAAGCAGACTTGATGCCAGATTCTGCTTGCGCTCGCTAAGGACGAACCGTAACCTGCTAGGGCGATGCCGCGAGCCGGGTAGCCCACCGCCGGAGCAACAATGCCAAGGCCGCGAGTCCTACTCGCCCATGGAAACGCCGACTGCCGCAAGATTTACGGCAGCGTGCTCACCCATGAGGGCTACGAGGTCGACATGGCGGGAGACCTCGAATCAGCCCTCGGGTATCTCGCGCAGAACCATCACGACGTCATCGTTGCCGACCTCTACCTGTTCGGCCCGGGTGACGAGTGCCTTCTGCGCCAAGTGAGGAGCTCCCCGCTGGCGACACACATTCCGTTCGTCGTGCTCACTGGTTGGACGACGGAGCCCCATCGCCACCTCGCACTCGACCTGGGCGTGGACTACTTCCTTCCGCTACCGGTACGCCCGCGCGAGCTCCTGACAATTCTCTCGAATCTGCTCGCACCCACCGACATTCAGTCGCCGCAATCCCTTCGGGCGAGCAACCCGAACGATCATTCGGTCGCGAACGGGATCTGAGAGTCGGTCGCCACGAGCGATCCCTGAGCTCGACCGGCACGTCGGCTGCACTACTTGGGGTCGTCCAAGCGGGGAGTAGAGGTGGCTGTTCGAGGGATGACTGCTCTCATCGCGGTGATGATCGCGAGTAATGCGCTGCGCGCGGCGAGTGCGCAGGGCGGCAGTCAGACGTTCTTTCGTAGCACCGACGTCGCGTGGACGGCGGCCTTCACTCTGGCATCGTACGGCTTGAGCCGGTTCGATCCTGCCATCGCCAAGTATTTCCAGGAGCCGTCGCGGCAGCGGAATCGCACGATGCGCAAGCTCGCCCAGGGCTTCACGCATCTGCAGGAGACGACGCTCACGATTGGCGGCATCGCCACCTACGGCATCGCTCGTCTCGCCAAGGCTCCGACTGTCGAGACCGTGGCGCTCCACGCCACCGAAGGGATCGTCGCCGCCAGCCTAACGAGCCAGGTGATCCGCGGTCCGCTCGGACGCGCGCGGCCAAAGGATGCGTCCCCGATATTCGAGGACCAGTACGAGTTTCACTGGTTCAACGGGTTTCGCCATTTCCAGTACCGCGCCTTCCCCTCCATCCACTCCTCCTCCGGCTTCGCCGCGGCTACCGCGGTCGTCTCCGAGATTCATCGGCGCTCCCCGGGCGCGACGTGGTACGTCGCACCAGTCGCGTATGTCCTCGCCGCGGGCCCCGGCTACTCCCGGATGTATCTGGGCCAGCACTGGGCGAGCGACGTCCTCATGGGCGCGTTCATCGGCGGCTTCTATGGCCAGCGCATCGTTGACTACGCCCACTCGCACCCCGACAACCGCGTCGACCGCCTCTTCCTCGGCCGCGGCCTAACGAGCGGAACGACAATCGTTCCTGGGCGTGGGCGGATCACGATCACATTCGGGAGACAGTTCTAGCGCAAGAAGGCCTGACTGGCGGGGCCGGAAGAGCAAAGGAGTGCGGATAACCCCGGATTTTCCGGATTTTACGGATCGCTCCTCGGCGCTTTATAGCTCCATGCACCACGAGCCGAGATGACCATTTGTGAACAGCACACCAGCCGAGTCCTGGTGCCCGAAGCCTCCCGAGGTCGTTCACAAAGAAGATCGTCCTGGCTCGTACGACGACGTCCCGTCGCGCCAGCAGGACCGATCCGTTTAATCCGCAAAATCCGTAAAATCCGTTCTCCCTTTGCTCTTCAGGCCCGGCCGCAAAGATGCCGCTTGCCACGTTCCGCGCTGACGCTGTGACGCGCGACGAAAATCACTTCGCGAGTGCCACGAGCGCACTCCGAAGACGTGGTCCGAGCTCCTCGATCTGGCCTAACGAGACGGCGCCGACGCTCAGGCGGAACCAACCCGATTCTTCGCTGGAGCCGAACGCCTGGAACTGCACGGCTGCCAATCCGGCGGCGCGGAGCAGATACCGGCGAATTGTTTCGTTGGTGTCGAGTCGCTCCCCGCTCGGCGTGCGGTAGCCTACGATGTCGAAGTGCGCGCTGAGGTAGATCGCGCCTTGCGGCGTGGTCGCCTCGACGGGAAGCCCCTCGGCACGCAGCGTCTCGAAGATCCGCGCGAGCGCATCGAGGCGGCGCTGGACCTCCGGGCGCATCTTCGCGTGGTACGCCTCCATGCCGGCATCGTCGCCCAGCAGGTGCGCGGTTGCCACCTGCTCGGCGCGTGGTGCCCATGCACCAACGTGGCCCAGGATGTCCGACATGCGCTTGATGACATCCGCCGGGCCTACGGCCCAACCCACACGGAGCCCCGTTGCGGCAAAGGACTTCGAGATCGCGTCGATGTGGATCGTGTACGGCTCCATCTCGGGACGGAGTGCCACCGGATTCACATGCGACGTGTTGCCGAAGGTGAGCATCCAATAAACCTGATCGTACAGCAGAAAGAGCGGGCGCTCGACGCCGGTGCGCGCCCGGCGCCGGTTCTCCTCGAGCACGAGATCGCAGATCCCGCCAAGTGTCTCGGCATCGAAGAGCGTTCCCGTCGGATTGAGCGGCGAATTGAGAACGAGCAGTCGCGCGCGGCGCACCGAACCGGCGAGCATCTCCGCCGTCGGCTGGAAATTCGTCTCGGCGCCGCAGATCACCGTCACCTGCTCGGCGCCGAGGAGCTGCGAGTAGTAGTTGTTGTTCCAGGAGGGCACCGGGTAAACGACGCGATCACCGGGATCGACGAGCACCCGGTACGCGCCATAGATCGCCGGACGTGCCCCGCTCGTCACAAGCACGGAGGGCAGCTGATAAGTGATCTTTAAATGTCGCGCGTAGTACTCGCTGATCGCGCGGCGGAGCGGCTCGATACCATCCGACGGCGGATAATTCGTCTCACCGGCCTGCAGGGCCGCGGTGACGCCATCGAGCAGCGAGCGCGGAATCGCGAACTCCTTCGGGTTGAAGTCGCCGACCGTCAGATTGCACAGCGGCTTGCCCGATGCCGCCATCGCGCGAACCTCCGCGCCGATGGCGAGAATGAGAGAGCCAGCGAGCTCGCTCGCGATCGTGGAGACTCGCGACGCCGGTGGCTCCGAGACGTCGACCGGCGGGCGCGCGCTTCCCATGCTGGTGCCCGATGCCATTCGCGGAGTGACTTCGATGCCGGCTTCGCTCACGTCGACCTCGCAGGTGAGAAGGTTGGCGTTCTATCTGAACAGTAGCGGAATCTGCGTCGCCAGCGACCAGACACCCATCGCCGCCATGCTCGCCGCGACGACGCCGCCGGCGATGCTGAGCCAGAGCGGGTGGCGATACGTGCCGACGATGCGCCGCGTCCTCGCGGCGACGAGCATCACGCCAAGCGAGATGGGAAGGATGAGGCCATTCAGCGCGCCGACAAGGACCAGTGTCCGCACCGGTTGCCCGATGATCGTGAAGAGCGCCGTCGAGAGCGCGATGAAACCGACAATCGTCCATGTCCAGTGCCGATCGACGAAGGCGCTGAAGGAGCGGAGAAAGCTCACCGACGTGTACGCGGAGCCGACGACCGACGTGATCGCCGCCGACCACATTACCACCCCGAACACCCGGTAGCCGATCTCGCCCGTGGCAAGGCGAAAGACCGACGCCGGGGGATTTGCCGGGTCGAGCGTGAGTCCCTGGGAAACGACGCCGAGCGCCGCGAGAAAGAGCAGGACGCGCATCAGCGACGCGATGAGAATTCCACTTGTGGCCGACTGTGAGACGCGGCGGAGGGACCCGCGCCCCGTGACGCCGGCGTCGAGCAGACGATGCGCGCCAGCGAAGGTGATGTAGCCGCCGACGGTCCCGCCAACGATGGTGATAATGGCGAGGACGTTCACTTGCGTCGGGGCGACCGCGCGGAGAACGGCTTCGCCGAGCGGCGGCCTGGACGCGATGGTGACGTAGAGCGTCAGCGCGACCATGAGAAAGCCGAGGAGCTGGGCAAAGCGGTCCATGGCGCGCCCCGCCTCGCGCGAGATGAACAGCGCCACGCCGATCACCGCGCTGAGGAGGGCTCCCTGCAGCACGGTCGTGCCGAGCATGGCGCTCATCCCGAGACCGGCGCCGGCGATGTTGCCGATGTTGAAGGCGAGCCCGCCTAACGAGACGAGCAGGGCGAGAAAGCCGCCCAGGCCTGGCAGGAGGGCGTTTGCCACGTCCTGCGCCCGGCGTTCGGCGACCGCGATGACCCGCCAGATGTTGAGTTGCGCGGCGAGGTCGAAGAGGACCGAGATCAGGATCGCGAAGCCGAAGCTGGCGCGCAGCTGGCCCGTGAAGACCGCCGTCTGGGTGAGGAATCCGGGCCCGATGGCGCTCGTCGCCATGAGGAAGGCAGCGCCAACGAGGATACTCCGCAAATTCGACCGCGACTCCGGAACCTCCGACTCAACTGCGGGTGCGGCTTCGGCCATTGCGGGCGGGCGAGAGAAATCTCGAGAACGCGACCGCGCGATAATGTCGCGCGGGTCCGCTCGCGGCAAGCAGCCGCCCGTCGACGACTCCTACGGTGGTGTCGGCGTGTCCGCGGAGACGGCCGATCGATCCACTCGCCGCCGTTGATTCTCGGCGTCGGCGAGTGGCGAAATGCGAAGGAACTCGCCCAGCGACGCTCCCGTGGTGCCGGCCAGCCGCTCGTATTCCTCGAGGGGAAGCAGGACGACGTCGCCGGTGTCGTGGTGAATCAACTGTGGACCATCGACGAGGGCGCGTCGAATGACGTCGCCGAGGGAGCGCTGCGCGAGATGAAACGACCAGCGGAATGAGCCGGGCGCGGCCATAGCTGTCCTTTCGAGAATTCGGGAGCAGAAGAGGACGCGAGGTGCGTGCCGCGGGATCTGCCGTCCCGGAGGCTGCGAAAAAACCCGCTGTCGTGTCGCGCGCCTAACGATGCTCGAGGCGTTTGCCGAGGATGGAGGCGAACGGCGGTGCGGACACGGCGCGGGGCCGATTCCACTCCGCGACGGCGAGGTCGGCGAACTCCCGCACGCAGCCCGACGAGAGCAGATCGGCCGGCGTGAGGCCGTCGACCGCGCTGGACGGCGCCAGGAGCCAGCGACGCACGTCCGCGTCGCGCGGAAAGATGTCGCGCAGCACGGTGACGGCGAAGCGCAGCTCCCGGAGTGCAGCTGAGTCTTCCAGGGCCACGGGCTGTCGCGACGCGTCCATGATCACATGCAACACTTCGGCGACGTCGCTCAAGACCAACGGGCGACCCTCGCGATCACCCAACCATTGTTCCAGCTCCTGCCGATTCATCATGTCGCCCCGGCACTACAGCGCGGTGGTCTCACGCGACGACCTGCGTCCCGTCGCGACCTCGGCGTCGCGAGCAATTCGGCATCTATTCGGGATGGGCAAATTAGGGTGAACAAATGAAGTCACAAGTAGCTCTTTTCCTGACCCGACCCTCACCACGTCAGCGCTTCGCTCCGAACTCCCTGATAACTATGGACTGATAACTGATGGCCGCTCCTATCCCCTTCCCGCTCAACGCTTCAGCCTCCATGATGCGTAGCTAGTGCGCTGAATCCAGCCGTCGCGACCTCGAACTCTCGGAGCTCGGCGCGCGGCCATCTCACGATCAACTACGCGGAGCGCTCGATGCGTGGAATTTCTCTGATCGGCGGCAGCCTGCTGTTCATCACCGTCGCGGCATGCGGAGGAAGTGGAACGTCGGCCGGCACTCCCGCGGTGGGACCTTCACCCGCGGCGGCTCCGACCGCGCGGGCTGGTGGCCGGGGCGGCCGCGGCGGCGGGCGCGGCTCGGCCGTCGATAGCACGCGATACGTCCGCACGACGCCCCCATCGGATCCGGTGATCCAGGCGATGTATGAAGAGGGGATGCACCACTCGCAGACCGCCGCGCTCTCGCAGGTTCTGTTCGATTCGATCGGCCCGCGTCTCACGAATTCAGATCGGTACAACGCGGGTCAGGACTGGCTGGTGAAGACGTATGCGTCGTGGGGAATCACGGCGCGAAAGCAACCGTGGGGGACGTGGAGCTCGTGGCGCCGCGGACCGACGCACCTCGATCTAATCGCGCCGCGTGTGCGGTCCCTCGAGGCGACGATGCTCGCGTGGAGTCCCGGCACCGAAGGCCGCGACGTCGAGGGCGAAGTGGTGCTCCTGCCTGACGCACGGACGCCCGAGGATTTCAGCGGTGCCGCGGGTGCGCTTCGCGGGAAATTCGTCCTGACGAGTCCCCCGAATCCGTCGTGTCGGATGCCGGCACAGTGGAAGGAGTTCGGGCAGCCGGGAGCCTGGGAGCGGGACAGCACGCTCCGCGCGGAATTGGCCAGGGCGTGGCAGACGCGCATCGAGGCGTCCGGCGGTCGAGCGAACCAATACACTTGGCCGAAGCAGGTCGGCGTCGCGGGTGTCATCACCACGAACTGGTCGCAGTATCCGGGAATCGACAAGGTCTTCGGCTCGGCCAAGCAGCAGGTGCCGACGCTCGACGTGACCTGCGAAGATTACAACTTGCTCTACCGTCTCGCGGAACAGCGGCAAGGTCCGCGCCTGCGGCTCAACGCGAGCGCGGAGTTCCTCGGCGAGCTGCCGGTGAACAACGTCATCGCGGAGATTCGCGGCTCGGAGAAGCCTAACGAGTACATCGTGCTGTCGGCGCACTACGATTCATGGGACGGCGGTTCGGGCGCGACCGACAACGGCACCGGCACGATCACGATGCTCGAGGGGCTGCGGATCCTGAAGAAGCTCTATCCCAATCCCAAGCGGACGATCATCGTCGGTCACTGGGGCGGCGAGGAGCAGGGGCTGAATGGGTCGCGTGCCTACGTCGAAGACCATCCTGACGTGGTGAAGGGCGTGTACGCGGGATGGAATCAGGACAACGGCACGGGCCGAGTCATCAACGTCGGTCCCGGGCCGTTCACGGCCGCCACGGATCGCCTCGTGAGCTGGCTGCACGAGGTGCCATCGGACATCTCGGGGTGGATCAGGATGTCGGGGATCTCGCAGCCGGCCGGTGGCGGGACGGACAACGCGTCGTTCCAGTGTGCGCAGTCGCCAGTGTACGGGCTCGGCGCGTTAGGCTGGGACTACTCGTGGACGACCTGGCACACGAATCGGGATACGTACGACAAGGTCGTCTTCGAGGATCTCGAGAACAACGCGACGCTGGTGGCGATGCTCACGTATCTGGCGGACAAGGACCCGACGCCGTTGTCGCACGCGGCTGCGGACAGCGCGACCAATTTCCAGGGGCAGCGCGTCCCGGTGACGTTCAACTGTCCGAAGGCCACGCGCAGCACGGCGGCATCGACGCGGTGAGCGTTGGCGGCAGCGCCGCCAACGCCCACCGCGCCGATGCCTGCGCTGCTCGCTTGCGCTCGCGCGAGGCTTATTTGATGTCGCTCGCGCGGTGCGCTCGCTCCTGCTTCTCTCGCCCGATCGCGGCTCATCTCAAACTGTGAGTAAACACTGATTATGGTTCGGCGACTGGCACTGATCCCTGCTCTTCTGATCCTCGGCTTGCGCACCGTGGCCGCGCAGCAGACCGCGACCGAGACCAGCCCGGCGGCGAAACCGACCGACCCGCGAATCGAGCGGCTGAAGGCGGAGGCCCTCACGAAAGTCGAGGCGCGCGCGAAGCAGATCCAGGAGATGGTCGACATGGTCTTCTCCTTCGGCGAGCTCGGCATGCAGGAGTTCGAGACGTCGAAGTACCTCACGGGAATTCTCGAGCAGAACGGCTTCGCCGTGGAGCGGGGCGTTGCCGGTATTCCGACGGCGTGGGTCGCGAAATGGGGCTCGGGGAAACCGGTCATCGCGTTAGGCTCGGACATCGACTGCATCCCACAGGCGAGCAACAAGCCAGCGGTTGCATGGCACGAAGCAATCGTCGAGGGCGCGCCTGGGCATGGCGAGGGGCACAACTCCGGGCAGCCGCTGAACATCGCCGCGGCGCTCGTCGTGAAGGAGATCATGCAGCGCGAGAAGATGCCGGGGACGCTCGTGCTCTGGCCCGGCGTCGCCGAGGAGCAGTTGGCCGGCAAGGCATTCCTCGTGCGCGCCGGCGTCTTCAAGGACGTGGACGCAGTGCTCTTCACCCACGTCGGCGACGACCTCGGCGTCTCGTGGGGCGCTGGTGGTCAGAGCGCATTGATCTCGGCCGAGTTCCGCTTCGAGGGCGTATCGGCACACGCGGCAGGCGCGCCATGGCGCGGCCACAGCGCGCTCGATGCGGTCATGCTCATGGCGCAGGGATGGGAGTTCCGCCGCGAGCACATCCGGCCGCAAGCGCGATCGCACTACGTCATCAAGGACGGCGGCGATCAGCCGAACGTCGTGCCGAGCCGCGCGTCGATCTGGTTCTACTTCCGCGAGCAGGACTACGACCGCACGATGGAGCTCTTCGAGACGGCGAAGCGGATCGCGCAGGGCGCGGCCCTCATGACGGACACCAAGCTTGCCGACGTCCACATCCTGGGCTCGGCGTGGGACGGCCACTTCAACAAGCCGATCGCGGAGGCGACGTACGAGAACATCAAACGCGTCGGCCTGCCGCAGTGGACCGAGAACGATCAGGCGTTCGCCCGCGCGGTGCAGACCGAGGTGAGCGCGCCGACCATCGGACTGCGCAGTGAGGTCGCGCCATTGCGTGGCCGCGAGACGCTCGAGAACTGGATGGGCGGCGGCTCGGACGACATCGGCGACGTTTCGTGGAACGTGCCGACGGTGACGCTCCGGTATCCGGCGAACGTTCCCGGTCTTCCGGGCCACATGTGGGCGAACGCCATCGCGATGGCAACGCCAGTGGCGCACAAGGGGACGTTAGCGGGTGCTAAAGTGCAGGCGCTCACGCTCATCGACCTGCTCACCCAGCCGCAGACGATCGCCGCGGGATGGAGCTACTTCCGCGAGGTGCAGACGAAGGACAGGAAGTACAAGTCGTTCCTCTCCGCCACCGATCAGCCGCCGACTTCGCTCAACGCGGACATCATGGCGAAGTACCGCCCGCTGATGCGGCAGTATTACTACAATCCGTCGAAGTACTCGACATACCTGGACCAGCTCGGGATCAAGTATCCGACGATCAAGCCAAAAGCGGCGACTAACTTAGGGCAGCTATCAGTCCATAGTCCATAGTTATCAGGGAGTTCGGAACGAAGCGTTATTGAAGGTGCGACGAGGGATCGACCTCTCGCACTCGGGCGGCGCAAAAATCAGATCCCTCGCGTTCGCTCGGGATGACAGCGCTGATGCGGCTCTCGGGCCCCGCTCACCCGCGTCCCGCGTCCCGCTAGATGTACCGCATCCACGCTGCGGGCCGGGTGGCTTTCCGGGCTGCGTACCATCGACACGGGAAGTAGAGAAGGCTGACGCAGACTGCGAAGACGAGATACAGAAGCGCTAAACTCCACCTTTCGCCCGGCGGAATGGAGACGTAGGGCGCGTAGTCGAATCGGGCGGCGCCGGCCTTACCGTCTCGCAGGTACCACGCAACGAGCGACACGGCGTGGATGAGCGGGATGTGGAGCAGGTAATAGAACATCGGCACGCGGCCGAAGATCGTCACCGCGCTCGCCAGCCACCCGCGGGCGCGTTCGGCGAAGGGGATGAGCGCGATCGTCGGGCCGAGCGTCATCATCAGGTAGAGTTGCGAGGCCGGGTATTTCTGCTGGTTGAGGGCGCGCAGGAAGGCGGGCGGCGCGCCGTTAGGCGCGGGGTGGGTTGCCACGAAGACGCCCGCGATGATGGCGAAGAGCGCCGTGGCAGCAAGTCCGATCCGGAGACAGAAACGATCCCGCTCGTCCCGCGGACGAGTCATGATCGCGCCGAAGCCGTAGCCGGCCGCCATGACGCCTATCCACGGCACGAGGACGTACAGGATCGACAGCGAGACGCCGCCGACCTTCACCTCACCGCCAAGATAGAGAAACTGCCAGAGCCAGTGCATCGACGCCGGCGTGAATCCCGCGAGCGGCGTGAGCAAGTTCTGACCGAAGATGAGCGCGAGCCCGATGACGCCAACAGCAAGCGTCGGCAGCTGGACGAGCGCGGCGAGCAGCACCATGCACCACCCCAGCATCCAGATCACGCCCGCGAGTAGGCCGCTGAAGTCGAAGGTGAACGTCCACGCAACGTGGAGAACGGTGAGCTCGAGCGCGACGAGGATCAGACCACGCGTCACGAGAAAGCGCGCGAGCGCGCGCTTGTTGCCAAGCTTCTCGCCGAGGAGAAAGGCGCCGGTGCCCGCGAGGAAGACGAACGCGGGCGCGCAGAAGTGCGTCACCCAGCGCGTGAAGAAAATGCCCGGTGTGGGTCCGCCTGCCGGAACACCGGAGTAGACCCTCACGTGATCGATCGCCATCAGAACCATCACGACACCACGCACCAGATCGAGCGACGTGATCCGCCGAGTCGCGGCTCGTGGGGTGGAGGTGACGTTGTCGTAGGTCTGGGCGCGAACGCCCACCGATGATGCCGTCATATTCGTCCCGCGTGGTTGAGGGTCAACGACACCGGCGCTGGCTTGCGATTGATCGCCAACCAGCATGCATCAACTCTCAACGGCTGTCCAGCCGCGCCACGTCGCCGGGACGAAGCGTGCGGCGCCGGGACAAACGGGGCGAGACCGGCTAGGGCATACCCGTGGCGTGGTGCTCGCCTCGCTGGAATCCTATAAACTCGTGGATCGCCCGTCTTGCCTCGGCGTCGCTGGTGCGGATGTAGAGCTCCGCTCCCCGCGGCAGGTCGCGCGCCTCATAGGTGATGAGCGACCGGCGCGCCGCCATGGTCTTCGCCCCAGGCACTTCGCGCATGTGGACCATCGCCGGGGTCGAGAAGTCGCCCGATTTGAAGGCGCGGGCGATCTCGCGCATGTGCGCGCGGATACGTGCGACGCCGGCGGAATCGTCGACATCGCGCTGCAGCTCGATGCGACCGCCGTCCGGGAGAGCGTCGAAGTGATGAGTGGACGTATACTGGTCGACGCCCATCGCCATCCGCCCGCGCTCCTGCATTGCGGTGAAGGCGGTGTCATGCCGCGCGGGAGGCTCCTTCTGAGCGCGGAGCGTGACCGGCAGCAGAAGCATTGCGATGATGACGATGGGCGTGCGATACATGATGAGCGCTCGGCTGGTGAGTCCGGGAATAACCTTACGGCTCGGACCGCAGCCGCCGCTGGAACCCTGGTTCCAACGAGGATCGATCTGGCGATATCAGTGGACGAGTTGCGCCTCAAGGTGCCGGCGCTCGAGCGCGTACCCGACGCGACGCTCCGGCGCGTCGCGGCGCATGCCGAGGAGCGGCGATACGCGAAGGAGACGACGCTCTACCGCGCCGGCGACCCAGCGGACGGATTGTACATCGTGCTCGCCGGCCGCGTGCGCGTGTCGCGTGAGAGCGCCACCCACGTCGAGCTGCTTCATACGGAGGATGCGGGCGGTGTGCTGGGCGAGATTCCCGTGTTTGGCGGCGGCCCCTTCCCCGCAACTGCCGTCGCGCAAACGAGCACGCGATGCGCTCATCTCCCGCTCGCGGCAGTCGAGCGGCTCCTCGCGGATGATCCCGTCTTCGTTCGCTTCGCGCTCGCTCGGCTCGCGGAGCGTTCGCGTGCTCTTCTCCGCCGGATCGACGAGCTGACCGCAACGACGATCACGGCGCGAGTCGCCGCTTACGTTCTCGCGCGCGCTGGCGACGGGCTCGACGCACCGTTCGCGCTCGGCATGTCGCAGGAAGCGTTGGCGCGCGAGCTCGGTACGGCGCGCGAGGTCATCGTTCGGTCGCTGCGGGCGCTCGTCGATGCCGGGGCAATCGCTCGCTCCGGGCGATCGCGTTTTGTGGTCGCCAACGTTGCCGTACTGAGGGCGATGGCGACTCGTTAGGCGACGGTGCTTCAACCCTCAGCCCGCAACCCCGATCAGCTTTCGTTCAAAGCAATGATGGGCGGCACTCGCATCGCGCGTCTCGCCGGCACGTACATCGCCAGCACCGCGATCACGAGCAGCAGCGACCCCACTCCGCCTAACGTCAACGGATCATGCGCGGTGACGCCGAAGAGCTGCTGGCGGATGAGGGACGTCGTGAGGAGTGAGAGGGTGATGCCGACGGCCAGCCCGGCGATGATCGGCAGCAGGCCCCGACGCATGACGAAGCCCCAGATCAGTCCCGGCGTGGCGCCGAGCGCGAGCCGCACGCCGATCTCGTGCACGTGCTGGTTTACGAAATACGAAACAACGCCGTAGATCCCGACCATTGCCAGCACGAGCGCGATGCCGCCGAGCAGGGAGAGAAGGACGGTATTCATACGCGCGGTGGCGAGCGACGCGCGCATGAATTGATCCAGCGACTTCGCCTCCGTGAGCGGCAGCGACGCGTCGACGCGCGCGACGGCGCGGCCGAGCGGACGCGCGAGCGCCTCCGCCGCGCCCTTGGTCGACGGGCCACGCACCACCACCACGAGCGATCGCTGAATGAGGGGCCAGATCAGTTCGGGCGTCTGCGTGTACGGTATGTAAAACTCGGGAGCGGGCTTCTCGCTCAGCGCGCCATCGTGGATGTTCGCGACGACGCCGACGACGCTGCGATACTTCGGCCCGTTCTTCGGCGCGACGCCGGCGATATTTCGTCCGATCGCCTCACGAGGGTCGCTCTCGGGCCAGAGCATTCGGGCGAGCGCCTCGTTGATCACCATCACCCCCGGGGCTCCGGCGTTGTCGGACGTCGCGATGTCCCGACCCGCGATGAACGGGATGCGCATCGTAGCGAAGTAGCCACTGCTCGCAAAGCGCAGATTCGCCTGCGGGGACTTGTCGTCGATCGGGCGGCCTTCCGCCTCGACCGACGACTGCATCGACGAGCCAGAAAGAGGGACGACCGAGGTCAACGCCGCCGAGGAAACGCCGGGGATGCGCGCGGCCTCGTCGCGGATCGCGCTGAAACCGTTGATGATCGTGGCCGGCGTGGGATAGTGCGCCTCGGGGAGGAAGAGCCGCGCCGTGAGCACACCACGCGGATCGAAGCCGGGATCGACGTGCTGCATCTTCCACGCGCTGCGGATGAGGAGGCCAGAGGCAACGAGGAGCGTGATAGCGAGGGCGACCTCCGCCGCGACGAGCACGGGACGCAGCCGATCGCGCGTCAGCGAGCCGCGGCCGCCTTCACGCAATGTCTGCTGGAGCTGGGGACGCGCCGCGCGAACGGCGGGCAGCAACCCGAAGAAGACCGCGGACACCATGCCTGTGCCTAACGTGAATGCGAGCACTCGCCAATCGATGGTGGCCTGATCGAGCCGCGGAATGTCCTCGGGGCTCACAGCGAGGATGACCCGGAGCAGTCCGTACGCGACAGCGAGTCCGGCAAGCGCACCAGTGACCGCGAGAACGAGACTCTCGGTGAGAAGCTGCCTGACGATGCGGCCGCGGCCGGCGCCGAGCGCGGCGCGAATCGCCAGCTCCTTGGTGCGGGCACTTGCACGGGCGAGCAGCAGGTTCGCGACGTTGCCGCAGGCAATCAGCAGCACGAAGCTCACCGCGCCGAGCAGCACGAGCAGCAACGACTGGTAGGCGCCGACGAGGTCGTCGCGGTAGCGATGCACGTCGGCGCCGTACTCCGTGAGCTTCAGCGTATGCTGGGGAATACGCTCGGCGACGGCGCGCTCGGCGGGGATTGTCGCGGCTCGCGCCTGCTCGAGTGTGACGCCGGGCCGGAGACGCGCGTAGACCTTGAGATAATGCTCACCGTACTTCGTCGCGTCGTCCGACGAGAAGGCGATCGGTGTCCAGATATCCTCGCTGCCGCTCGTGAGGTCGAACGCCTTCGGCATGACGCCGAGAATGGTGTGGGGCGTACCATCGATCTCGACCGTTCGACCGACGGCGGCGCGATCGCCATTGAAGTGGCTCATCCACAACCGGTAGCTGATGACGGCGACGTTGGCGCGTCCCGGCGAGTCCTCGTCGGCGGTGAAGGTCCGTCCGAGGAGCGGATGCGCCCCGAACACGGCGAAGTAATCGGCGGTGACGTGCCCGCCGCCGATCATCTCCGGCACGTCGCCGAGTCGAAGCGTGATGCCGGCCTGCAGCACGGCGGCGGCGACCCGATCGAACGCGGGCACCGCCTGGTATCCGAGGTATTCGGGCGGCGACGGATCCGTTGGCTCGCCCTTCCGCGTGGGATGGACGACGACGATGCGGTCCGCGTTCGCATAGGGCAGCGGCCGCAACGCGACGGCGTCGAGGGCGCTGAAGACGGCGGCGGTGGCGCCGATGCCTAACGCGAGGGTGAGGACGGCGACGATGGTGAACCCGCGGGCGCGGAGGAGCTGGCGGATGGCGAAGGTCGCGTCCTGGCGCAGCTCGTCGAGATATTCGGCGCGGACGGCGCGGCGGTCGCGTTCGGCGCCGTAGCGTCGACACTCGGCGTTGATGGCAGCGCTGTCACCGAAGCGGCGTTCGGCTTCGGTGCGGGCATTCGTCAGGCTCATCCCCTGCTCCATCAGCTCGCGGGTGGTCATCTCGAGATGGAAGGCGAGCTCGCTCTCCACCTCGTCTTCGACGGAGGCGCGCCAGAGTCGCGGCCAGCGCGGACGCCGGCTCACGCGGGCAGGAGCAGCGGCGCCACGGCCTGGACGAAGGTGGCGAACTCCTTCGTCTCGGCACGCAGCTGGCGACGGCCCTTATCGGTGATCTGGTAGAACTTGGCTTTGCGCCCGAGCTCCGAGGTGCCCCAATCGGATTCGATCCACCCGTCTCGCTCCATGCGGTACAGCGCGGGATAGACGGAGCCCTCCTCGACGCTGAGCGCGTCGTGGGTCTGCTCGCGGAGCCAGCGGACGATGGCGTACCCGTGGCGGGGCCCGAAGGTGAGGGTCTTGAGGACGAGGGCGTCGAGGGTGCCGTGGAGGCGATCTTTGGAGGGCGGCATTGGGTGCGCAGGTCTAGGCGTCTAGGGTACAATTGGCGCTTATTGCCTAGATGTCAAGGGCTTGGCCGTCGCGCGCGCTTTTCCGCCATGAATCTTTGGCGAGAGCGGCTCAGTAGACTTCGGGGCCGCAAACCCTCACCCGCCACCGTGACCATGTCCGACTCGGCCATCATCGTCGATCGCCTAACGAAGACGTTTCGCGTCGCCGAGCGGCGGCCGGGGGCGTGGAACGCGCTCGCCGGGCTGGTACGGCGGCATTACCGGGAAGTGCGCGCGATCGACGACATCAGCTTCCGGCTCGCCGAGGGCGAGCTGCTCGGCTTCGTCGGGCCTAACGGCGCCGGCAAGTCGACGACGATCAAGATCCTATGCGGCATCCTCGAGCCAACGGCGGGTCAATGCACTGTGGGTGGCATCGTCCCATGGCGTGAGCGCGTGAGGCACGTCGCGCGGATCGGAGCGGTCTTCGGCCAGCGGACGCAGCTCTGGTGGGATCTTCCCGTGATCGAGAGCTTCGCGCTGCTCCGCGACATCTATCGAGTGCCGCCGGAACGCTATCGGCAAACGAGCGACGAGCTGATTGCGCGACTCGATCTCGGTCGACTGCTCGCCACGCCCGTGCGTCAGCTCTCGCTCGGCCAGCGCATGCGGTGCGAGATCGCCGCGAGCCTGCTGCACGAGCCGCGCGTCCTCTTTCTCGACGAGCCAACGATCGGCCTCGACGCCGTCGCGAAGCTCGCGGTCCGCGACTTCGTGAAGACGCTCAATCGGGAGCATGGCGTCACCGTGATCCTGACGACGCACGACATGCACGACATCGAGGCCTTGGCCGAGCGAGTGATCGTCATCGGCAAGGGCGTCATCCTCGCCGATGGGAGCCTCGCGTCGCTGCGGCGCGGCGCGCTCGCGGAGCGGCGTCTCCGGGTGCACTTTGCCGGTGAGCCGCCGGCGACGATCGAGCTGCCCGGCGCCGCCGTTAGGCAGCGCGAGGCGCGCTCGATCGAGCTCGCGTTCGATCCACGGCTGACGTCGGCGCACCGGCTCATCGCGTCGGTCGCCTCGGAGTTCGAGGTCGAGGACATCCACCTCGAGGAGCCGCCGATCGAGGAGGTCATCGCGCGCTTCTACGCGCAGCACGAGGTGGACGGATGACCGCGAGCGCGCTCCGCCCGTATCACGCTGTCTTCCGCGCGCGCTTTCAGCTGCTGCTGCAGTATCGCGCCGCTGCGATCGCGGGCTTCGGCACGCAATGCTGGTGGGGCACGATCAAGGTGATGATCTTCTCGGCGTTCCTCGCCGGTCCGGTGGCGAGCCCGATGACGCTGCGGGAGACGATCGATTACATCTGGCTCGGCCAGGCGTTCCTGATGCTCCTCCCCTGGTCCGCCGATCCGGAGCTCGCGCGGATGGTGCGCTCGGGCGACATCGCGTACGAGCGGCTGCGTCCCGTCGATGGATATGCATACTGGTACGCGCGGGCGGTGGCGCGTCGGACGGCCACGCCGCTTCTCCGCGCGATGCCGATGGTGCTGCTGACTGGCGTAGTCCTTCCCTCGTTAGGCTACGGGCGCTGGGGACTCGGGCCGCCGGCCGGCATCGCGGCCGTGCTCCTGTTCATCGCATCGATGGCGCTCGTCGTCGCGTTGGCGAGCGCCTTCTCCACGCTGCTCGACGTGCTCGTCGTGATGACGCTTTCGGAGCGCGGCGTGAATATCCTCGTCGCGCCGCTTGCCATCGTCTTCTCCGGCAGTCTCATCCCGCTGCCTCTCCTCCCGGAGTGGCTGCAGCCGTTCATGCAGTATCAGCCGTTCGCCGGATTGCTGGACTCTCCCCTTCGCATCTACAGCGGTCATCTCGGCGGATGGTCCGCCGTCGGCGCGCTCGGTCGTCAGGCCGTCTGGACCGTGCTCCTCGTGGCGTTAGGCAGAGCGATCATGCGCCGCGCGATGGCACGTCTCCAGACGCAGGGAGGCTAGCGTGAACGCGATTCGCCTGTACGGACGCTATGTCGGCGTATCGCTGCGCTCGCAGATGCAGTATCCCGCGTCGTTCCTGCTCACGTCGGCGGGCGCCTTCGCCGCGACCGGCGTGGACTTCCTCGCCACGTGGGCGCTGTTCGCGCGCTTTCGACAGGTCGCGGGCTGGCACTTCGGCGAGGTGGCACTCTTCTACTCGGTGATCGGTGTGTCGTTCGCGCTCGCTGACGGGCTCACGCGCGGCTTCGACATCTTCGGCGACCAATTCGTCAGAACGGGCGACTTCGACCGACTGCTCGTACGTCCTCGGTCGACGGTGCTGCAACTCCTCGGTTACGAGCTCCGGGCGACGCGGATCGGTCGGCTGGCACAGGCTCTCGTCGTCGGCGTCGTCGCTATTCGCCTGACAGGTATCACCTGGCACCTGGCCCCGTGGGCGACGCTGCTCTTCGCCGTCGCGGGTGGCACGGCCCTCTTCTCCGGCATTCTCGTGCTGCAGGCGACGCTCGCCTTCTGGACCGTGGAGAGTCTCGAGATCGCGAACACGCTGACCTATGGCGGCGTCGAAGCAGCGCAGTATCCGCTCGACCTCTATGCACGGTGGTTCCGGAACTTCCTCACCTTCGTCGTGCCACTTGGCTGCGTGTCGTACTTTCCGGTAGCGGCGGTGCTTGGCAAGGCCGACCGCACCGGCGTGCCGGCGCAGCTGCTCCAGCTCACGCCCGCGTTAGGCTTCGTCTTTCTCGGCGTAGCGCTCTGGCTGTGGCGGTACGGCGTACGACACTACACCTCGACTGGCAGCTGACAGGACTATTGAGTCGCATGGCACTCTTCAGGCAATCGGCGCAGCTCGCGCGCTGCGATCAATGTCGCACCTTCTTTGATCCCGTATACGGAGGCGTTTGCGCGCGCTGCGGCCGTCTGCTCTGCGCGACGCACCTCCACGGCGGGTTCCTGTCGCGTCTCATCGGTCGCCTCGTGCCGCGAAAGACGGACTGTGTGCAGTGCCGTGGACGGCCGACGTGAACGGCGACACATTTAGTTCTTGCTCATCGCACCGACATCGAGACGGAATACGATCTCGCGAGGAATCGGATTCCGGCCGAATTCTTCTCGCGGTAGACTGCCGGGACCTGGCGTGCTGATCTCCGGATCCAGACCGGAGTGGTTCGTGGACGTCAGCAGATTGCGTCCAGCGATCGTGAGAACGGTACCGGCGAAGTATGGCGACCAGCTCCGCGGCAGCTGCCAGCGAATCGCAAGCTCCCGGAGCTTGAAGAAGGAGCCATCTGACATGAATCCCACAACGGGCTCGCCGCCCGACGCGACCGCCGCGGCAACCGCCGCCTGCTCCGCGAGCGGCGTGCTCGGATCCTGTGCCGCGCGGCAATTGCGACGATTGCGGCAGCGGACCTCTTCCATCTCATTCATGACCATGTTGCCGTGGCGATAATCGCCCAGTGCGCTCACGGTGAGCCCGTGACCGAGCCGAAGCTCGGAGCCGATTCCCGCCTCGAAGGTGGGAAGCGACGGTTGCGCGACCAGCGGCAGAAGCTGGACCTCGCTGACGTCGATGATCCCGTCGTGATTAGCATCTGCAAATGTGTACGGCACGACGCGGGCGGCGCCGAGGGCCGAGCCTTCTCTCGTTATGCTGTATGCTCCGATCACTGGCGGGAACACGAACCGCGTGACACGATTCGAAAGCGCCGCGAGCGAGACCGTCGCCGTCCACCGGAGCTCGCCGAGATCGAGTAGGAGAGCGTGCAGCAACGCCTCGACCCCGCTGTTGCGGATCTCGCCAGCGTCCGTGTCGAGGACGAGCGCCGGACCGCCGGGTGCTCCGATGCCCACATCGAGGAGGTTTGTACTCGTCGAGCGAAAGAGTGTGACCGACGCGCTTCCGAGACGATCGAGCGAAGCGTCTGCCCCGAGCTCGAGAGTCTTCGTCCGCTCGATCTTCGCCTGATTGCCGGTGCCACTCTGTGGCGGGCCGACCGGGACGGAGAAGAGCGTCGGCAACGAAGGCATAGCGCCAGGAAGCTCTGCGTACGCCGCGCGGAGTCTCACCGTGGAGCGGCCGCGCATCAGCGGCGCGAGGCGCCACGAGAGGTTGGCCGCGGGGAACCATTCCGGCTGCTCGGTCCCTAAGAACGTCCGCGTCATGCGGTGAAGGGAGCCGTTGACCGAGATCCCCCGCGGCCAGTCGAAGCCCTGGACCAGGGTCACGCTCCGCGAGCGATTGCTGAACTGGCTCCCCTCCAGCTCGAGGACTGGCGATACGCCGATGGAATGGCTCGTCTCGATCCAATTCTTCCACCAGTCAAGAATGAGCGCCGATGAGCCGGTGACGCTTCCGTGAATTGAATACGATGAGGCGATGCGGCCGGTTGTCGTCAGCCGCCAGTTCTCGTCCGCCCCGCGTTCTGTGCCGCGCAGCGTGTCAGTGACAGGCCCGAGATTGTCGAGACGCCACCGATCGACGACGCGATCGCGGCCGGTCAGGAGCGAAGCCTGCAACCACCGGCCTGGCTCCCAGCTCACGCCGACCGCGCTCGTTGTGTGGCGCAGGCGCCGGTCGGGATAGAGAGAGTCCGGCGGTATAAGGCCGCCAGCGGTGAAGTATCCGCGGTTGGCGTCGTTCACCGCCTCGCCGAGCAACCCGTTCGAGATCACGTCATTCGCGATGGTATAGCCGCCGTCGAGTCCCATCCGGGCGTTGTCGCGGCGAAACGCGTGTGAAGCGCGCACCGCCAAATGCCACGGCAGCGGACGCTCGACCCTTGCGCGATAGCTCAACCGTGATGCCTCGTCGTGCGGGAGCACACCTTGCCGCTGACTGGCGCTGACGCTTGCGTAGAGCGCGGCGCCTAACGGGGATGCGCTCAGCGACAGATGGCCAAGGCCCGATCGCGCGGAACGAAATGGGCTCGCCTGCTCGAGCGGATTCCAGACGTCGAGCCCGGTCGGGTTGCAAGTGTGTGCCGCGACTGCCAGCAGGCTGCAATCCGCGACAGGCTGTCCCGTCGAGGGCGACGTACCGCGACGACGGTAGTTAGCGGGATAATCATCGTGGGCCAAGCCAGACAGCAGTTGCGCGCGACCACCGAATCGGAGTGGCCCGCCGCCGGACTTGGTGGTCACGAGGATCACGCCACCACCCGCTCCTTCCCCATACGCAGCCGCAGCCGCACCGCTCAGTACCTCGACACGCGCAATGTCCTCGACGGGGATATCATCGAAGCGGGACGGAGCAATCGCGCCAAAGAGTGGGAGTGTATCGGCCTGCTCGGCGGCGACGCGCACACCATCCACGAACAGGAGCGGCGGTCCCGACTCGATGAAGCTGATCGGCCCACGGAGCATAACGAGTGAGCCGTCGCTGGCCATTCCTCCCGATCGGAGTACGCGCAGGCCGGGGAGTCGCGCTTGCAGGAGCTCTGAGAAGGTCGGCGCCGTGGACGCGGCGATCTCCGCTGAGTCGATGACGAGAACGCGGGCGCCCCAATTGCCTGCCTGCGAGCGCAGCAGTGGCGCAACGGGAACTGTGGAGTCGGGGCCCGCCTGTGCTCGTGCAAGGAGCGGCGAGGCTAGAATGAATGCGAATGCAAGAACTGGAAACCGATGACGAGCTGCGCTGATCACGAGAATGGACGGCAACGGTGGAGATTCAGCCGATGGGGCGAGAGCGCATATTAGCGTCCGCGCCGCTGCCGCACAGCGTCTCTAGTTGCGACGACGTCCGCCCTCGAGCCGCGCGAGTGCTTCACGCGCACCGAGCACCACGGGCTGCAGCTCCGGATCCGCGCCACGCCACGCCTCGACGACGAGCGCGTAATCGCGCGCGGCCTCGGTGCGCCGGCCGAGTCGATCGAAGACACGCGCGCGCTCCATCGTCCACACGACGTCGTCGAAGCCATTGCTGCACGAGGTCGTGCCCGGCCACCGCCGCGTGAGGTGCGTCGCCGCCTCGCGGTAGCGGCCCTGCACCATGAGCAGATGCGCGAGAGTGAGGCGGGCGTCGTACCAGCACTCGTGCAGCGTGTCACGTGCCGTGAGTAGTTGCTCAATAGCGAGCGTCGTGTCCCGTCTCGCGAGTGAGAGGTACGCGCGGCCCATCGTCGCGCTCGCACGGAGCATCTCCACGCCCGAGGGCGTCCGCGACCGACGCTGCGCCTCGACGAAGTGCGCGATGTAGCGCTGGATCGCGACGGTGTCGCCGTCGGTCGCCCACCAGCCGTAGAGCTTCGTCATCGTCGTTCGCGGCGCCAGCTGGAGCACACGCGAGAACTCGACGCGCGCCGTCTCTGCCGGGACCATGCCGGCCCGCGCGAGGTTGTAGACGAGCGTCGGCCGCAGCCAGTGGAGCTGTCGCTGCGTTAGCCGGTACGCCTCGCGGAGATGTCCGCGAAACTGCAGGGCGTTCGCGATCTGCGAGTAGGTGCAGGTGACCCTGTGGCTGGCGGCCAGCGAATCGGCGGGAAGCGCATTCAGGGCGCGGCCGATGCGCAGCGCCATCTCCGCGGAGTCAGCGACATGGCGCAGCAACCGCGACGCGTCGCAGAGAATCTCCGTGGGTATCGAGTCGACGAGCCGCGAGACGTCGATCGCCGCCCCGCGCCGCGGATCGAGCAACGCGTCGTCGAGACGAATGATGTCCGACTGACGGCCGGACGGCTCGCGCGCGAGATATCCGCCGATGTACCGGCGCGCGCTCGCCGGGCCGTCCAGGTATGCCGCAAGGGAGATCGGCGTCACGTACGCGGGAGCAAACGTCGAGTCGAGCGCGATGGCGCTGTCATAGAGCGCCAGCGTCGCCCGATCGTCTACCTCGCCGAGGATGACCTCGTCATCGAATCGGCTGCGCGCGTCGGCATACAGGAAGCGGAGTTCCGCGTCGTTAGGGTATCGCCGGAGCGCCGTCTCGAGCGTCGCGTACAACCGGTGCACGAGGGATTCCTGCGCCGCATAATCCCCACTCTTCAGCCCGTGCAGCCAGGCGAAGTACGATTCCGCCGACAGCGAATCGATTGTCGCCAGGAGCCGTTCATGTGGGCCGAGCACTCCGGTGTGCCGGCTCGGCTGCCGCATCAGCGCGTACGTCGCCGAATCGGGGATGTCGCGGCTGTCGCGCCACCGTCGCACCGCGGCGAGTCTGTGATACGCCAGCGCGAAGGTCGTGTCGAGTGCGACGGCGCGCTCGAAGTGGATCTGCGCCGAATCCCAGAGCGCGTCTCGATAGAACTGCTCGCCCTGGAGATATGCCTTGAGGGCGCCGAGTGAGGTCCTCGGCCATTGCGCGACGCGCGCGAAGTCGCTGCCGCGCAGCCGACCGACCTCGCGCAGCACGGCGACGGTGATCGAATCGGACAGCCGATCGATGCGATTGGGGACATCGCGCTGCTCGATCTCGGCGAGCGTCCGACCCGTGGTCGCGTCGAGGAGGCTGACACTGGCGCGCACGGAATCGCCCGCGCTGATCAGGCCTCCGAAGAGAACGAGACGCGCTCCCGTCGCCTTGCCTAACGCGCGCGCGGACTGCGCGTCGGCGCGGCCGTGCCAGCGGCGCACGACGTCCGAAGCAGGCACGGTGCGCAGCGGTCCCGCGCCATCGAGATTTCGCGACATGACGTCGACGAGACCCTCCTTCCAGAGCGCGAGCGTCGGCATCTCGACGTCGAAGGGTGCAACGGCGACGAGATCCGCATCGAGGCTCGCGCTACCGCGAGCTACCAGGTATCCGGCGGGAAGGACGGCGGCGATCGTCGCCGCGACGATGGTGAACCGGGCGCGTCGCCATCGCCGAGCCGTCGTCGGCCGCTCGGCGGCGCTGAGCGCAAGCGCGAGCTGCCCGGCGGTCGCAAATCGATCGTCTGGCGAAGGCGCCATCGCGCGAAGCACAACCTTCGCGAGCTCGTCGGAGACGTACTTCGCGGGCGCGTCGAGATCTGGCTGGGCACCGTCGTCGCCGCGGGCCGCGCGGGGGCCGAACGGCTGCGCGCCGGTAATCAGCTCATACAGCACGCAGCCGAGCGAGTAGATGTCGCTGCGGCCGTCGACATCGGGCGCACCCGCCGCCTGCTCCGGGCTCATGTAGGACGGCGTGCCGAGGATCCCTCCGGCGCCGTCTGCTCCTTCATCGCTCGCCTCGGAGATGGCGCGCGCGATGCCGAAGTCGGCGATGACCGCGTGTCCATCCTGGAGGAGGATGTTCTCCGGCTTGATGTCGAGATGAATGATGCCGCGACGATGCGCGTAGTCGAGCGCGCGCGCGATCTCGCCGCCGAGCCGAACTACCTCGTTAGGCGCGAGCCGGGGCTCGCGGCGCAGCCGGTCGCGCAGTGTTTCGCCGCCGGCGAACGGAGAGACAAAGTAGAGCAGCGGCGGGTCGTCTCCCTCTGTGCACTCCTCGCCGGAATCGTGGAGCGGCAGGATGTGCGGATGGGAGAGACCGGCGGCGATCTCGATCTCGCGCTCGAACCGCACACGACCGCTCTTGCGCGCGAGCTCGCTGCGGAGGGTCTTCACGGCGACCTGCCGTCCGTGCTTCGGATCGTCCGCCAGATAGACCGTGGCCATCCCGCCGCGGCCGATCTCGCGAACGATCTGGTAGCGACCGCCGAGGAGCGTCGGCATCGGCGTGCTCTCCTCGACGAGCAGCGGCGCGTAGGCGACCGCGGCGGGCGTCTCGAGCATGTTGGCGCCGAGGTCGCAAGCGGAGAGCAACGACCTGAGCTCCGCGCGCAGCCCGAGGTCGCCAGCGCACGCCCGATCGAGAAATGCCGACCGGCGGGCCGGCTCGACCTCGAGGGCGGCGTCGAGCAGGGGCTCGAGCTGCTGCCACCGCTCCCGCGACAGGCTGCCTAACGAGGTCATGCGCCGGCGCGCATCTCCGGCGACTGCCACGGCCGCGCGAGGTCGGCGCCGAGGGCGTGGTAGAGCAGACCGCGGGCCTTGATCCAGTCGCGACGAACGGTGCGGACGCCGATGTGCAGCGCCTCGGCGGTCTCCTGCTCCGTCATGCCGCCGAAGAAGCGGCATTCGACGACGCGCGCGAGCCGCGGTTCGAGGCGGGCGAGGTGGTCGAGCGCCTCGTGGAGCTCGAGCAGCGACTCGGCCGGATCGACGGCGGGCGCGAGGCTCTCGTCGAGCGTGACGACGCGCTGCGGTCCACCGCGCTTCTCGGCGGCGCGGCGCCGCGCGCGATCGACGAGGATGTGGCGCATCGCCACGGACGCGACGCTGAGGAAGTGCGCGCGATTCCGCCAATCGGCGCGCTCGGCGCGGGCGAACTTGAGGTACATCTCATGAACGAGGGCGGTCGTCGAGAGCGAGTCGTTCGGCCGCACCGCGAGCTCGCGCCGCGCGACGCGGCGCAGCTCCTGGTAGACAAGCGGCAGAATCTGATCGAAGGCTTCGCGACGGCCCGAGCGCAGCTCCGCGAGCAGCTCGGTGACGTTGGGGGCGTCGGTTGCGGCCGCGCGCGAGCGTTCCAGCGAGAGGTGTGGTGTCGGCATGGCGAACGGTGACTAGGCGTCAGTGTGAGAACTCTTATAATGCCAAATCAACGTCGCGCCGATTTTGTTCCGCAACATAGACGCGATGTCCTGACAG
This sequence comes from Gemmatimonas sp., assembly GCA_021154325.1. Lineage (GTDB taxonomy): Bacteria > Gemmatimonadota > Gemmatimonadetes > Gemmatimonadales > Gemmatimonadaceae > AG2. The sequence continues at coordinate 28,663 of JAJKIR010000022.1, forward strand.
ATTCCGGCCAACTGGCCGCGATCGGCGTTGATGTGCAAATGCTCAACCGGGCGCGTACGCGTCCGGTCACCGTCGCGCGTGAGGCGGCGGGCACGGTGGATCTTTTCTGTCGGAAGCGAAGCTGCCGTCGTCCGACGGCCGGGCTGCGGCTCGGAGCAAAAGGTCGCCACCCCGATGGGGCGGCGGTATCAGTCGCCGTCCTACAGCGAAACGTTCGCGCCGTGGCGCCGTAGGGGGCCGCGTCCCCCTTCCGGAACGAATCGAATGAGCCTACGGCAGAGCGTGACCTACGCGGGTCGATCGCTGGCCCGCGCCCCTCTCTTCAGTATCGCCGTCGTCCTCACGCTCACCATCGGCATCGGGGCCGCCTCGGCGATCTTCGCCGTTGTCAACGCGGTGCTCCTCCGGCCCCTTCCCTACGAACAGCCCGATCGGCTGGTTGGCGCCTGGCTCGACATGGCACCCGTCAACCTGTCTCACGTGCAGCAGACCGCCGGCACGTACCGGACCTTCAAGCGGTTCGCGCACTCGATCGAAGGGATCGCCGCCTACCAGGACGGATCGCTCAACGTCGCCGATCCGGACAACCGCGCGGAGCCGGCGCGCGCGAGCGTCGCGTGGCTCACGGCAAACGCGATTCCTCTCCTCGGCGTCCGTCCGGTCATGGGCCGCAGCTTCACGGAGGCGGAAGACCAGCCGAAGGCCGCGCCGGTCGCCGTGATCAGCGAGCGCTTGTGGAACCGGCGGTTCGGCGGCGCGCCGACGACGTTAGGCAGGAAGCTCGTCATCGCGGGGAAGCTCACCGACATCATCGGCATCATGCCCGACCGATTCCGTTTCCCCAACGCGACGACGGACATCTGGCTGCCAATCCAGCTGGATCCAAATGATCCCTATCCGGGAGGCTTCAACTACAACGCCTTCGCGCGACTCAAGCCCGGCGTCACGCTGGACGCTGCGCAGCGCGAATTTGCCAGCGTTCTCCCGCGCGTGGTCGAGGTCTCGCCGAACATGGCGCCGGGCGTGTCGATGCAGATGGTGCTCGAGCAGGCGAAGCCGGTGAGCCGGCTCGTGCCGATGCGCGACGACGTGATCGGCGAGGCAAGCCGGACGCTCTGGATGGTGGCAGCCACGGCGCTCCTCGTTCTGCTCGTGACCTGCGCGAACGTCGCGAATCTGCTCCTCGTGCGCGCGGACGCGCGGCAGCGCGAGCTCGCCGTCCGCTCCGCGTTAGGCGCTGGACGTGGTCGCGTGCTCGCCCACTTCCTGACCGAAGCGGCAGTGCTCGCGGGCGTCTCCGCGCTGTTGGGGCTGGGCGGTACGGTAATCGCGACGCGGCTGCTCGTGAGTGCAGGACCGACTGGCATCCCACGGTTGGCGGAGGTTGCCGTCGACGGTGAAGTGGTCGCATTCACGCTCCTCGTGGCCATACTGGTCGCGGTTGTCTGTAGTGCGTTCCCGGCCATCCGGTTCGTGCGCGGCAATCCGCTCGCCGGTCTCCGCGACGGCGGCCGCGGCGGAACTGCGGGTGGACGGCGACAGCGTATTCGCGGCGTGCTCGTCGTCGCGCAGGTCGCGTTGGCGCTCGTCGTGCTCGCGACCTCCGGTCTCCTGCTCCGAAGCTTTCAGCGGCTGCACGCCGTACGACCGGGCTTCGATCCCGAAGGCGTGGCCACGCTGCAGTTCTCAGCGCCGAATCTTCGCTATCCGACCGACACGAGCGTGGTGCGCTTCTTCATGAACGTCTCGGATCGGGTGGCGCAGCTGCCCGGAGTGCGCCACGTCGGCATCTCGTCCCACCTTCCGCTCTCGAATCAGGGGATGAATCTGAACCCGGTGTACGTCGAAGGCGACGTGACAACGGCAAAGAAGATTCCGCCGCTCGCGATCTACGTCACGGCCGACAGTGGCTACTTCCGGGCAATGGGGATTCCCCTGGTTGCCGGCCGCGGTTTCGATCGGCTCGACCGGCAGCACCCCGACGAAGCGCTCATCAGCGTCGAGACGGCGCGGACCGTCTTCCACGACTCCACCGGCCGCACGGCGCTCAACAAGCGCTTCCAGGAGCTACCGAATGGCCCGTGGCATACGGTGGTGGGTGTCGTGGGCAGTGTGCGCGATACGACGCTCTCAGGCGGTCCGACGCGCTCGGTCTATGTCCCTGAGACAGCGGGTGGTGACACGACGGACGGTCAGCTGCAGCGGACGATGGCGATCGTCGCGCGCACCAGCGGCGACGTCGCGGTGACGACACGCGCCATCCAGCGCGTCATCCACGAGATGGATCCGACTCTCCCGACCTTCGAAGTCCGCTCGATGCGCGCGACGGTCGACGCGTCGATGGCGATGCTGTCGTTCACGATGGTGGTGCTCATCGTCGCCGCGGCGGTGACGCTCGTCCTCGGCATGGTCGGGCTCTACGGGGTCATCGCCTACGTCGTTGCACTGCGGACGCGGGAGTTGGGCGTGCGCATCGCGTTAGGCGCACAGCCGAGCGGGGTGGCGCGGATGGTCACGACTCAGGGACTAGCGCTCTGCGGCGGCGGCATCGCGATCGGGCTGGTCCTCGTCATGCTCGGCGGACGGTTTCTGCGAGCGCTGCTCTTCGAGGTCGGGCCAGCGGATCCTGTCGCGTTAGGCACGACGGTGCTCATCATCGTGGGCTTCGCGCTGCTCGCGACCTGGATTCCCGCCCGTCGGGCATCCCGGGTGAACCCGGCGGAGGCGTTGAGGACGGACTAACGACAGTTATCAGTTATCAGTCCATAGTTATCAGGGAGTTCGGAACGAAGCGTTGATCCGGGTTGTCATCCTGAGCGAAGCGAAGGATCTACTCAAGCTCGGGTAGATCCTTCGTCGCTTTGCTCCTCAGGATGACGACAAATCCCATCAACGCTTCGTTCCTTACTCCCTGATAACTATGGACTATGGACTGATAGCTCCTAGTTTCCCTCAGCATCCTCGCAGGATCATCGGATGTCCGACACACCTTTCATCGCTCGCGGCTTTCACGCGAAGCGCGCGAATGCGGCGCCGAATCGGCTGCCGCCGGGGCAGTACGAGACGCGGGACTTCCCCGTTCTCTCCGCCGGGCCCACGCCCCATACGCCACTCTCGAAGTGGGACTTCACCATCCTCGACTCATCGGGGACGTCATTGCGATGGACGTGGGATGAGCTCCAGGCACTGCCACACGATACGCCGACCGTCGATATCCACTGCGTCACCAAATGGTCGAAGTTCGACACCCGGTGGGAGGGGATTTCCGTCGACACGCTATTCGACGCCGCGCGTGCGAAGGGAATGGCCGACGGCGCGTTCATCGTCGCCTTCTGCGATGGCGGATACACTACGAACCTTCCCTTCTCCGACGTGACCGGCGGAAAGGCGTGGGTCGCGTTTGGCTACGACGGTGCCCCCTTGCCGCCAGAGCATGGCGGACCGGCGCGGCTTCTGGTGCCGCACCTCTATTTCTGGAAGAGCGCGAAGTGGGTTCGCGGTCTCCGCATCCTTCAGCGCGACGCGCCTGGATTCTGGGAACAGCTCGGCTATCACGATCGCGGAGACCCGTGGCGTGAGCAGCGGTATCAGGGCGACCCCTGAGGTGACGCTGGAGCGCGCGGCCGCGCCGACGCGTCTCGAGTGGCGCGTCGCGACCGTGGTGAGCGTCCGCGCCGAGACGCGGCACGCACGCACCCTCGTGCTCGACGTACCACAATGGCCCGGCCACCGCGCCGGCCAGCACGTCGACGTCCGGCTCGTCGCCGAAGACGGCTATCAGGCGCAGCGCTCCTACTCGATCGCCTCGGCGCCCGAGTCGCCGACACTGGAGCTCACGATCGAGCGGCTCGAGGACGGTGAGGTCTCACCATACCTCTGCGACGTGCTCCAGCCGGGCGACGGCGTCGAGCTGCGCGGACCGATCGGCGGCTACTTCGTCTGGGAAGTCACTCTTGCCGGACCGCTCCTGCTCGTCGCCGGCGGATCGGGGATCGTGCCACTCATGTCGATGCTGCGTCACCGCGCGCTCGCCGCGGACGCAAGCCGCGCGCGGAGCCCCGTTAGGCTCCTGTATTCGGCGCGCACGGCGGACGACCTCATCTACGCGAGCGAGCTGGCGCGCCTGGGCTCGGCGCCGGATGTTCGTATCGAGTATACGCTCACACGCTCGGCGCCAGCCGACTGGACGGGTTACAACCGCCGCATCGACCGTCCGCTCCTCGAGGAGGTGGCGTGGCCGGCGAGCGAAGGGACGCGGGCGTTCGTCTGCGGCCCGACGCCGCTCGTCGAGCAGGTTGCGAATTTGCTGGTGGAGTTCGGCTACGATCCGCTCCGCGTACGCACAGAACGTTTCGGACCGACCGGCTCGTGAGGACGCGCAGTCGTTAGGCATGGACAGTTAACCGGAGACTCCGATGCAGACCGAAGAGATGCGCCTCGATGGAAACGCCGCCGCGGGCCTCCTGCGCGAGCTATTCGTCCGGGACATGACGAGCGCGATGGCGACCTGTCGCGGCTGTGGCAACGTCGGCCCGGTCGGCGCGCTGCTCGAGTACGGCCACCAGATGGGGATCGTGCTCCGCTGTCCCACGTGCGAAGGCGTGGTGCTCCGCCTCGTGCACGCCGCGGACGCGCTGCGTCTGGATCCCTCCGGAATGGCGCTACTCACCCTCACCGACGGAACGCCGGTGTCGTGAGGCAGTGCTACTCGAATCCGACGCGACTCAGCACCACGATGAGGGCGACGACGCCGATCACGAGGACGGCGGCGCCACCGAGCGCGGGAAACGACTCGAGCCGGCCGCCGGCGTGGAGTGCGGAGGCGGTGCGGCCCTCGATGCGGATCGCGTCGCCCGAGAGGACGACGCTCGCCAGCCCGCGATTGCCTAACGCGGTCTCGGCCGTGAGCCCAAATCCCTGGACGAGTCCCTGATTCGGGAAGCTCGACTGCTGCTGCGCCAGAAGTGGACCGGCGGCGAGATCGGTGGAGAAGCCGTGGGCGTGCCAGTCGCGGCGCCGCGCCTTGAGCGCGAAGCGCGTGCCGCCATTCTCGATGCCGCCGGCCTGCAGCGACCCGCCTATGGCATAACCATCGGGGCGATTGACCATCCGTCCGACGTCTAGCGCGAGGTACTCGCGCAGGTCGCGGTACGCGCCTGGCGGCGTCGGACCTTCATGCGGCTGATGTGTGCCCGCGAGACGTCCCATCAAACTCAGCTCGAAAACGAAGTAGGCGCGACAAGCGGTCGCCGGCTGCGGGCGAAAGCAATTCGCGCGCGGCGGACGCGCACTGTCCGCCTGGCCAAGGAGCGGTGTCGTCGCAAGGCAGATCAGCGTGACGCAGAGGACGAGCCGAGCTCTCATCGTTCTCAGGGTGAAATGGTTGGGTTGGATGCAAGCACGATTCGCGCCGATGCCGATGGTGCGCTGCCCCCAACGCCAATTGACCCCGCCCGAATGGGCGCCATATTCGCTCCCGGGCCCGGTCTATCGCGCCTAACGACCCACTCGACCCGCTGGAGATTCGACTCATGTGGCGATCATCGTTTCTTCTCCTCACGCTGCTCCTTCCGTCATGGCACCCAGACGCAGCCTCCCGGCCCGTTGCTCGGCCGGTCACGGCGGCCATCGATTCGGGGCTGGTAGGGCGTTGGGACATCACGATTCAGACGCCCAACGGCAGCCGTCCTTCGTGGCTCGAGCTGTGGGTGTCGGGTCGGGACGCGCTCGTCGGTCGTTTCGTCGGCATCGTCGGCAGCGCACGCCCGATCTCGGTCGTCGAGGTTGGCGGCGACTCGATTCGCTTCGCGATCCCGCATCAGTGGGAGAACGGCGACGGCGATCTCACCGTTACCGGCCGCCTAACGGGCGGAGGCCTAGCGGGCAGCATGACCTTCCCCGACGGCAAGCGTTACGACTGGACGGGAGTGCGCGCGCCGGCGTTGCGCGGCGAGGTCACGCCGAGGTGGGGCGCACCCATTCACCTCCTGCACGCGAATGATCTCGGCGGATGGCAAGCGCAGGGCGGCGCGCAGAATCAGTGGGTGGTGAGCAAAGGCGTTCTCCGCAGCCCGCACTCCGGCGCGAACATCGAGACGACGCAGACGTTCAAGGACTTCAAGCTCCACATCGAGTTCCGCTACCCGAAGGAGAGCAACAGCGGTGTCTATCTGCGCGGCCGTCATGAGGTCCAGATCCAGGACGACTACGGCCTTCCGCCGATGGACGATCGCTTCAGTGGCGTCTACGGCTTCATCTCGCCGAGCCGGATCGCGGCGAAGCCCGCGGGCGAGTGGAATTCCTACGACATCACCCTGGTTGGGCGAATGGTGACTGTGGTCGCCAACGGCCAACGCGTCATCTGCAATCAGGAGATTCCCGGCACCACCGGCGGGGCCATCGACAGCAACGAGGGCGCGCCCGGTCCGCTGCTCCTGCAGGGTGACCACGGACCGGTCGAGTTCCGCAACATCATCATCACGCCGGCGCGGTAAGCCGCTGTCATCCTGAGCGAAGCGAAGGATCTACTCTCCGAGCCGCGCGATCGCTGCGCTCCCTCAGGATGACAGCTCTCAATGACACTCCCCACTGCCCGCGTCGACGATGGCGCGATCAGTATTCTCGAAACTCCAGGCATACCGGCCGGCGTCCAGGGCGAGGACGAGAATGCCGTGCATGTCGTTGATGATCACCTCGCTGTTCGGCTGGCGCTCGCGGACGTCGTAGAATTCGGCGCCGCCCGTTCCGACGGTGAATTGCCGGATGCCTGACGACGGATCGGCGTTGCCGTCCGGATCCTGAGGTGCGAATCGTTCGTACAGGTGGTCGTGACCGGAGACGACGACGTCGACGCCGTTCGCGTACATCAGGTCCCACATGCGCTGCATCTGGTAGTGATTGCCGTGCAGCCCGGAGCTGAAGCGCGGATGGTGGAAGTAGGCGATCGTGCACGTCGCGCCCCGATGTGTCGCGAGATCGGCCGCGAGCCACACCTGCTGAGCGACGTCACCCGCGCACGCGCGTCCGGCTGCCGTGTCAGGCGAGGCCGGTATTGGCAGAACCGGGAATCCTGGCGGCATCTCGGTCAGCTCCGGAGGCCAGCAGGCGTACACCTGCGGCGTGCTGTTGATGACGATCACGTGCCAGCTGCCGAGGTCATAGCTGTAGTAGCCGAGCGGTGGCGCCGATCGCAAGCCGAAGTAGGTGAAGTAGCCGGCGGCGCCCGGCGTGAGATACTCGTGGTTTCCAGTCGCGGGCCGAGTGCGATCGCGCACGCGCCCCCACGTCGGCTGATAGCATCCCGCATAGTCGAGTGGCGACCCGAACTCGTACGCGTTGTCGCCGACCGCCATCACCGTCGCATCGGGCAGCTCCTCGAGCAAGCGCGCCGTCTGCGCTGCCGGATTGTTCCCTGTCGGTCGGTGAAACTGTGTCACGTCCGAGCCGGGATAGCACCGCGCGATATCCCCTGCTCCCGCAAGGAGTGCGGGCGCGCTGGTCCGCGCGCCATGGTGCCGGTGTGGCTTGTCGATGTAGTCCCGTAGCCAGGCGACGAGATCGGTCGGCGACGGGATGCGTGAGGCTGACGGAGGCGCCGCCTGATTCGACGGAGTCGTGGGCGTTTCGCGATTACACGCAACGACGGCGCTGAGCGCGACGACGGCGAGCAACGAACGGTGCGCGAGCGTGATCATACAACCTCGAGAATCACGATGGTGTGCATGGCGCGGCGTCGCTTTCCACACGCCGGTGCTTTGCAAACGACGCACCGGGTGTACAGAAACATCTCGACGACACGACGGTTGTGATATTCTTCGTGAACCCACCTTCCCCTCCGCCCATCCGCACGAATGCCAGACACGCAGTCACCCCGCGAGCCACTCGCGCGCGCAATGACCCACGCGCTTGCGTACCTCGACAAGCTCGATACCGCATCCGTCTCTGCCACCGCGACGCTCGACCAGCTCCGGAGTCGTCTCGGCCGTCCGCTCGCTGAGGACGGCGTCGACGCCTCACGAGTCATCGACGACCTCGTCGCTGACGTCGACGGTGGACTCATCGGGAGCGCCGGTGGCCGATTCTTCGCCTGGGTAATCGGCGGCTCCGTCCCCGCCGCGCTCGCGGCCGATTGGCTCACCTCGACGTGGGACCAGAACGCGGGGATCTACGCCTGCAGCCCAGCCGCGGGCGTCATCGAGGAGGTCTGCGGTGCGTACCTCAAGTCGCTCCTCGGCCTTCCGCCTAACGCGAGCTTCGCTTTCGTCACCGGAACGCAGATGGCGCACGTCACCGCGCTCACGGCGGCGCGGCATGCGCTGCTGGAGCGCCGCGGGTGGGACGTGGAGCAGCGGGGGCTCGCGCGCGCGCCCGCGATCCGGGTCCTCTGCGGTGCCGAGCGCCATGGCACGGTCGACCGCGCCGTGCGCTTGTTAGGCATCGGCAGCGACAGCCTCGTGCCGCTGGCGCTCGACGATGCGAATCGGATGCGCGTCGACGCGTTGCGTGCGGCGCTCGACGCGGACCGCGAATCGCCGACGATCCTCGTTCTTCAGGCCGGTGAGCTGAATACGGGCGCCTTCGATCCGTTCGCGGAGCTCATTCCACTCGCTCACGAGCGCGGCACGTGGGTACACGTCGACGGCGCCTTCGGACTCTGGGCCGCGGCGAGCCCGGGCTACAAGCATCTCATGGATGGCGCGGCGGGCGCCGACTCGTGGTCGACGGACGGCCATAAGTGGCTCAACGTGCCCTACGACAGCGGCTATGCGTTCGTAGCCGACGCCCGCGCCCACTTCGCGTCGATGACGCACCGCTCGAGCTACATGATGCACGAAGGCGACGCACGCGATCAGGTCGACTACAACCCTGAGTGGTCCCGGCGCGCGCGCGGCATCGCGAGCTACGCCGCGATTCGCCAGCTCGGCCGTCGCGGGGTCGCCGATCTCGTCGATCGCTGCTGCTTCCATGCGCGCGCGCTCGTGAAGTGCATCGGTATCCTCCGCGGTGCCGAAGCGGTCTGGGAGCCGGTGATCAACCAGGGTCTCGTCCGCTTCCGGGACGAGCGTCCCGGCGCCAGCGATGCCGACCACGATCGTCGGACCGATCGCGTGATCGAGCAGATCCTCACCGATGGCGAAGCCTTCTTCGGCGGCGTGACCTTCCGCGGCCGGCGATGCATGCGGATCTCGGTCTCGAACTGGCAGACGACGCACGCCGACGTCGAGCATGCGGTGGCCGCCATCGAGCGCGCGCTCGCGACGGTGAGCGCCGGACGCTAGAGGGGCGTATCCGGCATCTCGACCGAAGAGCAGTCGATCGGGGGTGCTAGGCGGCACCATGCCAAATTTGGAATGCGCGCATCGGAGCGCCGGCGGCGCATCATTGTTGACATTCCAAATTTGGCATGAAGCCGCCGTGCACCCCCGATCGACTGCTCGTGATGGGCGCCAGGTAGCGTGCCTGCTTCACTCACCCACTAGTCGCCGCGCATCGCGATGATCGGATCGACCAGCGCCGCGCGGCGGGCTGGCACCAGCGCCGCTGCGAGGGCGACGAGCGCGAGGAGCAGCGGCACCGCGATGAACGTTGGCGGATCGAACGCCTGCACGCCGTAGAGCAACGAATCGAGCATGTGCACCCCGAGCGCCGCGACGATAGTGCCTAACGCGATACCCGCGAGTACGAGCCGGCCGCTCTGCGCGAGGACGAGCCGCAGCACGTCCCTCCGGGTCGCGCCGAGCGCCATGCGAACGCCGAGCTCGCGCGTCCGCTCCGCCACCGCGTACGCGATCACTCCGTAGAGGCCCGTACACGCCAGCACGAGCGCGAGCGCGGCGAAGATCGAGAGCACGTTCCCTTGCAGCCGCTGGCGCCAGAGCGACTTCGACACCGCCTCGTCGAACGTCTGCACGTCGTAGAGCGCCAGCTTCGGATCCATGGCCCGCACGGCCGCTCGCAGCGCCGGAACGAGGCTATGCGGATCGTCGCGTGTGGTGCGAATGACGATCGCCTGCTGGCGCCCGGGATACGATGCGTACGGGTAGTACACGGCCGGACCCATCGGCTGCGGCAGGCGGTAATGCCGGAAGTCGCGAATCACGCCCACCACCGTGGCGAAGGGTTCGCGGTCTCCGCCGACGCGAACACGCTTCCCGATTGGATCGCGCCCGCCAAAGCCATGGATTACCATCTGCTCATTGACGATCACCACGGGATTGAGGGAGTCGCGGTCCGCGTCGGTAAACCAGCGACCGCGTTCGAGCCTGACGCCAATCGCGGGAAAGTACGCCGGCGTGACGTACTGGTAGTGCGCCACGAGCTCCTCGCCGCGCTTCGGCGGCGGCGCGCCTTCCACAGTCGTCTCCGACTGCACGTTCCACCCGCTGAACGGAATCCCCTGCGCCGACGCCGTCATCGTGACGCCCGGCTCACGGCGGAGCCGCGCCAGCAGCTCGTCGTAGAAGAGCTTCGCCTGCGCCCGTGTATACCGCGCACTGGGGAGCGTCAGCCGCGCCGAGAGAATTCCCTGCTCGTCGAAGCCTAACGACGTGCCCGCGAGGTTACGGTAGCTGCGGACGAGGAGCATCGCCCCGACAAGCAGCACCACCGAGATCGCGATCTCGCAGACGACGAGCGCGCCGCGGAGGCGCGAGCGATGCGCCGAGCTGCCGCTGCCACGTGTCCCGTCGCGGAGCATCGTCCCGAGATTGGTGCGCGTGGCGCGCAACGCCGGCACCGTGCCGAAGAGAATCCCGGTCAGGAGCGTCAGGCCGGCAACACAGACCAGCGCCGGCCCGTCCAGCGCCAGCGTCACGTAGAAGGGCGGTGACTGATCCGGGAACGCGAAGCGCAGCAGCCGCACCCCCCACCACGCAATCGCAATGCCGAGCACGCCGCCGAGGGTTGCGATGAGCAGACTCTCAACGAGCAGCTGGAGGGTGAGTCGCCGTCGCGAGGCGCCGAGCGCGCTCCGGATGGCGATCTCGCGAGCACGGGTCGTCGCGCGCGCGAGCATCAGGTTCGCGAGGTTCGCGCAGACGAGGAGCAGCACGAGCCCGACCGCGGCGACGAACACCTTGAGCGGCTGTTCGAAGTCGCCGACGAGATCCTCGCGCAGCGACTTGAGCTCGGCGGTCCAACCGAAGTTCTCGTTGGGGAACTGCCGCGCCAGCTCGGCGTCGATTGCGTGCAGGTCGGCGCGGGCCTGAGCGATCGTTCGACCAGGCTTCAGCAGGCCGATCGCGCCCGCGTAACCGCGATTCCCGTGGAGCTCCGTCGCCGGATCGGTGGCGAAGGGAATCCAGAGGTCTCCTCGATCCGGGAAATTGAAGTTCGG
>JAJKIR010000023.1 GCA_021154325.1 Gemmatimonas sp.
GGGCAGAAGATCGTGAGCATGCGCGGTCGGACGAAGGACTCGGACCGTGATTACGTCGACCGGCGGCCGCAGCCATGGCCACAGATCCCGCTCGTCGTGCTCGTGGACAGCGGCAGCGCGAGCGCGTCGGAGATCGTTGCGGGGGCGCTCCAGGATCACGATCGGGCGTTGATCGTGGGAACGACGTCGTACGGGAAGGGAAGCGCGCAGAGCCTCTTTCCCGTGACGGACAGCAGCGCGCTCAAGCTCACGACGGCGCTCTGGTACACGCCGTCTGGAAGAAGCATCAACAGGGCACATCAAAACGCCGCCGACGACGACGACCAGGATGCGCTCCGCTCCCTGGGCGCCGAGTCGCCGCGTCCGCGATTCAAGACCGACGCGGGTCGAACGGTGCTCGGTGGGGGCGGCATCACACCCGACGTGACGGTGGCCGACTCCGCCGCGGATACGCAGGCGGCCAGTCTACAGGCCGCGCTCGGGAAGCATGTCGCCGACTTTCGCGACGTCCTCACTAACTACGCGCTCGCGCTCAAGGGCCAGAAGCGCATCACCAGTCCGAGCTTTACCGTGACGCCGGCGATGCGCTCCGAGCTGTACGAGCGTCTGAGACAGCGCGGCGTGACCCTGCCGCGGACGCTGTACGACGCGGACAGCTCCGTCGTCGATCGGCTCATTGCTGGCCAGGTCACTCGCTACGTGTTCGGTCCCGACGCGGAGTACGAGCGGCTTCTGCACCGCGACCCCGACGTCGCCACCGCGTTAGGCATGCTCACCCGGTCGCACACCCAGCAGGAGTTGCTGCGGGCGGCGAAGCGTTAGGCGCTGACGCGCGTCACCGATCGATGACGCGCGTTCCCGGCGGCGGCGTGAAGGTGAACGCCGCGCGGTCGACGGCCACGTTGGGCTCGAGCGAGGTGATGCGGACGCGGCGCGTCACACCCGTCGACTCGACAACCTCGAATTGGCGCACAAAGCCGTCGTCGTCGTCGACCCAGATCGTCGCCCTCTCGAAGAGCCGCTGGTCGCTGCTCTTCGGCACGAGCGTCAGCGCGTGCGCGGCATGGCCGGAGACGGTCGCGGTACCCGCGGCGGCGACGTCGTAGCGCGAGCGAGGATCGGTGAGAAACTCACCAGCGATGTCGAAGGGGAGATTGGCCTCCGCGGCCGAGCGCTTCACGACCTGGCCGGGCGCGCTGCTTGGCAGGTACACCCAGACCGACGCGCCGTCGGCGACGATGCGATCGCCGGCGGGGTCCGTGAATCGGATCGAAAGACGCTTCGGGCGCTGCTGCTGAAATTCTCCGCGCGCGGTCGCGCTCGATCCGGTGAGTGAGTTCGAAACTGTCTGCTCGAAGGTCGCGCGCGCCGTCTTCACCTTCGCCCACGCCGCAATGGCACGATCCAGAACCTGGTCACTCGATTGGGCGTGGACCGCGGGTATGGCGGCGGCGAGCATGAACAACGACAGGCCGATGCGGCGCAGCGACATGGAAGCGTCTCGGAGGTGAATTGACACCCGCACTCTACCCCACCGTAACCGGCGCCGTTCCCGCGGAACGGGCGGATGCGAGCGTCGCCACCGATCGGCCGATGGCGCTGGCGATTGCGCGCAGCTCCTCCACGAGGCTCTTGAACTGCTCCGGGTAGAGAGACTGGGCGCCGTCGGACAGCGCCCGCTCGGGATTGGGGTGAACCTCGACTATGATCCCGTCGGCGCCCGCGGCGACAGCCGCCCGCGCCATCGGCGTGACCTTGTCGCGGAGACCCGTACCGTGGCTGGGATCGGCCACCATCGGCAGGTGCGACAGCTTCTGCACGAGTGGGATCGCGGTAAGATCGAACAGGTTGCGCGTCATCGTGTCGAAGCTGCGGATGCCGCGCTCGCACAGGATCACCTGGTCATTGCCTTCCGCGAGGATGTACTCCGCGCTCATGAGCAGATCGGTAATCGTCGCCGCCATGCCGCGCTTGAGGAGAACCGGCTTGCCGGCACGTCCCGCCGCGCGCAACAGAGAGTAATTCTGCATGTTCCGCGCGCCGATCTGAATGCAATCCGCCACCTCGGCGACGCGATGAACGCCGTCCTCGTCGAGAGCCTCGGTCACGATCGCCAGCCCTGTCTCCTGTCGCGCGACCGCGAGCAGCTCGAGCCCCCGCTTGCCAAGGCCCTGGAACGAGTACGGCGAGCTGCGCGGCTTGAACGCGCCGCCGCGGAGCGCGGTGGCACCTGCCGCGCGCACTTGTCTCGCGGCCGTGACGATCTGATCCTCCGACTCCACCGAGCACGGACCGGCGATGATTTGAATTTGCTCACCACCGAAGACCACGCCCGGCGCGATGCGGACGAGCGTGTTCTCCTGTTTCCACTCGCGCGAGACTTGTTTGTAGGGCTTGGAGACGTGAATGACCTCGGCTACACCGGGCAGCGCCTCGATGCGCGATCCGTCGACGCGGCCGTCGTTGCCGACGAGACCGACCGTCGTGCGCTGAAGGCCGGGCATCGGACGAGCCTGATAGCCCATCTCTTCTATGACCTGAACCACGCGCTCGATCTGATCGGCGCTCGCGTGGTTGTCCATGACTACGAGCATAGGTACTTGGTGTTAGGTGCTAGGTGCCAGTGAGGTCGATTGACCAGCCGTCTCTCGCGAGCGTTACCGGCCCGGAAAATTTCTCTCCGACCAGCGCGCGGATGTCGACGCGCTCGACCGGCGGGTAGAAATGCGTCAGCACCACATGCCGCGGGTTGGCGCGCGCGGCGAGCGCGCCGCACTGTTCCGGCGTGAGATGCTCCTTGATTGCCATCGATGACGGGAGCGAGCACTCACAGACCAACAGATCGCATTCCCGTGCCCAGTCGCCGAGGGCGTCGTCGGGACCGGTGTCGCCGGTGTAGACGACGCGCCGATTCCCGCGCTCAATGGAATATGCCACGCTCTCTGCCGTGTGGGGAACCTTCTGCGCCGAGAGCCGCACGGTCTCCGAGAGCTCGACCGCCTCACCAGGGGCGATCTCGCGAAGCTTGATCGGAAAGCCCGGGTCGCGCAGCCAGTCACCGTATGCCGCCGCGAGTCGCTCGAGCAGCGACGCCGTGCCGGAGGGTCCGATCAGCTCGAGTGGGGCGGACCGAGGCGGCAGCTGGCCGTACTTCCACGCGAAGACGAGCGTCGGGAGATCGCCGTGGTGGTCGATGTGAAAATGCGTGAGCGCGACGTGCGTAATGCTCGACCAAGCGACGCCGAGCTCGGCGAGTCGTCGGGTGATACCACTGCCGCAATCCAGCAGGAGCCGCACATCGTCCGCCTCGTAGAGATAGCCGGCGCAGCTTCGCTCGCCGCTCAGCGCGACGGTGCCGGTGCCGAGCGTGGTGAAGCGCGCGCCGGTCACGCCGGTGCGGCCACGGTGTCCGCGCTCTTCCGCGCGCTCACCGCGGCCATGCCGTCGATGGCGGCGGGCATGTCGTCGATGATCGCGCCGCGCATACGGACGCTCACGATCGAGGAGACGCCGGGCTCCTGCATCGTCACGCCGTACACCGCGTCCGCGGCTTCCGTCGTGGTACGCGGGTTGTGCGTGATGACGATGAATTGCGTCCGCGACTTGAACTGATTCAGCATGCGCACGAAGCGACCGACGTTCGCGTCGTCGAGCGGCGCGTCCACCTCGTCGAGCAGGCAGAACGGGCTCGGCTTCGTGAGGAAGATGCCGAAGAGGAGTGAGAGCGCGACCAGCGCCCGCTCGCCGCTCGAGAGCAGGTGAATGCGCTGGGTGCGCTTGCCGCGCGGGGACGCGTGAATCTCGATGTCGCAGTCGAGCGGCGTCTCCGGATTCTCCAGCCGAATGTCACATTCGCCGCCACCGAAGAGCGAGAGGAAGATCTGTCGAAAGTTCTCGCGGACCTGCGTGAAAGTTTCGAGGAACAGATCGCGCGCGGTCGCGTCGATCTCGCGAATGGCTTGTTGGAGCGACGTTTTCGCGTCGGCGAGATCGGTGCGTTGCGTCGTGAGAAAGTCGAGGCGCTTCGCGTTCTCCTCGTGCTCTTCGATGGCGAGCACGTTGACAAGGCCGAGGGCCTCGAGCTGCTGACGAAGCATCTCGGTCTCTTCGCGGAGCGCCGCGTCGTCGAGCTCCACGGGTGCCAGGCCAGCGAGCATCTCATCAAGCGGCCGACGCCATTCGGCTTCGAGCCGCTCGCGGATCGCCGTGCGACGTCCCGACAGCTCCGTGAATCGCATCTCGGCGCGATGGAGCTCGTCATTCATCGCGCCAGCACGGTGCCGGATCTCGTCGAGCGCGTGCTCGGCGGCGGTGAGTGCTTCGTCCGCCGCTCGAACGCCGCGTTCGGCAGCGGTCAGTCTCGCCTCGCCATCGGCGAGCGTGGCGTCACGCGTCTCGAGATCGAGCTTCCAGTTCGCCATCTGCTCGGCGAGCACGCTGTCGGCCTGAGAGAGATCGGTAAGCTCGGCGCGAAGCGCGCCCAAGCGCGCCGATGCCGACTCCAGCTCCTGTGCGAGCCGATGCTCGCGGTCGCGCGCCATCTGGAGACGTGCCAGAACCTGCGCCTCCTCGACCTGGGCGCGTGTTCGCAGCTCGCGCGCGTCCTCCTGCGCGCGCTCGGCCGAGGCCAGCCTCGTGCGCGCGTCGGCGATGACTGCGCCACCCGACTCCAGCCGCTCGCGCAGCGCCGCCGTCTCTGCGTCGAAGCTGCCTAACCGTTCCTCGAGCTCGTCGCGACGCGAGCGCAGCCGCCCCGCGAGTGCGTCCGCCTCGGTCAGCTCACGCTCCGCTCGCTGGAATCGGCGCTCGAGCTCCGCGTGATGATCGGCCGCATGACGCATCTCCTGGCGCGCACCGGACATTCCCTCCGTGGCTTCCACCAATCGCTGCTCGGCGGCCTGCGCGGCGACGCGCGCTGCGTCGGCAGCAGCGCTCGCCTGCTGTCGTGCGACCTCGCTGGCCGAGAGCTCCGCGCGCAATGCATAGAGCTCGGCGCGACGGCGCAGCGGGCCGGGACCACCGCCTTGACCCGGCAGCCAGACCGCGCCGCGCGCATCGATGAACGCGCCGCCGCCCTCGATCGTCTCGACGCCGCCGAGGAGCGCGCGCACCCAGTCGCGCGCGGCGGGAGCCGCGTCGACGATGTGCGACAGCGAGCCACCGCTGTCCCTCTCCGGCGCCGGAGCGGCATCGAGAGGCAGCAGCAGCAGTGCTCCGGGGTTGGTCTCGGAGTGCCACGCGCGAACGGCGTCCGCCGCGGCGGTGTCACGTACGAGGACGGCGTGCAGCGTCGCCCCCAGGAATCGCTCGACGAGCAGCGCGGACGCCTGGTCCGCGGTTATGAAGTCGCTCAACGGCCCAATGACTGCGCCATCGCCAAAACGGTCGCGCTCCCTGAGAAGCCGTGCCGCTGCGGGCGCGAGGCCGACGCGCTCGCGCTCGAGACCCTCCAGCGCGCTGACGCGCCCCTGCAGGGCAACGTACGCCTCGTCGGCTCGGAAGAGCTCAGCCCGTGCCGCGGCTTCGCGCTCGCGTGCCTCACGATCATTGGCGCGTGCGGTCTCGAGGTCGGTGTTGGCAACGGCGAAACGCGCCACGGCGTCGACCGCTACCGTCGCCGCGTCGTCGCGCTCGCGTCTTGCGAGTGAAAGCGTATCGGCGAGCTGCGAGCGCTCCAGGTCCAGTGCGTCCGCGCGCTGCACGATTTCATCCAGCTCGCGCCGCGCACGCTCGCGTTCATGTTCCACGCGATGCAGTCGGTCCTGACTCTCCCGCTGCTGCCGGTCCGCATGCTCGAGCGCGTCGCGGGCGTTCGCGACGTCGGCGCGTGCTGTCTCCTCGGTCTGTTGCCGGGCCTCGAGATCGCGCCGAGCCTCGACGAGCGCGTCGTCTTGCCGCTGCCGCTCGGCGGCCGCCTGCTCGCGGTCGTCAGCGATGCGCTGACCATAGGCATGGCCCTCACTCGCTTCCGCCTCGGCGCGCTGGCGCCGCGCGACGGCATTGCGCTGCCGCTCCTCGGCGACAGCCATCTCGGAGCGGAGCTGCAGCACCTGCTCTCGCTGAACGTTCACGAGTCGGAGCAGCTCGGCGCGGCTGGCCTCCGCTGACGTGCGCTGGTCGTGGGCCTGGTCACGCGCCTGCTCTGCCTCGGCGACACCGGTTTCCACGTTAGGCAGCGTCTCGCGAAGCGATGCGACGTGCCCCTCCAGCTGCTCGAGCTCCTCGCGCCACGCCGCCATCTCTCGTGCGGCGAGGTTCAGCTCCACGACGAACCGTCGCTGCGTGAGCTCGGCGTGACGTTCGGCGCGCTTGCGTTGCCGGGCGAGTGAGCGGACCTGCGTCTGCACTTCGCCGATGAGATCATCGAGTCGCTGCAGATCGACCGTCGTCTCCTCGAGGCGGCGCTCCGTGGTGCGGCGCCGATCGCGGTAAAGGCCAACGCCGGCCGCCTCCTCGAACAGCTCCCGGCGGTCGTCCGGGCGGTCGGAGAGGAGTGCGTCGATCATCTTTGCCTCGATGACGACGCCCGTATCCGCGCCGAGGCCAGTGCCGCGCAGCATGTCCGCGATGTCCCGCAGTCGAGCCGGCGCGCGGTTTATGAAATACTCACTCTCGCCGGAGCGCGAGAGCCGCCGCGTGATGACGACCTCGCGGAACGGCACGGGCAGCGACCCGTCCTCGTTCTCGAAGTGGAGAGAGACCTCGGCGAGATTCACGGGCCGCCGCGCCGAGGATCCCTGGAAGATGACCTCTTCCATCTTGGAGCCGCGGAGCAGGCGCGCCCGCTGCTCGCCCAATACCCAGCGCACAGCGTCGGAGACGTTGGACTTGCCGCAGCCGTTGGGCCCGACGATCGCCGTGACTCCCGGCTCGAAGACGAGATTCGTGGAGTCCGCGAACGACTTGAAGCCGTGGAGCTCGAGCTTGGTGAGCCGCACTAGTACACTCTCCCGATACGGTAAACGAGCACGGGGCGAAGCCCCGACGTGCGAATGGCGTCGAGGTATAGCGATGCCTGCGCCGGGGACTCGAACGCGCCGGCGTAGAGACGCGCCGAGCCGTTAGGCTGGCGCAACGCGTACACCGGCAGCGCGCGATCGTTGAAATACTTCAGGAGCCCCGGGACGGCGGCCGCGCCGACGGAGTCGACGAGGAAGGCGAATGGGGCGCGAACGATGTTGTTGGAGTCCGCGCGTGACAGTCCCTGCGCGCTCAGCGCCGCGAGGAGGGAATCGGCCTCGGCGTGGGTAGCGTACGAGCCGACGAGCGCTGCGTACCACGTCTCGCCCTGGATCCGCACGGGAACGAAGGTCGGTGTCGGCAGACCCTTTGCCTGACTCTGGAGCCAGGACTCCGCGCCACTCCTCGTGTTGAAGCGAGCGATGACGACCGCATAAGGCGCGACCGCCGCGGAATCGGCGAGGTTTGCGGGAGTGAGAAGCTCGGCCCCGCCAGCGGCGGAATCCTTGCCTAACGAATCGAGCGATGGCACCGAGCCCGCTACGGTCGTGCCGCCTCGCTGCCGGCGGAGCCAGAGTGGATCGTTCCCGCGCGCGAACGGCCGTGAGGCGAACCAGATGCCGAGCACGACGAGAAAGAGGGTGAGCCCGATTCCGAGCACGGCGCCCCGCGACGCCGCGATGCGACGCCACCGTCCGCCGCGCGATGGCGCTGATGGCGATGATGGTGGCTCCGGTGCCGCTTCTGCCTCAGTGACCGCCGCGATTGGCACGTCAGCGGGACGTTCGGGCTGCGCCGCAATGCGACCGAGCAGCTTGCCGCCCTCAACGCCGGCCGCCTCAGCGGCATCGACCAACACGGCGCCATCAGAAAGGCCGACGACATCAGCGACGTGCGCGGCGCTCGCCGGTGCGGCGACGACGAGCAGTGCGCCCGTCTCCTTGAATCCCGCGGCGAGACGCTTCCACCGCGAGTTGGTGAAGATGTCCTCGTAGGCTGGGACTTCCGAGCCGCTCGGCAACACGTACAGGTCGCCGTATTGCGGCACCGCGTGCGCGATCTTGTTCAGCGAAACGCCATACACGAAGCTGTCGGCGAGGCCGTGCGGATCGCCACCGTTGAGAAGTTGCTGAATCGGTTCGGCGTCGCCGAGGAGGTCCCCGAGCGCGACGCGCCGGTGGCGGGCCTGGGCGCGCGCGACGCCGAGCGCGGCGAGCGCGGTGCGCCGCGGCTCATCCCCGAGGACGAGCACGAGATTGGCCGTGTCGAGGCCGGCGCCGACGCGCATGCCGTCGTCGACGAGCGCCTCGTCCGCCGTGGTCCCGGAGGATGAATCCGGCGCATCCATCGGCATCGTCACGGCGCGGCCTCGTACACCCAGTAGTTCTGCTTGGAGTCGCGGCCGACGCGCTCGGCTTCATCCTTGGTTGGATATGGCCCGAGCACGACGCGGTAGATCGTCTGTCCCTCACGGGGCGTTGCCTGGACTCGCGCTGTCTCGTTATGCACGCGGATCGTGCCGGCGAGCTCGCGCGCTTTCTGCTCGTTGAGCAGCGCCGCGAACGAGACGACCCATCCCTTCGCAGCGACCGGTGTGGGCGTCGTGTCCCTGGGGGGAGGCGGGGCGGCGGTCACGGCGCTCGAGTCAGGGGTCGCGCGCGCAGCGCTATCAGCGCTGTCGGCTCCAGGGAAGCGGACCGGCTGATCCAGCTCGGCAGCGCGCGGACGGAAGCCGCTCCACGCGAAGCTGTACCAGTAGTCCGCCGCACCCTGCGCGATCCGCCGCTTCTCCTCCAGCTTCGTTCCGTCGATGAGCGAAACGTCCTTGCCCTGCGCGAGCACGATCTCACCGTCCGGCGCGACGAAAGGGAGATCGTCGCGCCATGCGGTCTGCACGCCACCGATGAGATGATCCGTGCCGACGTCTACCACCCACGCGGAATCGTGCGCGGCGGCGTGGACGAGGAGATACCGACCGAGTGGGTCGATGCGAAGATCTTCGGCAAGACCCGGCAGATCGATGTGCTCACTCACCTTCTCGCGATAGCGATCGATGACGTCGACCTGCTTCGACGAATCGGCGAGAGCAAACAGCCGATCGCCGCTCGGCGTCGCGACGACGGCGCGCGCATGTCCGTCGAGCTCGATGACGTTTAGCGGTTGTAGATCACGGGTCCGCACACCCACGAGACTGTTCTCGACCGTGAAGTACAGTCGGTCGCCGGCTTGCGCCCAGCCCGCGTGCGCGGCGCCGGGAACCTCGGCCGAATCGAGAATCTTCGTATCAGGTGGGCGCATCCGCCACACCATCGCGGAGCGCTCCTTCATGCCGATGAGCAGGAGCGAGCCATCGACCAGCGGCAGCGCCGCGCGCGCCGGGCGTGGCGGCTTGAACGTCCAGTCGCCGCTCGGGGTCGAGCGGAGGAGTGTCCCGTCTTTCGTCAGACCGTAGATCGTGGCGCCGTCGACGGACGTGACACCCGTTAGGCGCGTGCGTGTCGCGATGGAAACGTTGTCGAGCCTGAAGTCGACGCGGGCCGGAACTCCCTTCGCGTCGACGAATGACAGCATCCCAGCCTCTTCGTCGAACGCCAGCACGCGGTCGACGGAGGGTGCCGGGTCAGTCGCGCTCCAGACCACGGAATCGAGCCGCGGGTACGCGAGCACGCGCAGCGTACCCCCGGCACGCGGAATCCGCATGACCAGGAGATCGGGTCCGCGAGAGGTGGGAGCGGTCTGGGACTCGTGCGCGGCGGGAGCGCGGTCGGCCTGACCACATGCAGCGAGCACGAGCGCTAACGCGATAAGCGGGCGCACGGACAGAACTTAGTGAGGGGCCTACTTCTCAGGTAGGGGACCGTCTGCAGTGGTTCTAGGTGCTAGGTGTTAGGTGCTAGTGACTTTGTGATCTCTAGCACCTAGCACCTACCACCTAGCACCTATCTCTAGAATGACGGCCACAGACTCCACGTCCAGAAACCGCCATGCGATCCGGGCTGGTCGAGCGGAATCGCATAATCCCAGCGAACGATGGCGTAGTTGAACAGGTTCAGGCGCAGGCCCAAACCATAGCTGCGCAGCGGATAGCGCTGCTTCGCGACGTCGTAGTTCGAGGGCCGGCTGAGATAGAGCGACTGGTCCTTCGACCACGCGGCGCCGACATCGTAGAAAAAGAGCCCGTCGAGCGGTGGCAGCGCGATCGGGAGTACACCGAGCTCGAAGCGACGCACGAGAGGGAAGCGCAGCTCGGCGTTCGCGACCGCGACGCGACTGCCGAGGAGCTGCACCGCGCTGCAATTCGAGGGGTTCGCGCCGTAGATCGGGCAGGTGAGATAGAACGAGTTGTTCCGATCGTAGCCGCGCACGAAATCCGGCCGCGCGATGTACTTCGGGAAGGCCGTCTCGTTCCGGCCGAACGACATGCTCGTGTAGAAGCGCGTCGCGACGGTGAGATAGTTGAAGAGAATCGGATCGTATCGCCGATAGTCCGCGAGATATTCGATCCAGCGGAACGAGCCGAGAACAGGGCTGACCTGGAAGCGATACCGCCGACCGTAAATCGGACCCGTGTAGCCGAAGAGCGTGTTGTCGGAGACGTACGCGAGCTGCCCGTCGAGATAGTTGAGCGTCGGATCGCGGCCCGTGCTGTCCGCATTGAACGGCTTGGCGGCACGTCCATCCTCGTTCACATCGCGGCTGATGAACCAGCGAGTACGTGCGACGTTGTTGAAACCGCCTCCAATCTCGATCCGGGTAAAGCGGTTCAGGGGATACGCGGTGACCGCGAACGCCTGACGAGCGACGAAGGTCGTGATCTCCTGCTTCTCAGACGAGAGCCCCGTGGTCGGGTCGGACTTGTAGAGGGTGTCGCCGGAGAGGAAGTAGTACGGCATCTGGGAGATGCCGCCCGAATACTGCCATCGCCGCGAGAGATTCGTGTAGCCGACGAACATGCGTGCTTCGCTCAGCCGGCCGTTCATCTCGCCGGACAAAGCCAACCGGTTGTTACCGAGCATGTCGCTCAGGATCACCGTGGTTCCGCCGAACACGTTGCGCCCATAGTTGTCGGGCACGTAGCCAATGCTCGGACGAGCGATGTAGTCGGGCTGGAAGCGTACGCGATACGTGTCGTCGCGGAACTTCGTCGTATCCGGCAGCGCGAGATCGGCGGAATCGAGCAGCGCGGTGACGCTCACCGGCGGTCTCGCACGACTATCGGTAACGGGGAAATCCGCCGCGCTCCGTACGTCACTCGCGGGGCTCCGATAAACCGAGGCGCGCCCGGTGAGTGGATCGCCTAACGCGGCGATGACGCCGCCGTCGGTCCCGTTGTCGGCGATGACCGGCGGTTTGTCTGCCGGCTTGTCGCGGAACGGCGCCTTCTTGAGCGCCCGCGGATTGCTGACCGACCAGATCGTGTAGTCCCCATCCTCGAAATAATTGAACGCGAGGCGGTCCGCCTTGCGCGCCCACGAGATGGCGGGGCTGTACTCGGTGATTGCCGAGACGGAGCCGACGACGTTGGTGAGCTGATAGTGCTCGCCCGCGTCGAAATCGTAGAGGAAGACGTTGGCGATGCCCGTGCGGTCGGAGACGTATGCGATTGACTTCCCGTCCGGGGCCCACTGCGGATTGATGTTCAATCCCGCCTGGCCCGGCAGCACCGTCAACGTGCCCTTCTCGAGGTCGAGAACGGTGACGCGCCACTTCGGAAAGCGCAGATACGTGAAGCTCGTCGAATCGCCGCGATCGCTCGCGAAGGCGATCATCTTGCCGTCCGGCGACCACTGCGGCTGCAGATCGCCGTAGCGATCCTTCGTCAGGCGCTCGAGGTGCTCCGTCGCGATGTCGACGATGTATAGATCGGTGAGCCCGCCCTGACTGCCGCTGAAGACGATGCGTTTGCCGTCGGGCGACCAGCTCGGCCCCGTGACGCCCTCGAGAGGCAGGGTGAATCGCTTCACTTCCTTGCGCGACTTCACGTCGAGCAGGTACAGGACGTCACGTCCCTCCCGCTGCGCCGTAAAGGCGAGTTGCTGGCCATCGGGCGAGAAGGAGCTCTGCGAGTACAGCAGCCGCAGCTCCTCGAAATTCGGATCGAAGGTGCTCTTCACCAGCCTCGTTATGCGCTTGCCGGTTTCGGCGTCGCCAAGCCAGAGGTCGATGAAGACCTCGCCGCGCATGAAGCTGCCGTTGGACAGGAAGGCGATGTTCTTGCCGTCGGGCGAGAGCGACGGAGCGAGGAAGATCTCGCCGCCACTCTTGCGCTGCGTGAGCAACGGGGCGGCGAACTTCCGCGGCCGATCGAGATTCCCGACCTGCGGGAGGTGCTTCTGCTGCATCTCCTCTTTCCACTCGTCGCCCAGATCCTCGAGTGACAAGCCGAGCTCGCGCTTGAAGGCGCGCTCGATACCGACGGTGGGCGCGGCGTTCATGATCTGGCCGATCGCTTCGTCGCCCCATTTCTGCCCGATGAACGTCCAGAACGCGTGTCCGTAGCGGTAGGGGAAGAACCGCTCGGGGTAATCGGTCATCTGCTCGACGCTCGGCAGCTTGCCGTTGAGCGCGGCGTCCCGCATCCAGGCGTTCGTGAGCGGCGTGCTCGGACCGAGCGAGAGGTATTCGGCCATGCCCTCCGCGAACCAGAGCGGCGGATTGACCTGTGCGAGCGTCTGCAGACCGGCGCCGGCCTTGCCGCGGGCGAAGATGTCGTACTGGAACGCATGCACCATCTCATGCGTCAGCACATGCTCAAAACTCTTGTAGTCGCCGGTGAAGTTCAGGAGCATCCGGTGACGCAACGCTTCGGTGACACCACCCGTGCCTTCGCCGAGATCGCCGGTGACGTTGTTCTGTCCGAAGTCGTTGCGCGACTCGAACAGCATGATCGGCTTCTTCTCGCGGAATTGATGGTCGAGCAGCCGCGACAGGCGCGCGTACGAGCGCTCGGCCATGCGAGCCGCGTCGGTCGTGGCCTGCGCTTCCTCGGGGTAATAGTAGATGAGGAAATGCTCAGTTTCCTTGACCTGCCAGTGAAACTGATCGTACTGCACCTGATTTTGCCCGAAGTAGCTCTGCGCCCTCGCGGGCGCGTGTGGCAGCATCGCCGCGACCACTGCAACGGCGACGACCACACATTTGCGCAACGTCACGCACCGGCTCCTTGAGACTCTACCGGAATGAGCGCCGCATCACTCCACAGGCGCTCGAGCTGATAGAAACTCCTCAGCGTTGGATGAAAAAGGTGAACGACGAAATCCACGTAGTCGAGCAATACCCAGCGGCCCTGGGTCAATCCTTCTACGTGATGTGCCACCGCCCCCCCACTTTCCCGCTTGAGCTCTTCGAGTACGTGCTCGCCAAGGGCACGCACATGCGTGTCGGAAGTGCCGCTGGCGATCACGAAGAAATCAGTCATGTCGGAGACACCACGGAGGTCGAGAATCACGACGTCGTTCGCTTTGTTCTCGAGGCAGATTTGCGCAGCGCGCTGGGCAAGGACAGACGAGGGAAGCGAAGTTGTCGTGTTCATCAGCGTCCTGGATCCTCCGTTGAATTTTCCTGGATTGAGGTCCCCGTGCGCTCGGGGTCCGTCTCCATAGCATAATGCGCGGGGACGAACCGGGACACGGTTTCCCTCACTAATCGCACAGCCCGGGCCGTTAATTCCGTTATCAGCTATCAGCTCGCAGTTATCAGTGCTGACAGGCAAGGCCAAATCGCCCGGGTGGCGAGGCAACCCCCTCCGAAAGGAAACAAAACGGCCCCGAGCCAAAGGCTCGGGGCCAGTCCGAACTCCCTGATAGCTATGGACTGATAACTGATATCTACTGTTTAATGACCCAGACGCGGATCTCCGGCTTCACGTCCGCATGCAAACGGACGGGCACTCGATAGACGCCGAGCGACTTGATCGGCTCGTGCAGATCGATCTGGCGCTTCTCGATGTGGAAGCCCTGCTGCTCCAACTGCTGCGTAATGTCAGCAGCGGTGACGGATCCGAACAACTTGCCTTCCTCACCGACGCGCGCCGAGAAGGTGAGCGACACCTGTTCCAGCTTCGTCGCGATATCCTGTGCCGCGTCCCGGCGCTGGCCTTCCGCGGCCTCGAGGCGCGCGCGCTCCTGCTGGATGCGCTTCAGGTTTCCAGGCGTCGCTTCGTAAGCGAGGTTGTGCGGAAGAAGGTAGTTCCGCGCATAGCCATTCTTGACCTTCACGACGTCGCCGGGCTTTCCAAGATTCTCCACGGCATGACGAAGAATTACGTCCATTGAACTGCTCCAGAGATAGTGATCGATGATAGGAATGGGAGCGAGCGCAAAGCGCGAGCGACTTCCAATAAGATCCAGGCCTAAGGCCGCAGGCCTTAGGCCGAAGGTTTGGCGCGACGGCGCCAATCCGCCCATGTGTCGCCGAGGCCGAGAACGAATGCGGCGACGAGCAGCAGCATGAGGGCAAAGTCGGCGGCAAACTTGATGACCGGCAGCCATAACATCGCGAAGCCCACCGTAAGGGTCGCGATCAGCGCACCGGGTGCGAGAAACCACGCCAACACGCCGAGCCCGCGAATCGCGTAGAGTGCATAGAAGAACACGAGCAGATTGCGCCCAACGCCGCGAAGGCCCTGCAGCGTCGGCAGAAAAGCGATGGTGAGGCCGACGATCAGCCCCCACACGAGCTGATCGTTGAATCGAAACTCGCGGAGCGGTCGAAGCGGCGCCCCAATCCGGGCCCTGCTCAGTCGATGGTACAGGGCCCAGGCGAGTGCAAGCGCCAGGAGCGACTCGAGCGCGAGCAGCGACGGGAACACCGTGAGCCCGAGCTTGGAGAGGGTCGTCAACTGCTGCTCGATCTCGGCGGGAGCCGGCGCGAGCTGCGGAAAGCGCGACGTGAGGTCCGTCCACTCCTTCGGATGATCGCCGATGACGCCGTTCACCTGCGCCATCGTCTCACCATTCCGGTGAACGAATTCCATCGCCACGGTCTGCTTGGCTTCGCTCAACGGAACGGGCCCCATCGCGCTCATCGCGAGCGCGAGGAAGATCGCGATCGACAACGCCGCGAGCGCGCGCCCGAATAGCGGCCGCCGTTCGCCGAAGAGGCAGCTAAGCCCGAAGGCACCGGCCAGAAGCAGGCTCCAGCCACGTACGAGATTGTGAAACCCATCCGGCGTGCCGGGTCGCTGCCACATCATCCATCCCGCGAGAGCGACCCAGCCGATCGCCAGCAGCGCCCGTCCGCCCGCCCACCAGCCCACGAGAAAGCAGGCCGCGAGAGCGGGCACCAGCAAGAAGATCGTCTGGTCAATTGGAAGGAACGCTCGAAACTGCGGGACGGTGGGCACGATGATGAACGCCGCGAGGCCGAGAACGAGCTTGGGCCAGCCTCGTTCTCCCGCGCCGAGCTTGCGCGGCGCCGGTGGAGTATTGGTCGCCTCGGGCGTCGTCATGCGGCGGAGCTAGCTCTGCATCCCGCGAATGTAGGGAATGAGCGCCAGGTACCGGGCGCGCTTGATCGCGGTCGAGAGCTGACGCTGGTGGCGCGCACAGACACCGCTCAGGCGACTCGGCAGGATCTTGCCATGATCGGTGATGAAGCGGCCGAGCGCGCGGTCATCCTTGTAGTCGATGAAGTGGACGCGCGTCTCGCAGAATGGGCAGGTCTTGGTTGGTCGTCGCATAATTACTCCTCGTCCTCGTCTTCGTCGGCTTCACGGCGACGGTTCGCGGCCTCCAGCTCCTCTTCTGTCATCGGCGGCGCGCCGAGCTCGTTCTCGTGCAGGGTGAGCAGGTGTCGCAGGATGCCGTCGTCGAGCTTGATGGCGCGCTCGTACTCCGGGAGCACGTCCGATTCGACACCGAAGCGGGCGACGACGTAGTAGCCGCTCTCGCGGCGCTTGATGGGAAATGCGAGCTGGCGGCGGCCCCAGTGATTCACCTGGAGATCCTCGGCTTTGCCGAGGAGGGCATGAAAGCGGCCGAGCCGATCGGTGATGGCGCCGTCCTCGAGCTGCGAGTCGAAGACGTACACGGCCTCATACTGACGCGACATGCGTGGGCAATCCTCCCTTTGGTCGTGACCGCCCCGCGCTGGTTGCCGAAACGCGAGGAGGGGAAATGAAGGCCGGCCGCAGTAGCGCGGCCGGCAGACCCGCAATGTAGCGCGAGTGGCGCGCTGAAAGAAGGTCTCGTCAGGCTGGTCGCGGTACCGCGGTTCGAGGCTCCTCATTGACGTCGCCCGCAGCTCGCACCATATGATCGCAGTCCGCGCGGCAATCGACGCCCGGGACGCGCGCACAACGCCACCGTCCTGTGCCGTGCACTACTTGGAGGTCGATCATGGCCTTGCCTCAATTGGTGACTTCCGGAGATCTGAAGACCGCCGCCAATACAGTGGATCCGTGGGACCTGTTCCTCGGCAATCCGCCGAGGGAGCGCTGGGAGCCGGTGCTGGTGTGGAGCGCGAGCCAGTTCCAGGATGAGAACTTGATGTTCCTGCTCGCGGCGAAGGAATACGCGCGCGCGCCGAACCAACGTAAGATGGACTACATCTACAGGGAATTCATCGGGCGGGGGTCCGCGGCTCCCGCCGTGAGGGGGAACGCGAAGGCCGTCCGAGGCCTTCAGGCTCCGCGCGAGATCAACATCGCGAGCGCCGCCCGCGAAACCACCTTCGAACGCGTAACGGGCGCCCGGACCCGATCGGGGCCTAACGGCTGTCGGCCCGATGCATTCGATGATGCGGTCTGGGCCCTCGGCCAGCAGTTGAAGTTCGACATCAACGGGCGCTTCTGGAAATGCGCGAGCCAGGCGGCGGAAACGAAGTTTCGGATGAAGCCGGGACAGGCGATTGTGCTCGAGAAGGAGCTCAATGATCTCAAGCAGCTCGGCGCGCACTTCTAAGGCTGGCGCGGCGTCGCCTGAGTTGGCATTTCACACATTGAACCGGAAGAGCATGACGTCACCGTCCGAGACGACATACTCCTTCCCCTCGGCGCGCGCGACGCCCTTCTCGCGCGCGCCCTTCCAGCCGCCGTTCGCGACGAATTCAGGGTACGCGACCGTCTCGGCGCGAATGAAGCCCTTCTCGAAATCGGTGTGGATCACGCCCGCGGCGACAGGGGCGGTATCGCCGTGGTGGATCGTCCACGCGCGCACCTCCTGCTCGCCGGCGGTGAAGTAGGTCTGGAGGCCGAGCAGGTGGTAGCCGGCACGAATGAGCCGGTCGAGTCCCGCCGACTCGATGCCTAATGAGGCGAGGAACTCGGCGCGCTCTTCGGGCGCGAGCTCCGCCAGCTCCGCCTCGATCTTCGCGGAGAAGGGAACGATCTCGGCGTGCTCGCCGCTGGCCCCGACGGCCTCTCGCAGCCGGCGCAGATGCGGCCCCTCGTCGCCGCTCAGCTCGTGGTCCGTGACGTTGGCGGCGTAGAGCACTGGCTTGGTGGTGAGCAGTGACAGCGGCTGAAGCGCGGCGAGCTGCTCCTTCGTGAGGCGTGCTTCCCAGAGGCCCCGGCCTTCGCGCAGGAAACTCAGCGCGTGCTCGAGAACGCCGAGCTCCGCTTTCGCCTCCTTGTCGCCGGTCTTCGCGGCGCGCTGGGTACGATCGAGCCGCTTCTCGACGACGGCGAGATCCGAGAGGGCGAGCTCAAACTCGATCACCTCGCGGTCCCGCACGGGGTCGACCGCGCCCATGACATGCACGACGTCGGGATCCTCGAAGCAGCGGACGACGTGCACGATCGCGTCGACCTCGCGAATGTTGGCGAGGAACTTGTTCCCGAGCCCTTCGCCCTCCGCGGCTCCCTTCACGAGCCCCGCGATGTCGACGAACTGCACGACCGCGGGTACGACTTTCTTCGGCTGCACGATGTCGGCGAGCTGGCGCAGGCGCTCGTCAGGCACCTCGACCATGCCGACGTTAGGCTCCACGGTACAGAAGGGATAATTCGCCGCCTCCGCCTTGGCGGCGGTGAGGGCGTTGAAGAGAGTGGACTTGCCAACGTTAGGCAGGCCAACGATGCCGAGCTTGAGCATGAAAGAATAGAGATGCGAGTTGCAAAGAATTGGTCGTGCACAGGCACCGCAAACGTGCACACTGGCGATTTCGGGCAGACACCGTGCAGGACTTCAGGAAGCTTAAAGTGTGGCGAAAGGCGTTCAGGCTGGTGATCGACTTCGAACGCACGATTTCCAACGGACCGCGTTGGAGATTCCCTGGAATGAAGGGACCTACGCTACTAATAGATGAGATCAGGCGAATGCTCTGGTCGCTCGCGGCATCTGTGAGACGGAAGTATCCACGATGATGTTCGGCGGGAATGCAAAGGCACAGCGAGAGCCGTCAGTGCAAAAGTGGGGTGTTTGAACTGACGAGATGCACCACTTCCCACTCGCGACCGGCCACTTCTGAACTGACGGCTCTCGCTGTGCCTTCGCTTTCGCTCGTGGCAGCATCGGGCGGTCAGGAACCCTTGCCATTGAAGCGGTTCATCACCGGCTCTATTCCCTCTGTGAGCCACGCCTCGATGCCTTCCCTGAACGTCGGCATCAACTCCTCCACCACTTTTGCATCCGCCTTTCCAAAATCGCTCAACACGTAATCCGCCAGATCGCCGCGGTTCCGGCCTGGAGGCGGGCCGATGCCGATGCGGAGGCGGGCGTAGTCCTGATGTCCGAGTGCGCCCTCGATGCTCTTCAGGCCATTGTGGCCCGCCGAGCTGCCCCGGGCGCGGAAGCGGAACGCGCCTAACGGCAGCGCCGCCTCGTCGACCACGACGAGCAGATCGTGCTGCGGCGACCAGCCCGAGCGACGCAGGTATGGCCGCAGCGCGGCGCCGCTGAGGTTCATGTAAGTCTGCGGCTTCACGAGCCGAACGTTCGCCGGGCCGACGTGACCGCTGAGGACGCGGGCGTCACCGTCGCGTCGCCAGCCCTCGAGACGCCAAACGTCGGCGAGGCGGTCGAGGACCCACCAGCCGACGTTGTGACGCGTGCGCTCGTACTCCTTCCCTGGATTCCCGAGGCCGACGATGACTTTCACCGGCCCCTCCTCGACCTTGCGACGGGAAAAAAGACGGGCGAGCGCGCGGAGCATGGCGTGAAGTCTTACGACTCCTCGCCGCCCTCCTCGTCGCCTTCCTTCGTCTTGCGGATGAGCTCCGGCTCGGCCGCAGCCTCGACCACCGCCACACCGGCGACCGGCGTCTCCGACGCACGCGGCGCGGACACCGTGCAGACCGTCGCATCCGGATCGTCGAGGACCTCGACGCCGGCGGGAATGTTCAACTCGCGCACGTGAATCGAATGTCCGATCACAAGCGGCGTGACATCGACGTCCACGTGGTTCGGGATGTTCGACGGATCGACGCGGATCTCGAGCTCGTGCATGACCTGGTCGAGGATACCACCACCGCGCACGCCTTCCGACGAGCCGATGAAGACGAGCGGGATGCTCACCGTCACCTTCTCACCCGCCACCAGCTCCTGAAAATCGACGTGCAGGATCGAGCGCTTTACCGGGTGCCGCTGGATCTCGCGGATGAGTGTCCGTGCGGTGCGGCCGTCGATCGAGAGCTCGATGACGGTGCTCGCCGCGGCGACGCGGTCGAGGAGCCGCTCGAGCTCGCGCGTGTCGATGGCGAGCGACTGCGGCTCGCGGCTGTGCCCGTAGATGATCGCGGGCACCTGCCCGCTCTGCCGCAGCTTCCGCGCGACGCCGGTGCCGCGCTCGGTGCGCGGATTCGCATTCAGATTTGCCGTTGCCATTGTGCAATTACCAAAGTTCGAAACTCACTCGTGAGCAGCGAGGGGTACATGACCGGTTGCTACTCTCGGAAGGCTGCGTCCTTCCTACCATACCGGTGTCGCGCACGAGTCACGCGACAAACCACGAAATCTAATCGAATAAGCTGCTGACGGATTGCTCGGAGTGCGTGAAGCGGATCGCCTTCGAGAGCAGCTCGCCCACCGACAGCACATGCAGCGTCGAGAAGCAGCGCTCGGGCGGAATGGCGATCGTGTCCGTCACGGCCACCTCCGTGATCGATGACTCGCAGAGCCGCTTCTTCGCCGGGCCCGACAGCAGCGCGTGCGTCGCGCAGCAATAAATGTCGCGAGCGCCGAGCTCCTTGAGCGCGCGCGACGCCTCGGACACCGTGCCCGCCGTGTCGATCATGTCGTCGACGAGAATGCAATCGTGCCCTTCCACTTCACCGACGACGTTCACGACCTCCGACACGTTCGGGGCCGGCCGCCGCTTGTCGATGATCGCGAGGGAAGCGTTGAGCCGCTTCGCAAAGCCGCGCGCCATCTTCGCCGAGCCCACATCGGGCGCGACCACCACCGGATCGCTGAGCTGCTTGCGTCGATAGTGGTTCACGAACACCGGCATCGCATACAGGTGATCGACCGGAATGTCGAAGAAGCCTTGAAGTTGATGCTGGTGAAAATCGATCCCGAGTACCCGGTCGGCGCCCGCGGACACGATCATGTTCGCCATCAGCTTGGCCCCGATCGGAACGCGTGGCTGGTCCTTCCGATCCTGTCGCGCATACCCGTAATAGGGCATGACGCACGTGATCCGTGCCGCCGATGCGCGCCGCGCAGCGTCGATGAGCAGCAGCAGCTCCAGGACGTTCTCCGCTGGTGGATTCGTCGGCTGAACGATGAAGATGTCCAAGCCCCGAACGTTCTCGTCGATGCGAACGGAGATCTCGCCATCCGCGAATTGGCCAAGGCTGACCTTTCCGATCTCCACGCCAAGGTGAGTGGCGATCGTCTCGGCAAGGGCGCGATTGGCCGAGCCGGACAGCAGCTTGAGGCCGTGACTCGGAACCGCTAGTCCGTCCATGGACTGTACAGGGTGCTGATTGGAAGTTTGACGCTGAACAGGGAGCGCGCACGGCGTGCGCGCGACTCCAGATAAGACCGCAATTCATGCGCTTCGCGCATCAATTGCCCCGCGTGGATTCGAACCACGATTCTGCGGTCCAAAGCCGCATGTCCTGCCATTGGACGACGGGGCAGACGTCCGGAGCAGTGGAAATAAACCGGTGGGGGGAGCGGGGTCAAATTATTCCGTTGCAACCCTCATCTGAAAGCCAGGGTGACACCGGGCTCACTGCAGCCAACCACCAGAAAATCCGGCGCGCTGGAGGCCGAGCTTTATGTAGGGACTCTGCTTCATCAGCCGCCAGATGAGACCAGTGCGGTAGTTCTCGATCATGGCGAGGATCGGCCCCTGATCGATGCCGAGGTAGTCGGTATCGAACCACGCGACGCTGTCGACGACGCGGCCCTGGGTGACGCGGGCGCGGGCGTCGCGATACGTCGGATTGAACGCGTCGAGAAAGCCGTACTGCCCGAACAACGGATCCCCGTAGCGGCTGCGCAGCTCCTTGAGGGCCGGCACCGCGATCTCGGGAGCAAAGGGCGCCGAGGCGCCGACAGCGGTAGGCGCGATGGTGCCATCGTCGCGCACCTCGTTGGCGGCCGCACCGCGGGCCCAGTAGGTGTGAAATTCCCGCGTCTGGCTGGCGATGGCGAACGAGGTGTCCATCGGACCGTCGGAGGCGGTGAGGCCCCACACGTTCGCGCCGTAATCGCGAAACTTGCCCGGATTGTCGATTGCGTAGGCGCGCTGCGCGATGGTCGCGCGGCGGGAGTTCTCGAAGTAGTCGATGCCGCGGCCTCGCATGTACGCGTCCTGGATGCCGCGGAAGTCGATCCACAACTGTGAATACTGGTGGCCGAAGAGCGGGGCGAAGTTGACATGCTCCTGGCCGTAGTAGCCTCGCCACTCGTACGTCGACGTCCAGGCCGTCCACGCCGCGGCTGGAATGGGGTGCGTCGAGGAGCCTAACGCGAGCACGTAGAGGATCATCCCCTCGTCGTAGCCGCGCCAGTCGGACGGAATGAAGCCTGATTCGGGATGCCATCCCATGCTGACGAGCGGCGCGTTCGGCGACGCCCAGGTCCAGTCGACGCGCGAGTAAAGCGAATCGGCGAGCGCGCGGATGGCGGTTTCGTCGGGATTAGCGTTCGTGAAATACTCGCGGCAGGTGAGGACGCCGGCGAGGAGGAGCGAGGTGTCTATAGTGGAGAGCTCGACGGCCTGGAACCGGAGGCCGGTGTCCATGTCGAGGAAGTGATAGAAGAATCCCTTGTAGCTGGTGACGCCAGTTGGCGTCGCGCCCTCGGGTGCGTGGTAGAGGAAGTCGAGCGTTGTGCGCACGCGCGCCGCCGCGTCTGGGCGCGACACGTAGCCGCGCTCGACGCCGATGACGTAGGCGGTCAACCCGAAGCCGATCGCGGCCACGGAAGAGAATGACTTGGTCGGCCAGCGGTCGGGGACGAGGCCGTTTTTTGGGTTGGTCGTCTCCCAGAACCAGCGGAAGGTGCGGGTTTCGATGGTGTCGAGGAACGGATCGGCGCGGAAGTCGGGTGTGGGTCCCGCGACAGCTGTCGTCGCGCCGTTGTTGCAGGCGGCCACGATGACGCAAATCAGCAGCGCGAAAGTGCGCGACATGAAGCGATAAGTGAATGAAAAGGCGACGGCCGGCTGCATGACGATGCATGCAGCCGGCCGTCGTGTCACTAATGGTGCAGGTACACGATTATCGCTTACCGGCCACCGAGACGCGGCCCGAAGTCGTACGCGACACCGATCTGGAGGCGCCGCGGGTCCGAGACCGTACAGTTTGCGAGCCCGTAGCCAGTCGACGGAGTGAATTGGCCGGCGGCGTCGAACGAGCCGGCAAAGTCGTTGAAGCACCCGAGGTTTCTAAAATTATAAACATTGAACAGATCGGCCGTGACGCCGAGGTGGTTTCCGCCGACGTCGACGAAATCCTTGCGCAGGCGCAGATCCAGATTGCGGTACGCAAAAGCGTTCGGGATGATGAACGTCTGACCGGGCTGGCGGCCCTGATTGAAGTTGACGACAAAGCCTTGCGGCGTCCCGAAATTCTTGTTGAACGGCGCCCCGCTGGAAAGCGTGGCGAGTCCGCTGAACTGAATGCCCCAGAAATGCGGAATGTCAGTGATGAAGTTTGCGACGACGCGATGACGTTGGTCGTCCGCGATAGGATGCCGGCCATTCAATCGCACCTGCGGGAACGAGAACAAATCGTTCCCCTCCTGCTCAGCCTTCGCGATGTTCCACGTAACGCCTGCACCCCAGCCGATGTTGCGCATGCTACGGCGATACGGGCGGTCGAGCGTGAGAGCGACGCCGCTGTACCAGGTGCGCACATCGTTGTTGCCGACCAACACGTTGGCGTAGGTTCGGTTGGCGTTTCCTCCCACGCGGTGCTCGAGACAGCAGTTGGCATTCTGGCCCGGAACATAGGTCACGTCGGCCCATTCGAAGCTGAATCCGTTGAAGCTGCGAATGTTCTGATAAGTCGCGGAGGCATTGAACGTCCCGAAGTCATGCCGCACGCCAAAGCTCCACTGATTGGAATGTGGCGGCTTGAGGTCGTTGGGGATGAGAAAGACCTCCTGCGCCGGCGCCGTGCCATTGTTGATGACGTTCAGCAGCCCTTGACGGCTGAAATACGATGCGTTCCACGGAATCTGACCCGCACCCGTGCCGAAATTGAAGACGTAATCGGGATGCTGTCGGCGGTACTGCTCGTCGATCGTGTAGTTGAACGGCAAGCGGTCATAGTAGATGCCCCAGCCGCCGAAGACGCTCGTCATCGCGTTTTGATCGATCGCGTACGAGAAGCCCACGCGCGGCTGAAAGGCCCCGTAGAACGGCTTGCGCTGCGAGCCGTTCGTGAAATAGCGATTCGGATCGATCGGCACGAAGCTCTGGCCAGAGTTGACGAACGCGCTGATCGAGTCCCGGAGGGCCGGCGGCGTGACGTAATCCCGATTGTACATGTTCGACTCGTAATCCCATCGGACGCCGAGATTCAGGGTCAAGCGCTCCGTCGGGCTCCAGTCATCCTGCATGTACAAACCAACCTGGGTGTTGTTGCTCGCCACCGTCGGATTGCCGATCCCGATTCGCGCAGAGATCGGAGTGCTGAAGTTGTTGCTCGGATCGAACGTGAAGATCGGGTTCTCGTTGAGCTGCTTGTTCAGATTGTAGTTGTCGAAATCGACGTTGAAGCCGAGCTTCGGAACGTGGGAGCCGGAGGCATGGCGCGTGTTAAGCGTGTAGTCATCGCGGATCGAAAAACGCTTTTGCTTCAGGTCTTGAGCCGCCGCCTGTCCACCGATGGTCCCGATGCCGTTATAGACCTGCCGCGGAGTGTTGAAATCGAACGGGTCCGTGGTCCAGTTATACCACTGATAGCTGAGCAGGGCTTCGTTCGTGCCGAACGAGCCGTAGTATGAATGCTTCAAGCGACCCGTCACGACATTGCTCTTGAAGGTTTCGCCCGCCGATGGGCCGACGTCGGCTCCGGTGAACTGATTCCCGAAGCCGCGCTTCTCATTTTCAAGACGGGCGTCGCCCGAAAGCTCCAAGAGGGACTTGTCCGACTGGTTGTAGCTGAGCTTTCCAAAGATCAGGTGCGACCGGAACGGTGCGTCGGCGGTTGCGCCGTTCACGGGCGCGATGGCTGCCGGCCAGATCGCGGGCGCGCCGAAGAGGCGGGTGACACCTTGACGATTC
This sequence comes from Gemmatimonas sp., assembly GCA_021154325.1. Taxonomy (GTDB): domain Bacteria; phylum Gemmatimonadota; class Gemmatimonadetes; order Gemmatimonadales; family Gemmatimonadaceae; genus AG2. Next base: position 24,586 of record JAJKIR010000023.1, read on the forward strand.
TGAAGATTGCCCTCATACGACCCGAAGATGAACAGCTTGTCACGGACGATGGGGCCACCCGCGCTCACGCCCGCCAGGGTGCGATTGTAGTTCGCGCGCTGAAAGCAGGGCGTGCCGTTCGCGGAGGGCGGTGTGCTTTTGGCTAGGCACACGTTTTTCGTCGGGATCTGAAAGGAGTCGAGCGCCACCAGTGATTCATTCTGGTACTCGGCGAATGCGCTGCCGCGCCAGTCGTTCGTCCCTGACTGGGTAACCGCGGTGATGATTGCGCTCGATGCCTTTTGATACTCCGCTTTGAAGTTGCTGGTCGAAACCCGGAACTCCTGAACGGCGTTGCGCGGAAACGGGTTGCCGCGACTGGCATCCTGGCCCGAAACGCCCCCCGTGATGATGTCGTTCTTGTAGCTCGCACCGTCAATGAAGACGTTGATCTGTTCCGGGGGCTGAGCGCCCGACGCGAACGACTTGCTCGAGCCGTCGATGCGATCCGGTGTGACTCGGACGCCCGGCGCGAGCTGAGCGAGATCGAGAATGTTGCGGCTCGACGACGGCAGATCCTGGATCTGAGCCTGCGTCACGTTCGTCGCGACCTCGGAAGTCTTCGTCTCGAATGGCGCGGTCGCGACGACCTGAACACTGGTGAGTTGCGCAGCCGCGGCTGTGAGATCGAAGTTTGCGTCCAACGTCTGACCGATCTGCACCGTGATGCTGCGTGTTTGCGGCTGGAAGCCGATGCGCCGCGCCTCCAGGGTGTACGCTCCGGGTCGCAAGCCGGCAAGACTGTAAAAGCCTTCGGCGTTAGCCGTTGCGGCGCGCGTAATGCCCATCTCGGCGTTCCGAGCCGTTACTTGGCCATTCGCGACGGGCGCGCCACCCTCGCCGCGCAGATAGCCGCGCACATTCCCGGTCGTAGTCTGTGCGCCGGCGCGCGGCAGCGCGGCTAGTGAGAGCACGCTCGCTGCCATTACCGCGCCGCGTCGTGCGAGGTTCAATCTTACAAACTTGCTAAATAAGGCGAACTTCGTCATGTCGAGTCTCCTGATCTCCATGGACGCGGAACGGCGACGGCTTCGGCGCGCAGGTGAGGAGCGCCACCGGCATATGATAACCGTTGCGCTGCGCCGCGACATCGATCCGCCGAATCATCTCAGGGTAGAACTCCCCGGAACCGTCGGGAAGTAACACCCCGAGGTCAATGCGCCGCCGTCACTCCTTGGTCTCCACGCGATCCACCCGCTGCGCCGTCCACACCACGACACCGCGTGCGTGCTCCGCCGGGCGCGCCTCCGTCGCCTTCATGATTCCCGACAGCGCCGACTGCGGATCCGCGAATACCCCGAACACCGCCGATCCCGACCCGCTCATCATCGCCAGCAGCGCGCCCGCGTCGCGGAGCGCGTCCACGTACGCCGGGATCGACGGGTGCCTGCGGCCGACGACCGGTTCGAATTCATTGACGGCGACGGCGGCAATTCCCTCCCACGTGTCCAGCTCGCTCGGCTGAAGCAGGCCACCGCGCGCCTCATACGTGCCACGATCGTGGGCGAGCCATTCGTATGCGTCCTTCGTCGACACCGCGAACGACGGCACGAGCACCACCACTGGCCGCGGCGCGAGCGCGGGCAGCGGCAGCAGTCGCTCGCCCCGGCCCCAGGCGAGTGCCATCGGGCTGTCGATTGTCATGAACGCCACGTCCGACCCCAACGCCGGCGCGAGCTCCGGCAGCTGGCGGCCGAGCGGCGATGGCGACAACGCGTCGAGCGCGCGGAGCACTGCGCCAGCATCGGCGCTGCCACCGCCGAGCCCCGCGCCGGCCGGGATGTGTTTCGTGAGCTCGATCGCGAATGCACTAGGCCAGCCGGTCGCGTCGGCGTACGCGCACGCGGCCCGATACGCGAGGTTCGCTGTGGTCTCGCCGAGTCCTTCCGGCGGGAGCGCGTCGCCGCCGCAGTCGAGCGTCCGTCCACGCACGTCGTCACCAACGCGAACGACGACCTCGTCCGCGAGGCCGAGGCGGAGAAAGATCGTCTCGATCGCGTGATACCCGGAGGCTTCGCGCGCGAGCACCCGGAGCAGCAGGTTGATCTTTGCCTGCGCCGCGACCCGCGCGCTCCTGCTCATACCGCGGGTGGTGTCGCCGCCGCCCGGTCGTTAGGCGGCGCTGTCGACCCGGCGGAGCTCAGCTCGGCGAAGGTGAGTCCGGCACGTGCGAAGTACCAGGCGCCGAGGAGCGTGATCGGGATGAAGGAGAGGAGATGGAAGCCCATCGCCCACGTCAGCGCCGCCGTCTGCGGAATGCCATAGATGCCTAACGCGAATCTGCCCGCGGTCTCGAAGACGCCAAAGAAACCGGGGCTCGACGGAATCGCCACGCCGATCGCGATGATCCCCTGGGTGAAGAGCGCCGTGCCGAAGGGCGCGTGGATCCCGACCGCCATGAAGCCGATCCAGAACGCGAGCGCGTTGAGCAGCCAGTGCAGGAGCGCCCACCAGAAGACGGCCAGGAACCGCCTGGGGCTGCGCAGCACGCTCAATCCATTCGCGAACGAGACGAGAATGGCGCGGCCGCGTTCCTCGAACGCCGGCGCGACGCGACGGGCGAGCAGCTCGAACAGCGAGATGATCTGCTTCGGGAAGAAAACGATCAGATACAGCACGATGATCACGGCGACGACGAAAACGACGCCGCCAACCGCGTACCGCGCCGCCGAGCTGGCCGCCCCGGCAGGAAAGCTCGGCAGGAGCATCGCGCCGAACATGAGGAGCAGAATGATCAGCGCATCGAAGACGCGATCGACGGCGAGTGACGCGAACGCCGTAGAGAACGGCACCCGGGCGACCTCGCGCGAGAGCGCGTAGGCTCGCGCCAGCTCGCCCGCGCGCGCTGGTACGATGTTGCTCACCATCATCCCGATCGCGGTCGCGCGCCAGAGCGGCCCGAGGGGAAGATTCGGCTCGACGGGATCGAGGATCGTGCGCCAGCGGCGCGCGCGGAGTGGGAAGATTCCCGTCGCGGCCATTGCCGAGAGAAGGAGCAGCCAGAGATTGGCGCGACGAATCTCGACGCCGACCTCGGCCCACGCGATGCCGTGAAACGCGTACCAGAGGAGCACGGCGCTCAGCAGCATTCCGAGCGCGCCGCGCCAGCCGAAGCGCATCGCGCTACTCCGCGAGCGCGAGATCGAGAAGGTCGAAGAGCTCCGCCATGGTGTCGTCGCTCGCCTTGCCGCCGTGCTGTCGAATCTCCTCGCGCAGCTCGATGGCGCGCTCGATCGCGGCGCGACCGCGGTAGAGAAGAGCATCGATCGGCACGAGCGGCTGCTCCGGCAGATCGACGGGCTCGCTCATCGGCTGTGCGGCGAGCGAGCTGAGACTGTCGATCCCCTGATCGAGCACGGCCATCGTGTCACGGGGCGTCGAGACGCGATGCGAGCCGATCGGCGTCTGGCTGCGTGGTCCACTCGCGCGTGGTATCACAGGCGGCTTGGGACTGGGTACGGGAGCGGCGTTAGGCGCCGGAGCACTGGCGGAAGGCACCATCGGCGACACCTTGCCGGCGTCGGCGCGAATCCGTGGCGTGATCACCGGCGTCGGTGCGGTCGAGAAGGACGGGGCTGGCGCGAACGCTTCTCCGATTCCGGCATCCACGCTCCGGCTCTTCTTGAGATCCGTAAGCCGCGACGCCAAACGCTCGCCCTGAGCACCGGGGCTCGCCAACGCCTGTGCCAGCGCGTCGAGCGAGTTGAGCGAGAGATAATCGAGGGACTTCACCGCGTCGAAGTGCGCGCCGATGAGCTCCGCGACTTCGCCTTCCCCGAAGCTCTCCGCGTCTGCCTTGAGCGCGGCGAGCGCGTGCCGCAGGTCGCGCCGCGCGCGGTCGACGGCCGGACCGTTGGCGCGGCGCGCCTCGGCGACAAGCCCTCGCAGATGCTCACCCTGGCTCACGACTTCGAGCCGAAATCGTTCCGAAGGAGTCGTCGGCGGATGCGGGGACGCACTGACGACGTGCGGTCCGCCATCGGCGTAGAAAAGTTGAGTGATCGGAACGATTCGCGATCCCTCCTGTTCTCGCGCCTCGAAGCGGCCGAGGGCGTCGACGAAGGCGTCGCGCTCGGCCGACGGCGCGTCGGGAGGCGTTCCTTCCCGAAGAGCTGTCGCTGCTCGTCTCAGCAAAGCCGCGGCAGCTCGTAGAAAGGTGATGCGATCCGCGTCGAGCGGCCCCTCGCCGAGCTCGAGCGGCCTCACTACCAGCTCCGCTCCCGACATGACGTCGGAGAGTGGCGTCACGTCCTTGATCCCGGCGACGCCGCGCAGCGCGCGCACCCGGCGGAGCACGTTCACCGCAGCGTCCCGATCGCCCGGCCTCGTCGCCAGAAGCTCCAGTCCGGCGGCGATGTTCGACGACTCGGCAGCGAAGAAGCCGCCGCCGGCAGCGCCGGTCGTGGGGGTAGGCGCCGAGGGCGTGAGCGGCGGGGCGATGCGCGCCAGCTCGGCGGCGCGCGTAGACGAGCGCTGGTCGTCCGCTGGAGACCAGGTGCGCACCGACCGGATGAGGATCTTCAAATCGTCGATCGCTGCGACGAGCGCGCCCGATAGCGCCGGCGACCAGGCGACCGCGCCTTCACGCAGTCCCCGACCAATACGCTCGAGTGACAGCGCAAGCTCCGCGAATGGTGTGAGCTTCGCCATCGTCGCGCTTCCGCGCAGCGCGCGCGCGTTCCGGCCGAGTGCCTCGGCGTCCACCGGCGCGCTGGTCGCGCTCGCCCGCGCGAGCAGCCCATCGAGCTGCTCGACGTACTCACTCGCTTCGAGAATGAAGAAGTCGAGGAAGCCGGAGGCCGGGGAGGTCACGCTATCGGGGCGGAGGTCGGTGGTCGGTGAACCGTGGTCGGTTATCCATGGTCGGTTCACCGTCTACGGTCCACGGTTCACCGACCACGGTCAAAGCTAGGACGACGCGCGGGCCTCGTCCATAACGCGACGAAGTTCGCGAACCGCCTCCACCAGCCCGACGAAGATGGCTCGGCTCACAACGGAGTGCCCGATGTTGAGCTCCTCGATCTCCGGAATCGCCGCCACCGGAGCCACATTGGCCACGGTGAGCCCGTGCCCCGCGTGGACGCTGAGCTCGAGGCTGGCGCCCCGCCGGGAGGCGTCCTGAAGCGCGTTGAGTGTTTCCGAATCCCCAGCACAGTGGGCGTATTGCCCCGTGTGAAGCTCGACGGCGGCGGCACCGAGCTCCCGCGACCGCTCGATGGCATCGCGATGTGGGGCGATGAAGAGGCTCGTCCGAATGCCGGCGTCGTTGAGGCGGGCAAGACCGTCGCGAAGGCGCTTGACGTCATGCGAGACGTCGAGGCCGCCCTCGGTGGTGATCTCTTCGCGCCGCTCCGGCACGAGCGTCACCTGATGCGGGCGAAGGCGCATCGCGATTGCCAGCATCTCATCGGTGCACGCCATCTCGACGTTGAGGACCGTCGTGACCTCGGTTGCGAGTCGCTCGATGTCGACGTCCTGAATGTGCCGCCGGTCTTCGCGGAGATGGGCCGTGATACCGTCGGCGCCCGCTTCCTCGCAGAGAAGCGCTGCCGCGACGGGGTCGGGCTCGTCGCCGCGTCGCGCTTGGCGCACGGTGGCGACGTGGTCGATGTTGATGTACAAGCGCTGTCGCTTCACGATGGCGCTCCTGCCGGACTCGAGGTCGGCTCGCTTTATTTCCCGAGGGTCCCGCCCACCGCTGTCGCACTCAGAGGGAGAACCGCAGTCATGAAGTTAACCGCTGCCACTTTCGCTTCGCTGATCGTACTCGCCGCATGCGCGAGCTCACCCGCGCGCACCACGTCGCCCGCGCCGCAGCCGGCCGTGGCAGCGACTGGAAGCGCGACCGGCGCCGCCGACCCTCGCGGGGCCGTGCTCGCTTTCCTCGACGCCGCGAAGAACGGCGATTTACAGGCGCTCGGCGCGGTATGGGGCTCCGCGGCGGGATCCGTCCGCGATGCCGGCACCATTCCGCGCGAGGAGATGGAGAAGCGTGAGCTGGTCATGCTCTGCTACCTGGCCCACGATACGCACCAGATCGTGAGCGACGCTCCAGCGGCGAATAACGAGCGTGTCGTGGCAGCGACGCTAAAGCGCGGGACCTTGACGCGGACCGCTAACTTCTATGCGGTCGCCGGTCCAGGCGGGCGATGGTATGTTCGGCAGTTCGACATGGAAGCATTGACGGACCTCTGCAAGTCGAAGAGCCGCTGACCGAGCGCCACAGTTCACGGTTCCGTCAGCTCGATGAGCACGCCGCCCGTGGAGGATGGATGGAGGAACGCGATCTGCTTGCCCTCGGCGCCGAGTCTGGGCTTCTCATCGATGAGACGGATGCCGGCCGAGCGGCAGCGGTCGAGCGCGGCATCGAGATCATCCACGACGAAGCACACGTGGTGAATGCCGGGGCCTCTTTTGGCGATGAACTTGCCGATGGGTGAATCGGCCCGCTTGGCCTCGAGGAGCTCGACCAGCGCATCGCCGGCGGCCAGACCCGCAATGCGGGCGCCATCGGCATCATCCAGGGGAACGACATCCATTCCCAGCACATCGCGATAGAATGGGAGGAGCGCGTCGACGCTCTGCACGGCGATGCCGATGTGAGCGACGCGTGCTCCAGATCGAGTGGGGTTGGGCACGAGTTCGTTGTGGAAGCCGGTTCGAGGAGTGACGACAAGCTAACTGCGACGCGCCGACGCTGAGCGCGGGTCGCACACCAGATGGGGGAGGGGAGACGAGCATGTCAAACGCTGTGGCGGTCACCGACGCGACGTTCGAGCAAGAGATCGAGAAGCATGACGGCCTTGCCGTCGTCGACTTCTGGGCGACCTGGTGTGGCCCCTGCCGCATCATCGCTCCGATCCTCGACCAGCTTTCGGTCGAGTACGAGGGGCGAGTGAAGGTCTCCAAGATGGATGTCGACGCCAACATCAAGACGGCGTCCCGCTTCAACGTCCGTTCGATCCCGATGTTGCTCTTCTTCAAGGGTGGCAAGGTCGTCGATCAGATCATCGGGGCCGTCCCGAAGCAGATGATCCAGTCCAAGTTCGAGCAGCACGCCACGGCGCCCCAGGGGGTCCAGCGCGCCGTCTAACACTGTCATCCTGAGGAGCAAGGCGACGAAGGATCTACTCTCCCGATTGAAGCAGTCCTGACCACGGGAGAGCGGATCCTTCGCTTCGCTCAGGATGACAGCATTACCTGCTAGCCAATTCGAGCGTCCTCAGAGTGCCGCGCCGGTGCGCGGCCCGGGACGCGTGGAACGCCCGGGCCGCCGCATCGCGCCGGGCGTTCTCTTTTCTCCCCGCCGCTTCGCGATGCAACACCTCGCTGGATTGCGCTACCCGTTCACCCGCGTGCTGCTACCACGTACGCGGCTGGCGTATATCCACCTGCGCAACCTCCTCACGGACGCCAAGCGCGATCGATCCGCTCGGATCTCGGGGTACGTCGCCATCTGGCTGCCTGAAGAATTCGTCACCCTCTACATGCAGCGCGGCGAGGTCGTGAACGCCACGATTCACGACAAGAATGGCTCTCAAGTCATCGCCATCGCGAAGGCGCTCGAGATGGTGCCCACCGAGCCGGAATACGGTGAGATCTGCTTTCACGAGACGGACGAGGCGCAGCTCGCTTGCATGTTCACCGCGCAAACCCGCGCGGCCGAGCCGTGGCCCGATGGCCTCGCCGTGAGCGACCCGGCGGTGCTCTTCCCGTACCTCATGGCCATCACCTTCGATGGCTCCGTCGAGATCATCGCCGACGACACGGTGAATTACCTCGTCTTCAAGAACGGGAACGTCGAGCGCGCGTTCATGGCGGCGGGCCATCACGGCACTCTCGTCGATCGCGTGGCGAAGCTCTTCGCTCGCGAGGGACGCACCGGCTCGAAGCTGCAGCGTTGGCCGGAAGCTCCGCCGCTCCCCGTGCAGGCGCCGCCGGCGCTCGTGCAGGCCTACCGCGAGCTCGCGACCGGGCTCGTGCAGCGGCTCATGGCTCAGGGGAAGGAGGGTGCGCCGGCCATCGCCGAGCAGGCGCGTCAGAACCTCCTGCCAGAGCATGATTCGCTCGACGGCTTCTCGTTCAATGGCCGCCCCCCACGCGACCCGGTGACCGAGACGGCGAAGCTCACCAAGGCGATTGCCGCGTGGATGAAGGAAGTCATCTGGGCCGCGGTCGATCACGACGTGCTGCCGCCGGAGCAGCTCATCAAGGAGCTGACCTGGGACCGCCGCCACATGTTCCAGTCCGCGGGGCTGTACGACCAGCTTCCCTGGCGAGTACTCTAGATGGGGTGAGCGCGTCGATCGCCCCGGGCCGACTGCACGTCGTCAGCACCCCCATTGGCAACCTGGGGGATTTTTCTTTTCGGGCGATCGAGACACTTCGTGGCGTCACGCTCATTCTCGCCGAGGACACGCGGCATTCGCGCACGCTGCTCGATCGGTACGAGATCAGAACTCCAGTCGCGTCGTACCACGAGCACAACGAAGCGAAGATGACGCCCGGGCTCGTCGAGCGCCTGCTCGGTGGTGACGAGCTGGCGCTCATCTCCGATGCGGGCACGCCGCTCGTCTCGGATCCGGGCGCGCGACTCGTGCGCGCGGCGATCGACGCTGGAATTTCCGTTACGGCGGTTCCCGGCGCGTCGGCGCTGCTGTCGGCGCTCGTCGCATCGGGCGTGAATGCGGATCGCTTCACGTTTTTCGGCTTTCTTCCCCGCAAGGGTCGCGAGCGCTCGGCGACGCTCGCCGAGCTCGCGTCATTGCCGCATACTGCTGTGTTGTACGAGGCGCCGTCCCGCGTGTCCGACACCCTCGCCGATCTCGAGGCGCAGGGAGCCGGGGAGAGATTCGCCGCGGTGGCCCGCGAAATGACAAAGCAGTATGAAGAGGTGCGACGCGGAACGGTCCGTACGCTTCGCGCGTACTACAGCAATACGCCTCCGCGTGGCGAGGTTGTGATCGTACTCGCCGGCGCGGAGGCTCGCGTTGTGGACGAAGCGGAGGTGCGCATGCGTGCTCGCGAGCTCGTCGCTGAGCGTCGCAGCGCACGTGATGTCGTCGCTCAGCTCGTCGCGGAGCTCGGCGTTCCGCGCAATCGGGCGTACGAGATTGTCGAGGAGGAGAAATCATGAGCGGGACGAGGGACGCGGGACGCGGGACGCGCAAAACGCGGACAATGGGTGCGCTCGTGTTTGTCGCGTGCGCAATCGCGGTCACTGCGTTCGCGCCTCGCGCCCCACGCCCCGCATCCCGCGCCCCGCATCCCGCGTCCCTCGCAGCGCGTCTCACCGTCGCTCGGCTTCAGTACGACGGCGGCGGCGACTGGTACGCGAATCCGTCCAGTCTTCCGAATCTGCTCGCCGCCATTCGTGAGCGGACCTCGCTCGACGTCGACAAGGTCGAGGCGCGGGTTCGGATCATGGACGACAAGCTCTGGGATTATCCCTTCCTACATGTCACCGGGCACGGCAACATTCGCTTGAGCGATGACGAGGTCGTGCGCCTCCGCGAGTATCTCACACGCGGCGGCTTTCTCCACGTCAGCGATAACTACGGCATCGACTCGAGCTTCCGGCGAGAGATGAAGCGCGTCTTCCCCGA
>JAJKIR010000024.1 GCA_021154325.1 Gemmatimonas sp.
CCGGTGGCCAGCTCTGGGTGGCGAGCGCCGACGGCACCAATCGCGTGCAGTTGACGCGCATAAATGGCGGCGCGACCGGACCGGTGTGGGCGCAGACCAGCTCACTGATCGCGTTCACGTCGTCGGTCTATCCCGGCTGCGCAACAGACGCATGCAATGCAGCCCGCGACAGCGCCGCGGAGGCAAATCCGGTGAAGGCGCACGTCGCCGACCAGCTCATGTTTCGTCACTGGAATGCATGGGACAACGGGACGCGCTCGCATCTGTTCGTCGTCGCGCCAGATGGCACCGGACTTCGGGATCTCACGCCTGGCGCACGCTACGATGTGCCACCCGGGCCGTTCGGGGGAAGCGAGGGCTATGCGTTCTCGCCAGATGGATCCGAGCTGACGTACACCGCCAAGGATGCCGGCCGCGCCGACGCCTGGTCGACCGACGTCAACCTGTACGTCGTTCCCGCTGCCGGCGGCCCGTCGCGCGTGATCACCGCAGCGAATACTGGTGCCGATCAGAACCCGGTGTACACGCCTAACGGTCGGTTCATCGCCTACGCGTCGCAGCGTCGACCGGGCTTCGAGTCGGACCGGTGGCGGCTCATGCTCTATGAACGGGCGACGAAGACGTCTCGCGAGCTGCTGCCAAACTGGGATCGCAACGCCGACGCGTACTTCTTCGCGCCGGACATGAGCGCGTTGTACGTGAATTCGACCGATGCCGGCCGAGAGAAGCTCTTTCGCTTCGTTCTCGAGCAGGGCACGGCAGGGGCGAGTCTCGTGAAGCCGCGCGGACCGGCAGTGCTCGTGGGCGAGCACAACAACGCGAGCTTCACGCTGTCGAGCGACGGACGGATGCTGGCGTGGGTGCGCGACGCGGCGGATCGGCCGGCGGAGGTCTATACGGCGAGCATCGAGGGCAGCGGCGCCACGGCTCGCCAGCTGACCCACGAGAATGACGCGCTGGTTGCGCGCCTGGCGGTGAATCCGGCAGAAGATTTCTGGTTCAAGGGTGCCGGCGGTGACAGTGTGCAGGGCTTCATCGTGAAGCCACCGCAATGGCAAGCCGGAAAGAAGTATCCCACTGTGCTGCTGATTCACGGCGGCCCGCAGGGCGCGTGGCTGGACCAATGGCACTCGCGATGGAACTATCAGATGTTCGCCGCACCCGGATTCGGTTTAGTTATCGTGAATCCGCGCGGATCGACCGGCTATGGACAGCGGTTCGTCGACGAGGTGTCGAAAGGGTGGGGTGGGAAGGTCTACACGGACCTGATGAACGGCCTCGACGCGGCGCTCGCGCGGAACACGTGGATGGATCGATCGCGGTTAGGCGCCGCCGGCGGGTCGTTCGGTGGCTACATGGTGGACTGGATCGAAGGCCATTCGACGCGATTCAAGGCGCTCGTCTCGCACGCGGGGCCGTTCAATCTCGAGAACATGAACACCGCGACCGAGGAGCTCTGGTTCCCGGAATGGGAATACGGCGGCGACTACTGGAACCCGAAGGCAATGAGTGAGCAGTATCGCGTCTACTCGCCGCATCTCTACGTGAAGAACTTCAAGACGCCGATGCTCGTGACTGGCGGCGAGCTCGATTTTCGCGTCCCGTACACGGAAGACTTATCCATGTTCACCGCGCTGCAGCGCCAGAATGTGCCCAGCCGACTGGTGATCTTCCCCGACGAGGGGCACTGGGTGCTCAAGCCGCAGAATCAGCGGCTCTGGTGGAACGAGGTCCAGGCCTGGTTGACGAAGTATCTCTCGTCGCAAGTCTCTTGAAAGCAGTCCATAGCTATCAGCCCAGAGTTATCAGGAAAACGGAAGGGGCGGCCGATGGCCGCCCCTTTTCGTTCCTCACTTCTTCGCTTCGCTCTGCTTCGACCCCTCCCTCGCGAATGAATCGAAGCTGCGCGAAGTATGAATGTCATGCGTCATGCCAACGTCATCCGGTAGCGGCGAATCTCGTGATGACAGTCCTACTCGCCGTAGGGCACCCAGACGTTCTTTACCTGCGTGGCTTCGCGCAGGAACTCCCTGCCCTCGCCGTGGCGGCCGTCGAGCCACTCGCGGTTTTTCCAGGACGCCCAGGTGCGTTTCATGTTCGCCGCTGAAGCGTACTCGACAGCCTTCACGCCCTCGCGTGATCCGAAGTACCAGAGGCCCTCCACGTCGTCGTGATCCGCGAGGACCTTCGCGAGGGCATCCTTCGCACCCGTGACGATGTTGACGACGCCAGCAGGCAGGTCTGACGTTTCCAGAACGCTGTACAGGTCGGTTGCCGACAGTGGGTACGGCTCGGACGGAATCGCGATCACCGTGTTGCCCGTCGCCATCGCGGGCGCGACCAGCGAGACGAAGCCGAGGAGCGGGTGCTCGTTAGGGCAGACGACGCCGAGCACCCCAATCGGCTCGTTCATCGCGATCGCGACGCCACGGATCGGCACGGAGTGCACGGCGCCATCGTACTTGTCCGCCCACGCGCCGTAGGTGAAGAGACGCGAGATCGCAGCATCGACCTCGCGCGCCGCGTCGTCGGATGGCCGCCCCGTCATGCGCGCGATCCGCTCGGCGAACTCGGTGGCCCGAACCGACAGGTTCTCGGCGATGTAGTAGAGAATCTGCCCGCGATTGTGGCCCGTGGACTTGCTCCAGCCACGATAGGCCGCGTGCGCGGCCTCGACCGCATTGCGGATGTCCTTGCGATTGCCCTCGCCCACCTCGCCGACGGTGTCGCCGTTAGGCGCGAGGACGCGGCGGCTGTATCCCGAATCGGGGCGCGCCTGCTTGCCGCCTATGAAGAGCTTCGGTGTTCGGTCGATTTGCGGGACGCGGGACGCGGGATGCGGGGCGCGTAGTTCAGGGTCTCGTACGACGTCGCGCGTCCCGCTTCCCTCGTCCCCCGTCCCGCGTCCCTCGCCCCGCGTCAGGTACTCGTACATCCCCTCTCGTCCGCCTTCCCGGCCGAAGCCGCTCTCGCGATAGCCGCCGAAGCCCGCGGCGGCGTCGAAGAGGTTGGTCGAGTTCACCCACACGACTCCGGACTTCAGCTTCGGCGCGATATCGAGGGCGAGATTGATGTTCTCCGTCCACAGACTCGCGGCGAGACCGTAGGGCGTGTTGTTCGCCAGCGCCACCGACTCCTCGGGCGTGCGGAAGGTCATCGAAACGAGCACGGGCCCGAAGATCTCGACCTGCGCGATCGTGGACGATGGCGAGACGTCGGTGAACAACGTCGGCGGGTAGAAGTAGCCCTCGGTGGGACAAGCCCACGATGGCTGCCACATGCGCGCGCCTTCGTCTACGCCCTGCTTGACGAGGCCGCGGATTCGCTCGAGCTGCACGGGCGCGACGATCGCCCCCATGTCCACGGCTTTGTCCAGCGAAGAGCCGATGCGCAGCTTCTCCATGCGGGCGCGCAGCTTTCCCTCGAGCTTCGCGGCGATCCCTTCCTGCGCGAGGAGACGCGAGCCGGCGCAGCAGACCTGGCCCTGATTGAACCAGATCGCATCGACTACGCCCTCGACGACGCTGTCCAGATCGGCGTCGTCGTACACGATGAACGGGCTCTTGCCGCCGAGCTCGAGGCTCAGCTTCTTGCCGGAGCCCGCCGTCGCGCGCCTGATGGCCCGTCCAACGTCCGTCGAGCCCGTGAACGCGATCTTGTCGACGTCGGAATGATCGACGATCAGCTTTCCCGTCTCGCCATCGCCTGTTAGAACATTCAAAACTCCGGGCGGCAGTCCGACGTCGGCGGCGAGCTCGGCGAAGAGCAAGGCCGTGAGAGGCGTGAACTCCGCGGGCTTGATGACGATGGTGCAGCCAGCAGCGAGCGCGGGCGCGACCTTCCACGCGAGCATCAGGAGTGGGAAGTTCCACGGAATGATCTGACCGACGACGCCGACCCCGTGGTAACCGGGGAATTCCGCGTCGAGCAGCTGCGCCCAGCCCGCGTGGTGGTAGAAGTGCCGAGCCACGAGCGGGATGTCGATGTCGCGCGTCTCGCGAATCGACTTGCCGTTGTCCATGCTCTCGAGCACCGCGAAGAGACGCGAGTGCTTCTGGACGCCGCGGGCGAGCGCGTACAGCCAGCGCGCTCTGGCATGCGGCGACAGCGCCTGCCAGCCGGGCAGCGCGGCGCGCGCGGCGGCAACGGCGGCGTTCACGTCATGAGCAGTGCCCTGCGATACTCGCGCGAGCGTCGCGCGTGTCGCGGGGTTGATGACGTCGAACGTCTCGCCCGGCTCCGTCCAGCGCCCACCGATGAACTGGCCGAAGACACCCTCGTGCCTCGCCAGCCACGACAGGGCGTCCTTGTCGCTCTCCGGAGCGGGGCCGTACACGAGCGACTCGAAGATCTCCGCGACTGATGACATATCGTTAGGGCATTGGCATGCGATGGCCGGCCGCATACCGGCCAGTCACGAAATGCTCGAGCTGTCGCTCGATGTCAGTGAGGAGCGCACTCGCGCCGATACGAAACAGATCCGGCCGCAGCCATCGATCGCCGAGCTCGTCCTTCATGAGATACATGTACTCGAGGACGTTCTTGGCGCTGCGGATTCCACCCGCCGGCTTGAAGCCGACGGCGTAGCCCGTCTGCTCCTGGTACTCGCGGATCATGCGCGCCATCACCAGCGCGAACGCGAGCGTCGCATTCACGCCCTCCTTCCCTGTCGACGTCTTGATGAAGTCCGCGCCCGCCTGCATCGCGACGACGCTCGCGCGGGCGACGTTGTTCAGCGTCGCCAGCTCGCCCGTGGCGAGAATCGCCTTCATGTGCGCGTCGCCGCAGGCTTCGCGAAATGCCTTCACCTCGTCATAGAGCGCGTGCCAGTTGCCGGTGAGCACGTGCCCACGCGTGACGACGATGTCGATCTCGCGCGCACCAGCGGCGACGCTCGCCCGAATCTCGGCGATGCGCTGCTCGAGCGGGCTGAGACCCGCGGGAAAGCCAGCGGACACCGCCGCGACGGGGATGCTCGTTCCACGGAGCGCGTCCACGGCCGTGGGAACGACGGCGTGATACACGCAGACCGCGCCGCACTGGATACCGAGATCGGCAATGCCAAGTGCGCGCTCGAGGTCGTCGCGCAGTGGACGGCGTGCCTTGGCGCAGAGTCGGCGCACGTTGCCGGGCGTATCATCGCCGGCGAGCGTCGTTAGGTCGATGAGCGTGATCGCTCGTAGCAGCCAGGCGGCCTGCCACTCCTTTTTGACCGTGCGCCGCGTGGGGATCGTCGCCGCGCGGCGCTCCACGGCGCTGCGATTGACATGGATCGTACGCAACGCATCGAGGTCGAGGGGGACGCCCGGGTTTCGCTCCCCATCGTGAACCGGGGCAACGCGCCCGGCCGTGGCCGCCACGAGCGTCGGTCGCGACTCGGCGGTCCGGCCATCGCGAGCGGGCGGGGCGGGGGCGCCCGCGGCGCCGATCGATTCCAGATTGCGCTTCGCGGTCATGGAGGCATAATGTAGAGGCCCGACCCTTCCTCCGTCAGCTTCGTTGGTTATGCCCCATCGTCTTCCGGTCGCGCTTTTCGCACTCGCCCTCGCGGCGTGCAGCGCGCAGCGATTCGCACATCCCGCAGTCGTTCCGACGTCGAGCGAGCGCGTCGCGCTCGGTTTTCCGGGCGATGTTTTGTACGTGCTCGACGGGCACATCCTGCCGCGCGGCGACAGCACGAGCGTGCCGAACGCGGTGCGGGATCTGGACCCGGCGACGATCGAGCACATCGAGGTGCTCAAGGGCGCGACGGCGCGCCGGGCCTACGGCAGTGCGGGCTCGAGCGGAGTCGTGATCATCACCACGAAAGCCGGTCGCTGACCGGCCGCACTGCGGCTCGACCGCCTAACGATCCGCCCGCGGCCGCCGCTCGGCGGCCGCGCTGAGCTGCTCGACGAGCGCGGCGAGCCGCTTCCGCTCCGACTCGAGCTCTCGCACGACGCGGTCGCGCTCCGCCTCGGCGCGCCGCTCCCGCGTTACGTCGCGAAAGATGCTGATCGACATCCGGACGGCACCGCGCCGGTCGAGGATGGGCGTTGCTTTGACGGATACCCATCGTTCGCCGCCGAGCCGGAGCTGGATGCGCAGGATGCGTTCGGGGACTACGTGTCCGCGTGCCGCGAGTGGGCCTGGGAGCTCGGCTTCGGCGAGCGCGCGACCATCGATGTCGAAGACCTGGACACGCTCGAAGAAATCGCCTGAGGGAACGCCGAGCGCGGCCGCGGTGCCGTCGTAGCCGCACATGCGAGCGCCGGCGTCGTTGATGAAGAGCAGTTGGCCAGAGGCGTCATGGGCGGCGATCCCGTCGGCGACGCCGTCGAGAATCCTGGCGAGGAGCTCAGAGCCTGACCATGAGCCCGGGTGACGAACATCGGCGTACGCTGCATCGCTCGAGCGCGGCGGCAGCGCCACGCCATTCGTCTGTCGTTCGATCTCCATCTGTCTCGCGGTGAGTCCGGGCAGGAGCTTGGTCACTCGCCCCGCTTACGTCAAGAGATCTGCGTCACGTCGACGCCACGAATTTTTCGGCGGTGTGGCCTTCGAAGCCGGCCATTCGGTCGAGCGCGACTGTATGCAATTCGACATTTCTGGCGCGGGGGGCGGAATAGGTCTTCCCGAATCGTGAGAATTCATTAATGTTCCGCGCGGTTCCGAAGACACTCATGTAACCATCAGACAACGGGGTCAGGGTGGGCACAGCAAAGCGCAGACGGCGCGGCTCGCAGCCGGGAGTTCGCAATCCGTTCATCAAGAAGGAGGAGTTGCTCTCCGAGATTCAGAGCATCGTCGAGAAGAATGATATGTCGCAGGTGCAGGTTGCCGATCAGACGGGCGAGGCCCGCTCGCAGGTTTCCCTGTTGCTCAATGGCAAGCTGCGCGGTTTCTCGACCGACCGACTGGTTCGCATCCTCCTGCGGCTCGGTCGCGACATCGAGATCGTGATTCGTCCGTCGCGCGGCAACAAGAAAGTCGGCACGGTGCGCTTGGCGCGTCGCTAGGCGATTCGCCAGACGGCGCACACACGAATGTCGCGCGGCGGAGACGTCTCCGCCGCGCGACATTCGCGCATCGTTAGGACGGCTGCCGCGTCTTCCGCATCGAGAGCTGGCCGAGCGCCGCGGCCTGCCGCTCCAGCATCCAGAAGATATTCTGCTGGCCGCGCTTCCGCGCCGAAGCCGAAGAGAGGCGATGCTCGGGCCGGTGCTCGTCGATCCAGTCACGCTGCTCGATCGCTACCACCTGGACCTCGCGAACCCGTGTCTGATCCGCCTCGTCGGACGCGGCGTGCAGCGCTGCCGCGAGCGCGTGGTACGCGACCTCGTAATGCGCCTCGGAGAATGCCTGCCGGTTGATACCCAGCAGACGCGAGTAGCTGTCGGCTTCGATCGGTTGCGTGTTCGGCATCGCAGCACCTGGCTCAGTGACGTGATTCGGCCGCCTGCGTGGGGCGCGGCAGACGAGGAGCGTCCGCACTCTGCCCTGCATCGAGATCTTCCATCATCACGATGACGCCCCGGATGACGTGCTGCCCGTTGAAGAGCGGTGAGCAGGTCACGCGGCAGCGGATCGTGCGGCCACGGCGGTTCGTGCTGTCGAGCTCCAGCTCGATGTACGTCCGTGATCCGGTGAGACATTCGCGCATCGGCTGCGTCAGCCGCTCGAGCGGCACACCGACGTCGAGGCTCAGCAACTGCCGACCAACAGCTTCATCGGCGCGCAGCCCCCAGAGCTCCTGGGCGTGCGTGTTCCAGACGAGCACCTTGAAGTCGGCGTCGACGACGGCGACACCGCCACGCAGGCTCGTGAGAATGCTCTCGAGGAACGCGTTGACGTTATTCAGCTCGTCGGTGCGCTGGTGCAGCTCGGTGTTCGTCGCCTGGAGCTCTTCGTTCGTGGACTGAAGCTCCTCGTTCATGGTCTCGAGCTCTTCGTTTGTAGACTGCAGCTCCTCATTCGTGGTCTCGAGCTCCTCGACGGTCGACTGGAGCTCCTCGTTCGTGGTCTCGAGCTCCTCGTTGGTCGATTGGAGCTCCTCGTACGCGGTCTCGAGCTCCTGATTGGCATGCTCCAGCTCTTTTTGAAGCCGCTTGCTGACCGTGACATCGAAAAAGGTTATCGCGACGCCGATGAGGATGTTGCCCTGGTCGATGAGTGGAACGATCTGGATGTCGAGCCATCGTGCCTCTCCGCTCTGTGCCTGCCAATCGACGTCGCGGAGAATGACGGGCACTCGCTCATTGCGCGCCTGATCGATGCACGAGCGAATCTCTACTGGCCGATACGAGATCTTCAGATCCTGAATCGGCCGTCCGATGTCGGTTGGCGCGAGCGGGATGATCGCGCGGGCGCGCTCGTTGGCGAGCGCGAGCCTTCCCTCGAGATCGACGACGATCTGCGCCGTTGGCACCGCGTCGAATGCCGACTCCCTGAGCCGCACCTTCGATTCCATGTCCACGGCGTTGTCGTCGGAGCCTTCGGGCTGCGTCAAGAGCAACAGCCGATCGCGGAGATTCAGGCTTGCACGTGGAAGCTTGGCCGAAATGCGCCGCCGCAGGTCGATCGGCTCGAACGTGCTCGCCTGGCTGAGCAGCGTTTCGGCGCGGCCGAGGAGGAGGATGCCTCCATCGTTGAGCGCGAAGTGAAAGCGCGTGAGGATGCGTCCCTGCGTCTCAGCGTTGAAGTACATCAGCGTGTTGCGGCAGGAGAGCAGGTCGACGCGCGAGATGGGCGCGTCCTGCATGAGATTGTGGCGGCCGAAGATCACGTTCCGCCGCAGATCCTGCCGAAAGACGTACTTGCCCCCGCTCTCCTCGAAGTACTTCGCGAGGAGCTCCGGCGGGACACCCTCCACCTCTTTCGCGTCGTAGGTCGCCTGACGCGCGCGCGACAGCGCGTCCTCGTCGATGTCGGTCGCATAGATCTTCACGCGCTCGCGATACGCCGCGGGACCGAGCGCTTCGGCGAAGATCATGGCGAGGGTGTATGCCTCTTCCCCACTCGCGCAGCCAGCGCTCCAGACGCGAATCGGCGCCCCATCCTTTCTCCGCGCGAGCAACTGCGGAAGGACCTCCTTCGCGAGAAACTCCCAGGTCCCGGCGTCGCGAAAGAACGCCGTGACGTTGATGAGAATCGTGTTGAAGAGGATCTCGAATTCTTCGGGATGGACCTCGAGATAATCGAGATAATCCGCGTACTCGACGACGCCGAGCGTCTGCATGCGCTTCTGCACGCGGCGCTCGAGGCTCGCCGGCTTGTAGCCGGCGAAATCGAACCCGCGCCCACGCTTCAGATACTCGATGAGGGTACCAAGACCGTCGGACGGTCGTGAGGACATTCTAAACCAGGCCAATCAGGTGACGGTAACGGAATATGGGCCCCGTACCGAGACGTTGATAGGCCACGTTGGCCCTACTCTCCAGTTGCCGGCTCGGGATGGCGTCGGGTGCCACGAATCGCGCGCCCACTCTGCGGAATCGGTGGCGGATCCTTGGGCTGAACGAGAATATCGCGAATGACTCGTGCGCGTCCATTCGCGAGCTTCGCGTTGTCCGCGAGCCTCTCGGCAAGACGCTCGTTGCCGCGGTTGCGTGCACGGTCGGCGAGCTGCTCGTTGAGCGACGCGCTCTCCTCGAGTGCGCGGAGCGCCGTCCAGAGCGCGCCGTCGAGGGTCTCGGTCTGCCTCGCGAGCAGCGCGTCCGACGTCCAGGCATGGCCGACACGGCAACGAAATCGAACCAGCTCGCCCTCGCGCAGCTCCCACAAGGTTCCGCCGCAGTCCGGGCAACCGAACGGGGCGAGGACACCGGGGTGATCGGCTGCATTCTCGATCCGGGAGAGATCGATCTCACTGTACTCGAGGTCTTTCTCGGCGTCGTCGAAGGCCACCTGTTCCTCCTCGGTGGGCGGTTGCATTGAGAGATCGGACAGCACTGCCGAGAGCCGATCGAGCTTCATGACGTGATCCACCGCGACATGATCGATGGCACTCTGGGGCATCGAGGGAAAGATGGCTTCCTCGGGATCCTGCGCGATGGCGATGCCGCCGCGGCGTTTGATCGCGATCAGGCCTGACGTACCGTCGTCGAGGCTGCCGGAGAGAATCACGCCAATCACACGCGGGCCGTAAGCAATCGCTGCGCTTCGGAACATCGGATCGACGGCGGGCCGGTTGCCGTTCTCCCGTGGTCCGCGATAGAGGCGCACGACATCGCGGAAGATGAGGAGGTGATGGTCCGGCGGCGCTACATAGATCCTTCCCGCCTCGATAGGCTGATCGTCGGTAGCGTGTACGGCTTGAAGGCGGCCGGCACGCTCGAGAATCCGGGGGAGCGCACTCGCGCTTGTAGCCGGAAAATGAATCGTGACGAAGAGCGCCGCGTCGATGTCGCGAGGGAGCGTTCGCACGACTTGCGTGACTGCCTCGACGCCACCCGCCGACGCTCCGATGACGATGATGCGCCGCGGAGGCATAGGTGAACCAGTCATGTGGAATTTCTGCGCCAGCGGCCTCAGGTCGACGGCGAATCTCCGAAACGACGTCGGCTGAGCGGCAGGCGCACGGTGAAGACGGTGCCCGCCTCCGGCGAGCTTGTGGCGGTAAGATCGCCGCCCATCGCTCGCGCGAGGTCGCGGCTGATCGCGAGGCCGAGCCCGGAGCCCAGCTCCTGATTCACACCGGTGGAGCCGAGCTGAACATAGGGTTCGAAGACGACATCGAGCTTTTCGGCGGGAATGCCGATGCCGTCATCCTGAATTGCGATGTGGACGCTCGTCTCGTCCGCGCCATACGACACCGCGACGTGTCCACCTCGCGGCGTGAACTTGATCGCGTTCGTGAGGAGGTTGAGGACGATCTGACGAAGCCGCTCCTCATCGGCGCGGGCCACGATCTCAGAGCCCGAGTCGTGGACGGCGATCTCGATCCCCTTGAGTGCCGCCTGCGGGCGGATGAGCGATGCGAGCGCGCTCACGGCATCGCGCACGAGAACGTCCCCGATGTCGAGACGCAGCCGTCCTGTTTCGAGTTTGCTATACCCGACGAGGTCGTCGAGGAGGCGGAGGATGTGGGTCTGCGCCTGCAGAATGCGCTCAATGTCGATTCGCTGTAGCTCGGCGAGTGGTCCGCGAATGCCGAGCGAGAGGAGTTCGGCATAGCCACCGATGGCGGCGAGCGGCGTCCGGAGCTCGTGGCTGACGACGGCAATGAGCTCGCTCTTCTC
>JAJKIR010000025.1 GCA_021154325.1 Gemmatimonas sp.
CACCGTTCACCGTTCACCGTTCACCGTTCACCGTTCACCGTTCACCGACTTAGAGTTATTCGATGATCGTGCATCTCATCGACGGCACATACGAGCTGTTCAGGCACTTCTATGGTTTGCGGCGCTTCGTGAAGGGAGAAGATCCACCCTTCGGCGCCGTCCTCGGCGTGTTGCGCACCGTCGTTCAGATGCTCGAGACCGGCGCGACTCACGTCGGCGTCGCGACCGACCACGTGATCGAATCGTTTCGCAACACGCTCTGGGCCGGCTACAAGACCGGTGAAGGCGTCGAGCGCACCCTGAGAGCCCAGTTTCATCCTCTCGAGGACGCCCTGGCCTCGATGGGCGTCGCCGTCTGGCCCATGGTCGAGCTCGAGGCTGACGACGCGCTCGCGTCGGCGGCGGCACTCGCGTCGCGCGACCCCGCTGTTGAGAAAGTTTGTATCTGGACGCCCGACAAAGACCTCGCGCAGTGCGTCCGCGACGATCGGGTCGTGCAGATCGACCGGCGCGGCAACAAGATCCGCAACGCAGCCGCCGTGCGGGAGAAGTTCGGCGTCGACCCGGCGCACATCCCCGACTACCTCGCGCTCGTGGGGGATTCGGCCGACGGCTATCCTGGAATCGGCGGCGTCGGCGCGGTCTCCGCGGCGCAGCTGATCAACCGCTTCGGACCGATCGAGCAGTTTCCTGCCGACGTGCTCGGCGGCGACAAGCGCGAGCACGCACTGCTCTTCAAGACGCTTGCGACGCTGCGAGTCGATGCGCCGCTCTTCAGCGACGTCGACGAGCTGCGATGGCGCGGACCCACCAGTGAATTTCCGGCAATGGCCCAGCGCATCGGCGATGCCCGACTCGTCGAGCGCTGCGAGAAAGCGCTCGCGAAGCTCCAGGTCGGCTTGCGCACCGACATGCCGGGCGAGTGATTTGGTGCCGTGACGACTGATACACACCGCGCCATCGAGGCGGTCTGGCGCATCGAGTCGGCGAAGGTCATCGCGAGCCTCACGCGTCTCACCGGCGATGTCGGGCTGGCCGAGGATCTCGCGCAGGACGCGCTCGTCGCCGCGCTCGAGCAGTGGCCCGACTCCGGCGTTCCCAACAACCCCGGTGCCTGGCTCATGGCGGCCGCGAAGCGTCGCGGCATCGACCAGCTGCGCCGTCGCACTCTTCTCGATCGCAAGCACGAACAGCTCGGTCACGAGCTCGAGTCGCAGCAGGAGCAGGCGGTTGCCGCGCTCGACGAATCGCTCGACGACAACGTCGGCGACGATCTCCTGCGGCTCGTGTTCATGTCCTGCCACCCGGTGCTCTCCACGGAGGCGCGGACCGCGCTCACGCTGCGTCTCCTTGGCGGGCTCACGACGGAGGAGATCGCGCGGGCCTTTCTCACGTCGGAACCGACGATCCAGCAGCGGATCGTGCGCGCCAAGCGAACTCTCGCGGATGCCGCGGTCCCGTTCGAGGTGCCGCGCGGAGCGGAGCTCACGGCGCGACTGTCGTCGGTGCTTGCCGTCATCTATCTGATCTTCAACGAGGGATACGCGGCGACAGCCGGCGATGACTGGGTGCGTCCCGGGCTCTGCGAGGAGGCGCTTCGCCTCGGACGCATCCTCGCCGAGCTCGTGCCTAACGAGTCGGAAGCGCACGGGCTCGTCGCGCTGATGGAGATCCAGGCGTCGCGGCTGCGCGCGCGTGTCGGCCCATCTGGCGAACCGGTGCTCCTTCTCGATCAGGATCGAGGGCGGTGGGATCGACTGCTCATCGGGCGCGGGCTCGCCGCGCTCGAGCGGGCGGAAGCACTCGCGGAGGCGCGGGGGCCGTACACCGCGCAGGCCGCGATCGCCGCTTGCCACGCGCGCGCGCGCACCGCCGACGCGACGGACTGGCAGCGGATCGCCACCCTCTACGGGGAGTTGACCCGCCTAACGCCGTCCCCCATCGTCGAGCTCAATCGCGCGGTCGCGGTGTCGATGGCGTTCGGGCCCGCGGCGGGTCTCGCCATCGTAGAGACCCTCACGGCCGAACCATCGCTGCGCGGATATCATCTCTTGCCGAGTGTCCGCGGTGATCTCCTCGCGAAGCTCGGCCGCAATGAAGAAGCAAGGGTCGAATTCGAGCGCGCGGCCACGCTCACCCGCAATGCCCGCGAGCGCGAGCTGCTCCTCGATCGCGCGGCCGCGAGCGCGCGCGCTCAGCGCCCTGGATAGCGGAGCGAGAGGAACTCGAAGTGTCGGCCCGGACCGAGCTTCCAATCGTATGCCGCACCGCGCTCCGCGCCGATTGCATCGGAGATGTCGACGGTCCCGGAGATGATGGTCTTCGCGAGGAACTGGACCTCGCTCGCGACCGGCGCGTCGGACGTCGTGAGATAGAACGTCGCGCTGGCGAAGCTCGGGACGTGACCGAGGCGACGGCCACGAATGCCGGCGTGCATGACGTAGATCGACGCGTCTTCGCTCCGCTGGTTGGTGACGGTGAGCGCCGACGTGAGGGGCATCTCGTCGGTCGGGCGCGCGCCTGACGAGGCGCAGCCGGCGACGAGGAGAAAGAGAGGAGCTCGTATTTTCATTGTGGGGGCGATCCGCTGAGCGGCGCGACGCGCGCCACTCACCCAGATCACGGATGCGCGTCCCGAAACCGGCCACGCGCTGCGCGCCGCCGCTTGCGCTCTCCGCGCGTACGGCGCCCTATTTAGTCGACCCGCCATCGACCGCCACCGCCTCGTCCATTGATCCGTCCCCACTGGCCCGTTCGCTCGTTAGGCGCGATCGCCGCCGCGCTCCTCCTCCCCGGGCTCGCGCGGGCGCAGGATACGCTTCGCGTCACGTCACCCGACGGCAGGAACGCCGTTACCGTCGGCGTCCGCGAGGGCGTCGCCTACTACGCGGTCGAGCGCGCCGGAAAGCACGTGATCCTCCCCTCCCGGCTCGGCTTCACCTTCCGCGGCGCCCGTTCGTTAGGCGATAGCGTCCGCATCACGGCATCGGCCCGCGCTGGCGCCGATACGACCTGGAGCCTGCCGTGGGGCGAGGTCGCGCGCGTCCACGAGCACTACAACGAGCTGCGCGTCGGCTTCGCCGAGATCGCCGAGCCTCGACGACAATTCACCGTCGTCGTGCGCGCCTTCGATGAAGGCATCGGCTTCCGCTACGAGCTCTCCGGCGCGGGGGGCTTCGGCGACTTCGAGATGACCGACGAGCGCACCGAGTTCACGCTCGCCGACGACGCGAGGGCCTGGTGGATCCATGCCAATGTCCCTCGCCCCGATCGCTACGAGGATCTCTACTCGTCATCGCCGGTGAGCGTCATCGACACCGTGCAGACGCCGCTCACTCTCGAGATGCAGAGCGGCGTCGTCGCGGTGATTCACGAGGCCGATCTCGTCGACTACGCCGGAATGAGCCTCGCCGGCCATTACGAGAGTCGCACGCTTCAGGTCGCGCTCGCGCCGTGGGCAGATGGCGTCAAGGTGCGAGGACACGCGCCGTTCGTCACGCCGTGGCGCACGATCCAGCTCGCCGATCGCGTCGAGGACCTCGCGCCCTCGCTCCTGGGCCTCGAGCTCAATCCGCCCCGGCGCATCGAGAACACGAGCTGGATCAGGCCGATGAAGTACGACGGCATCTGGTGGGGGATGCACCTCAACGTGTACACCTGGGGCCAGGGCCCGCATCACGGCGCCACGACCGCGAACACGAAGCGCTACATCGATTTCGCCGCCGGGAACGGGCTGTCCGGCACGTTGGTGGAGGGTTGGAACGTGGGTTGGGACGGCAACTGGATGCAGAACCGCGATGGTTTCTCGTTCACTCAACCCTATCCCGACTACGACCTGCCGGGTGTCGCCGCGTACGCTCGATCGAAGGGCGTGTCTCTCATCGTGCATAACGAGACAGCGATGGGCATCGAGAACTACGAACGCCAGCTCGACAGTGCCTTCGCCCTGTACCATCGACTCGGCGTCCACGCCATCAAGACCGGTTATGTGAACGACAAGACCGCCGCCGGCGACTCGCACACCGGCCAGTACATGGTCCGCCATTATCGGAAGGTCGTCGAGACCGCCGCGAAATATCAGATCGCCGTCGACGTCCACGAGCCGATCCACGACACCGGCGAACGGCGCACCTGGCCCAACATGCTGAGTCGCGAAGGGGCGCGCGGTCAGGAGTACAACGCATGGGGTGGCGAGGGCGGCAATCCACCGGAGCACGAATCGATTCTCTTCTTCACCCGGATGCTTTCCGGCCCGATGGATTTCACACCGGGGATTTTCGATTTGCTCATCAAGCGCCAGACGGGAAAGCCGCGCTCGCCGGATGAGCCGCGACCCCGCAGCACCCTCGCGAAGCAGCTCGCTCTCTATGTCGTGCTGTACTCGCCGGTGCAGATGGCCGCGGACCTCATCGAGAACTACGACCGCCAGCCGGCGTTCCAATTCATCCGCGACGTCGCCGTCGACTGGGACACGACGCGCGTCCTCGCCGGCCGCATCGGCGACTACGTTGCCGTCGCGCGCAAGACAAAGAGCAAGGACGAGTGGTTCGTTGGCGCCATCACCGACGAGGCCGCGCGCACCCTCGACCTGCCGCTCTCCTTTTTGCCTAACGGGCGTCGCTACGTCGCCCAGATCTACGCCGACGCGCCGAACGCCAGCTGGCGTGAGAATCCGGAGGCAATTCGCATCTCCTCGCAGCCCGTCACCTCGGCGACGCGACTACACGTCGTTTTCGCGCCCGGCGGCGGACAGGCCATTCGTCTCATCCCCGCCCCATGAGCATGCGTCATCGATTCATCACCTCCACCGCGGCCGCCCTGCTTCCTGCGCTGCTCCCGGCTCAGCAGGTCGCCCAGATTTCCCATCCCGCCTGGAGCCGTTCCTCGGTGCTGTACGAGGTCAACATCCGGCAGTACACGCCGCAGGGTACGCTCGCCGCGTTCGAAAGGCAGCTCCCGAGGCTCGACAGCCTCGGCGTCGACGTGCTCTGGCTCATGCCCGTGCAGCCGATCGGAGTGAAGAATCGCAAGGGACCTCTCGGCAGCTACTACTCCGTTCGGAACTACACGGCGGTGAATCCCGAGTACGGCACCGCCGCCGATTTCAGGCGTCTCGTCGACGACGTTCACCGTCGTCGCAAGCACGTGATCCTCGACTGGGTGCCGAACCACTCCTCCTTCGACAACGTCTGGGTCACGCAACACCCGGATTGGTATCTGCACAAGGCGGACGGCTCCATCATGAACGCCCGCGACAACGAGGACCACGAGACCGACTGGACCGATGTCGCGGAGCTCGACTACAGCAAGCCCGCGATGCGCGCCGCGATGATCGCCGCGATGCGCTGGTGGGTGGACAGCATGCACGTCGACGGCTTTCGCTGCGACGTCGCTGGTGGCGTGCCCATGGACTTCTGGATGGAAGCTCGCCGTGCGCTCGCCGCCTCCCGTCCCGACCTGTTCATGCTCGCCGAGGCCGAGGGACCGAAGTTCCATGCTGCGTTCGACGCGACGTACGGATGGGAGCTTCATCATCTGCTCAACGAGATCGCGCAGGCAAAGAAGCCCACCACTGATCTCGACGCCTACCTCGCGCGCGAGCGCCGTACGTATCCGCCCGGCGCCGATCGCATGTACTTCACGAGCAATCACGACGAGAACAGCTGGAACGGCACCGAGTTCGAGCGCATGGGGCAGAATCATCTGCCGGCGTTCGTCCTCGCGGCAACGCTGCAACATTCGCTGCCGCTGCTCTACACCGGTCAGGAGGTGAGCCTGTCGAAGCGCCTCCGCTTCTTCGAGAAAGACACCGTCGATTGGCGCGGTCCGTCACTCGCGCAATTCTATCGAGCGATGTTCGCTCTCAAGCACGAAAACCACGCGCTCTGGAATGGCGCGGAAGGCGGCGAGCAGATCAAGCTGGAGACGAATGGCGGCGCGCGCGTCTATGCGCTCACTCGCACTCGTGGAGCGAATACCGTTCTCGTCGCCCTGAACTTTGCCTCTTCACCAGCGCGCATCTCGTACAGCGGCCTGTCGCATCCAGGCGCCTACACGGATTGGTTCACCAAGTCGCGCGCATCGTTAGGCACGGCCGGTATCCTCGCCATCCCGGCAAACGGCTATCGCGTGCTCGTGCAATAACATCCAATAGGGCCCCTGAAACCACAGACACGACACTGAGGCCACTGACGCTCTCCGCAGCAGCGACCTCTCCATTGACCGTGGAGGTGTCCTGATGCTTTGTAGAAAACAAATCGCGGCTGGAGCGAGGAGCTCTCGGACGGTGCACAGTTGGAAGGCTGTTGGATCGCGAATGCCGCGAATGCGGAGCGAATCCAACCTCGCTCATCCGAGCATCAGATTCTCAATCAAGCATCTGCAAGGTCCGCTCGACGGACTGTTACGCCAGTAGGTTGGATTCGTTGAAAATTCGCGGCATTCGCGTCCCACAACCCTGGGCTCTCCATGCGGCGATGGGTTCTTCCTCGAATATCGGGTTCAGCGGAGCCTGTTCAGCGCGAACACATATCCCTCGAGGGGTTGGAGCGTGCGAGCCGGTGAGTACCCGTTTAATCCGCTGGTGCGGATGATTATTTGTTGAGTCTTGCCGTGCCCGAGCAGCGATCGCACCGACCACCGGCCCGCCGGCAACGCGCGCGCATCCGACGTGAGCGTTATGCCTTCGAGCGCCTCGCTCGTGAGATTCGCCACGACCAGCACAACCGAGCTCCCCCGCCTCCGCAAGTAGGCCGTCACTCCATCGTGGCTCGCCCGGAGTGGCACCAGCGTACCGTCGCCTAACGCCGCCACACGCGACCGCAGATGGATCATCCGGCGATTCATCGCCAACACCGACGACGAGTCCCGCTCCTCCGCCTCCACCGTCGTTGTCGACGAATCATCCTGCAGCGCCTCCCACGGCGTTCCCGTCGTGAAGCCGCCCGCGTGGCCAGACGTCCACTGCATCGGCGTCCGCAGCCGCTCGTCCGGCTTTGCGCCAATCATCCCGATCTCCTCGCCGTAATAGACGAAGGGCAGGCCCGGCATCGTCAGCAGGAGAAACGACGCGAGCCGCGCCTTCCGCATGTCCCCGCCGAGCTCCGTTCGGGTCCGCGGCTGGTCGTGATTCCGGAGAAAGGGTGACGTCCGGTCGTTAGGCACGCCACGCTGCAGCCGCAGCGCGGGCGCCAGCATCCCACGCCCCCGTCCATCGCGCACCGCCGCGATGATGCTGTCCGCCAGCTCGAACGCGAAGTACGAGTCGAGCTGATCGGGATAGTACGTCAGCACCGTTCCGAGACTGTCGTAGACCTCGCCCACCGTGTACGCGTCTCCCTTCACCGATCGCACATACGACGCGTAGTCATGCAGGAGCGCGTGCGTCCCCCTGCTGCCCGCGAGCTTCCCGCCATCCTCCATGAGAAAGGGCACCGCATCCAGCCGGAATCCGTCCACGCCCATCTCGCGCAGCCAGAAGCGCGCGATCTTCTTCACCTCCGTGCGCACCGCTGGCGTCTCGTAGTCGAGGTCCGGCATCCCGCTCCAGAAGACGGCGTAGTAGTACTCGTCGCGCACTGGCGACTTGTACCACACGTCCTGACCCCACGGCCCCTTCGAATCCGGCTTCGTCGCTGACCAGCGATACCAATTCCGATACGGCGACGCGGTGTCGCGCATCGCCGCCTGGAACCAGGGATGCTCGTTCGACGTGTGGTTCAGCACCATATCGACCAGCACGCGAATGCCACGCCGGTGCGCCGCGGCGACAAAGCGCTTGAAGTCCTCGTTTGTGCCGTACGCCCGCGCGACGCGGTAATAGTCCGTCGCGTCGTAGCCGTGATAGCTCGGCGATTCGACGATCGGCATCAGCCAGACGCAGCGCGCGCCGAGGCTCCGGTCGCTCCGCGGATTGCCGTCATTGATGTAGTCGAGCTTCGCCGTCAGTCCCTTGAGGTCGCCGACGCCGTCGCCGTCACTGTCGGAGAAGGACCGAACGAAGATCTCGTAGCAGGTCGCCCCACGCACCCACTTGGGGGCGTGCTGTGCCGAGCTCGCGTTGAGCCCCGCCGCGACAAGCATCGCGGCAATTCCAGCTGTGCGTCGCATCCTTAAATCCTAGCACCTAGCACCTAGCACCTCCGGAACAGCCATCCTCTTCTCAGCCGCGTGACGAGGCCACATCTTCACGACCTCTCGCACACTTCTCCACTCCGAGACGCTCGTACATGACCGCCACTGCCAGGCCACGTCTGACGCACGCCGAGATGTTCAACATGAGCTTCGGCTTCCTCGGCATTCAGTTCGGCTGGGGACTGCAGCTCGCGAACATGTCCGCGATCTACGAGCGGCTCGGCGCGAACTCCGACCGCGTTCCCCTCCTCTGGCTCGCGGCACCCGTGACGGGCCTGCTCGTGCAGCCGCTGATCGGCGCGCTCAGCGATCGCACCTGGGGGCCGTTAGGCAGACGGCGGCCGTACTTCCTCACCGGCGCCATCCTCGCCGCGGTCGCGCTCTTTATCATGCCGAATTCGAGCGCCATCTGGATGGCGGCGACGCTCCTCTGGGTCCTCGACGCCTCGAACAACATCTCGATGGAGCCGTTCCGCGCGTTCGTGGCCGACAAGCTCCCCGTCTCCCAGCGGACGCAGGGCTTCGCGATGCAGTCGCTCATGATCGGAATCGGCGCGAGCCTGGCCAACGCGCTGCCGTTCGTGTTTGCTAAATTTGGCGTCTCGGGCAGCACCGCGAGCGGCATTCCGCTCTCCGTTCGGTACTCCTTCCAGGTCGGGGCCGCGGTGTACCTGCTCGCGGTGCTCTGGACCGTCTTCACGACGACGGAGTTTCCCCCCGAGGACATGGCTGCCTTCGAGCGCGCGCGCCGCGGCGAGCTCGGTCTCGCCCCACTCTTCCGGGACATCGGCCGCTCGATTCGTGAGATGCCCGCCACGATGCGCCAGCTTGCTGTCGTCCAGCTCGTGACCTGGCTCGGCCTCTTCTGCATGTGGCTCTTCTTCGTCCCCGCCGTCGCGCGACACATCTTCGGCGCCGTCGACCCGCAGTCCGCGCTCTACACGCGTGGCGTCGAGTGGGGCGGCCTGACCTTCGCCGTGTACTCGGTCGTCTGCTTCCTCGTCGCCCTGGCGCTCCCCAAGCTGGCCGACGCAACGAGCCGCAAAGCCGTGCACGCCGCGGCGCTCGCCTGCGGCGGCGTGGGTCTGTTGTCCATGTCGGTGATTCACAGCCAGTACGTCCTGCCGCTCACGATGGTCGGCGTCGGGATCGCGTGGGCGTCAATCCTGTCGATGCCCTACGCGATACTGTCGACGGCGCTGCCGCCGAACCGGATGGGCGTCTACATGGGAATCTTCAACTTCTTCATCGTCATCCCGGAGATCGTCGCGTCGCTGACCTTCGGCCCAATCGCGCGTGGGCTGTTCGGTGAAGGCAATCCCAACACCGCCCTCTACTTCGTCCTGCTCGGCGGCGTCTGCCTTCTCATCGCCGCGGCTCTCGTGAGTATCGTCGACGATGGTGCCAGCCGCGACGTTCCCGTGGACGCCGTCGTTCGCGCCGACCAGATCGAGCCTCTGCTCGTTCCGGAATCGGTGCAGCCCGTGCCGAGCAGCGGCATGCCCGGTCGGCGGCGCTGAGGTCATGCCCTTCTTCGATCTGGCCTCCTACTCTTCCCGCAGCGCTGCGACCGGATCCAGTGTCGCCGCGCGCCGTGCCGGCAACGCCGCCGCCGCGAGTCCGACGAGCACCAGCACAACCGCCGACCACACGAGCGTGCCCGGATCCGTCGGCTTCATGCCGTAGAGGAACGACGTCACGAGCCGGGTCACGCCTAACGAGAGCGCAGCGCCCACCACCACACCCGCGATCACGATCGCCGCGACCTCGCCGAGGACCATACGCACCACCCGCGACTGCTCCGCGCCGAGGGCGATCCGCACGCCGATCTCGTTTCGCCGGCGCGCGACGGTGTACGCCATCACGCCGTACAGACCGATCGTCGCCAGCAGCACCGCGATCGCCCCGAAGAAGCCGGAGAGCATCGCGATCGCGCGTGGAATCGTCAGGGACTCGGCGAGCTGACGTTCGAGAGTCGTGATGTCGAGTGTGATATTCGGATTGATTCCGGCGATCGCCTTCGTGATGCTCGGCACGAGACTAGTGGTGCCGCCCGTGCCGCGCACCTCGATCGCCATCTCCTGCGCCTTCGGGGATTCCTGCGCTCTCGGGAAATAGACGATCGGCTGCGCCGAATCCCGCATCGAGCGGTACTTCGTCGTCCCAACGACGCCGACGACCTCGATCGGCTCGCTCCACCCATCCCCCTGCTGCTTCTGGAAATGCTGTCCGACAGGCGCCGGTGTTGCGAAGAACCGTTTCGCCATTGCCTCGTTGATGATCGCCACCTTCGATGACGTCGGCGTGTCGCGCGTATCGAAATCACGGCCGGCCAGAATGGGGATGTCGAGCGTTCGGAAGTAGCCATCGCTCACGGGATTCACCCACGCCATGCGATCCTTGTCCGATTTCGCCGTGAACGAATCCGTCCTGAATTCATCGTTCCAGGTCGAGCCCCCGACCGGCGTGATCTGCGACCCGCTAGCCGACTGCACCCCTGGAAGCCGGCGCACGGCATCGATCATCTGCTGATGCAGTGCGAGACGCAGCTCCGGCGGCGTGTTCGTGTTCCGGATGTCCGACTGCACCAGAAGCACGCCTTCGCTGCGGAATCCCGGATCGACCGTCGCCAGCTTTCGCCAGCTCCCGATGAGCAGCCCGGCGCCGACGATCAGCACGAGCGAGAGCGCGACCTGGGCGACGACGAGTGCCTTGCCCATCGCGAATCGGCTGTGGCCTTCGGCGACGCCACGCCCCTGCGCCTTCATCGCCGCCTGCGGATCGACGCGTCCCGCGCGCCATGCCGGAACGAGACCGAAGAGAAGCCCGGTCAACGTCGCGACCCCGATCGTGAAGAGCAGGATCCGCGGATCGACGCCGAGATCGAGCGAGACGCCCTCATCGCCTCGCGACAGGAGCCTGACGAGCAATCGACTCCCCCACACGGCGAATGCGATCCCCAGCACGGCCCCAATCGACGAGAGGAGCAGGCTCTCGGTGATGAGCTGTCGCGCGAGCCGCGCCCGTCCGGCGCCTAACGCGACGCGCACGGCCATCTCGCGTCGTCGCACGGTGGCCCGCGCGAGCAGGAGATTGGCGACGTTGGCGCAGGCGATGAGGAGCACGAGTCCGACGATCGCCATCAGCACGTACAGCGCCTTCGCGTACGTATCGCGCACGAACGAGAAGCCTCGGGCCGCGCCATCGACGCGAAACTTCGCGCTCCGATAGTACTTCAGTCCCTCGCCCGGCCAGTGCGACGGAATCGTCGCCTCGATGATGTCCGGCGCGAGCGTCGCGAACCGGGCCTCGATCTGCGCTCGGGTGAGCCCCGGCTTCGGCCTGCCCACGATCTCCAGAAACCAGCTGCTGCGCTCATCGAGCTGACTGTTGGCACCGCGAATGATCTTCTCGGTGCAGAGCGGCACGAAGAGCTGCGGACGTTGGCCAACGCTCACGCCGAAGAAGCGCCCGTCGGAGACGCCGATGATGTTGAACGGATGTCCGTCGAGGAGAATCGACTTCCCGATCGCGCCTGGATCTGCCGAATAGTGGCTCGACCAGAATCCCTCGCTCAGCAGCGCGACGGCCGGACAGCCGCGGTAATCGTCGGCTCGAGCGATCAGTCGCCCCGCGACGGGCCGCACGCCTAACGTGGCGAAGTAGTCCCCGCTCACCATGCTCGCGTCGACGCGCCGAGCCTCGCCGCCTGTGGTGAGATTGAAATTCGTCATCCCGGTGGCGAACACGCCGCTGAACACGTCCTGCCGGTCGCGGATCGCCTCCCAGAGCGGATTCGTGAAGATCGTCCCGCCCTCGCCGCGAACCACCGCGAGGAGCTCCTCGGGATGATTCACCGGCAACGATCGCAGCACGAGCGCGTTGATGACGCTGAAGACCGCCGTGTTCGCGCCGATCCCGAGCGCCAGCGACAGAATCGCTACCGTCGCAAAAGCCGGCGCGGTGCGCAGCGCGCGGAAGGCATAGCGCACGTCGCCGATGAGCGTATCGAGCCAGCCGAAGAGATCACGCTCACGCGTCCGCTCGCCCTGGTACGCGAGGCTGCCGAATCGCCGGCGTGCCTCACGCTGCGCCGCGTCCGGGGCCATCCCCGACGCGACGAGATCGTCGGCGCGCTCCGCGAGATGGAATCGCATCTCGCGCGTGATCTCCGTCGACACCGCGCCGTCGCGCAGATGGTTCCACAACCGCCCGAGCCACGACATGCAGGCCTCCCTTATGGTGTCATCCCGAGCGAACCCCCTGTCATCCCGAGCGAAGCGAGGGATCTGCTCCACCGCCCGCAGTTACGCATATCGCAGCACACGCGTGACGCCAGTGCGGAGCCGAGTCCAGCTCTCCTCTTCCAGCGCCAGCTGCTTCTGCCCCGCGGTTGTGATCGTGTAGAACTTGGCCTCGCGGTTCTTCTCCGTCGTCCCCCACTCCGCCTCGAGCCAACCGTCCTGCGTCATCCGATGAAGCGCGGGATACAACGACCCCTCCTCCACCCGCAGCAGATCCGATGACACCCGTTGGATATGCGACGTGATCGCGTAGCCGTGCATCGGCCCGCGCGCGTCCAACGTCTTCAGCACCAGCAGCACGAGCGTGCCCTGGAGGATGTCGTTCTTGTGCCGCGCCATGATCCTATAGCTAGCTATGCCTAGTTAGCTCTGTCAATGCGGCGGTACGACTGTAAGCAAAGTGTGCCGAGACAATTCCTGCACATCTCTCGCACCGGACGGTCAACGCTGACGCGATGTCCAGCCGTACCTTCGCTCCGTCCTCGACAGCGCACCCGCCACTCGCCACTCGCCACTCGCCACTCGCCACTCGCATGGACCTCCGCATCGCTCTCCGCACCCTGCGAAAGACGCCTGCCTTCACCGCGCTTTCCATCGTCACCATTGCCCTCGGCGTCGGCGCCAATACCGCGGCATTCAGTATGGTGCGGGGCGTCTTCCTCCGCCGCCTCCCTTATGCCGCCGACGCCCGACTCGTACGGGTCAAGCAGCCGTCGGCGACGGCGCCCGACGCGCGCTTCTCCGTCCTCGAGATCGCGGACTTCCGCGCTCAGACGAAAAGCCTCGCCCGAACCGCCGAGTATCACTCGATGCCCTTTCAGCTGTACAGCAAGGGCGAGCCGCGGCGCGTTCAAACCGGTGTCGTCTCGGACGACTTCTTCGACATGCTCGGCGTGAAGCCCCTCCTCGGCCGCACCTTCCGTCCAGGCGAGGAGGCGGTCGGCGCGCCACCAGTCGTCCTGCTCAGCTACGGCTTCTGGATGGAGAAGCTCGGCGGCGATCCGAGCGTCGTCGGCACGACATTCACGATGAACGACAAGGTGCACACCGTCATCGGCGTGCTGCCGCCGCTGCCGCCATATCCGGACGCGAACGACATCTGGATGCCCGCGGGTGCGTGCCCCTTTCGCGCGCAGATCCTCGACAACCGTCGCGGCCGACTCGTCCAGCAGTTCGCGCTCCTCGCACCCGGAGCGACCGTCGAGCAGGCCGCGAGCGACGTCTCAACCGTAGCGTCGCGGCTGCACGCACAGTATCCCGAGGCGTACCCGAAGGCGCGAAAGCTCACGACGCAGGTTGCTTCACTCCACGACGAGCTCACTGCCCAATCGCGGCCGCTCTTCTTCACCCTGCTCGCCGCCGCCGGATTCGTGCTGCTCATCGCGCTCACGAACTTCGCCAATCTCACGCTCGCCAGACAGATGCGGCTTCAGCGTGAGGTCGCTCTGCGTGAGGCGTTAGGCGCGAGCTCCGGAAGGCTCTTCCGCCAGCTGGCGACGGAGAGTCTCTGCGTGAGTCTCACCGGCGGCGCGTTAGGCGTGCTCATCGCATACAGCGGACTCGGTCTCCTTCGGTCCCTGGCGACGCGCGTCACCCCGCGTGCGGCGGAGATCGCGATCGACCCGACAGTCCTCGGATTCGCGCTCGTCCTCAGCGTCGTCGTCGGGCTCGTCGCCGCTCTCACCCCGCTGCGGCGCGGTCATCGCTCGCTCGCGGCAACACTGCGCGCCGGAGCGGCAACCGCGACGATGAGTCGCGACGACGGCCGCGTGCGCAGCTTCCTTGTGGGTGCGCAGGTGGCGATCGCGTTTGTGCTCCTCGTCGGCGCTGGTTTGATGGTCCGCAGTCTGATGCGCCTCCAGGCCGTCGACGGCGGGTACAACACGACGAACGTCATCTCCGCACGAGTCGATCTCGACTGGACTCGTTATGCAAATCCCGCGGTCACCACCAATCAGACGCCGCTCATCCTCTCGTTCCTCGATCGCCTCGCCGCGCGCCTTGCATCTCAGCCGGGCGTCCAGTCCGTGGCATTGTCCAGCGATTTCCCGCTCAACAGCCAACAATCCTTCCAGGCGCCGTTCCGCATTCGCGGTGCGGATGTGGCCGCGGATCGCCTTCCCAAGTCGGATCTCACCGCCGTGAGCAGCAGCTACTTCCAGACGATCGGCATTCCGCTCCTCCGCGGCAGCGTCTTCTCCGACGCCGCGCGCGACACGGCGCAGCAAACGGTTCTGGTCAGTGAGCGGCTCGCACGCGTGAATTGGCCCGGGAAGGACGCCATCGGCCAGCAGATCTCCATCGACAACGGCGCGCACTGGCTCACCATCGGCGGCATCGTCGGCGACGTTCACCAGAACAGTCTCTCCAAGGACATCACCGACGAGATCTATCTGCCGCTCTTCAATCCACAGAACACCGGCACCGACACCCGCGTGCTCGTGAGGACCAACGGCGACCCGACGCCGATGGGAAATGCCATCCGCGCCGCCGTCCGCGAGATCGATAGCAAGCAGCCTGTCGCTTCCATCCAGACACTGGATCAAGTCCGCGGCGCCACGCTTTCCGAGCCACGTGTCACGACTGCACTCCTCCTCTCCTTCGCCGTGCTCGCGCTCGTCATCACGGGCGCTGGCCTGGCTGGCGTCATCGCGTACGGCGTCACGCAGCGCACGAACGAGATCGGCGTTCGCGTCGCGCTCGGCGCCGAGCGCTCGTCGATCGTGTGGCTCGTTATGCGGCAGGGCCTAACGATCGCCGCGGCCGGTCTCGTGGTTGGCGTCGCACTGGCGCTCGCCGTCACGAAGCTGATGAGCAGCCTCCTCTTCGCAACGCCGGCGACAGACGGCCTCACCTTCGCGTCCGTCGCCCTCGCGCTCATTGCCGTCGCGGCGCTCGCATGCGCGCTGCCAGCCCGACGTGCGCTCCAAATCGATCCTCTTCAGGCGCTCCGCCGATGATGAGTGGTGTCAATGCGCCGGCTCAGCTTTCGAATTCCTTCATCACCGCGAACACCGCGTCAGACGCCTCGAGCTTCCTGTCCCGATCGATCCGCGCCCCCGCCGTCAGGAGAAGCCGAGCGACGGACGCGTGGTCTGCGTTCGGATTGCCGCAATTCAGCGAACCGTGGCGGCACCAACCGAGAGGCGTGCCGCCGTATTGCGTGTCTCGCGTCTCGATGAGGGCGCGGCCTGACGGGTAGCGGAGCAACGCCTCGACGCACGGCACCGAACCCTCCCAGGCCGCGCAGTGCAGCGCCGTTCCGCCCGTCGGTCCCGAGACACTCCGTACTCCCGGATCGAAGCCGAGCTCCAGCATCAGCTCCACCGCCGGTGCATTCGCAAGCCACGCTTCGTCGGTGAGCGCGCGTCGATCGTCGCCCGTTAGGCTCGCGACGAGTCCCGGATTGGCGCGCGTGATTGCGAGCGCCTCGCCGCGATCTCCAGCGTGACACGCGAGCAGCAACCGCTGCGTTGGTGATGCGAGCTCTCTCATCACCGCCACCGTTTCGTTCTGGTGGAAGTGCACCGCCGCGTGCAGTGGCGTCAGATTCTGCCCGATCGTCCAGAAATAGATGTGATAGCTGCTCGGCGGCTTCTCGGCATAGGCGCCGCGCCCCGTGCGCAGCGTCAGCAACGATGGATCGCGCGAGAGCATCTCTCTCACCAGACTCGTTAGGCCCAGCGCGGCCGCGAGAAAGATGTCGGCCGACGCGCCCCGCTCGACGAGATAGCGCGCCAGCGACAGCCGCGACTTCGCCGGATCCTGCGCGTCGCCGAGCATCCACTGCGCGGGCGTCGAGCGGTGATCACGATCCGTGGCGTCGATGTCGGCGCCCGCCTCGAGCAGCAGGTCGGCCACCGCGCGCGATCGCGCGAAATGCAGCGGCGTCTGCCCGTCGCCGCCACGCTCATGTACGCGCGACGGATCGGCGTCGAGCATCGACTGGAGAAGATCGATGCGGTCGAGCCGCGCCGCAGCACAGGCGTCCGGTATCGCGCCGCCCTCGAGGAGACGCTCGGCAACCGCACCGTCGGCCGAGTGTAGTGGATGGAACCCACCCGCCCACCAGCTGCTGCGCCGGTTCGGATCCGCGCCGAGCGCGAGCAGCGCGTCGATGATCTCGACGTCGTCGCTCCCGGCGACGTGCACGAGGGCCGGCGAGTCGAAGCCGAATGCCGGCGCATCGATGATGGAGCGGAGCTCGTCGCGCAACGGAATCAACGCACGCAGCTCGTCCGCATCGTGATGCTGCACCGCGCGCCGGAATCGCTCTTCGGCCGAAATGGTCTGCTTCTGCTGCGCGGCGACATGGGCGCGTAACGCTGCCCAATTCGCGAATCCGTACTCGCGCGCGAGAACCAACTGCGCGTCGGCGAGGACGATTCGCTGCTTGTCGGGAAGCTCGGCGCGAATGCGAGCGACGGCGTTTGCGTCGCCGCTGCGAAAGTCCGAGAGAAGCTCCTTCGCGAG
>JAJKIR010000026.1 GCA_021154325.1 Gemmatimonas sp.
ACGCGCCGTTGTAGATCTCACTCGAGAAACCAGTCGTCGGTGCGAGCGTTCGCTGAATGAGAAGGTCCGAGATGTTGCGCTCGAATCCAGTCAGCTCGAGCTGACTGCGATTGCCGAACAAGGCGAAATCGACGCCGCCTTCGAGCTCACGCTGCCGCTCGGGCCGAATGTCGGCAAAGCCACGCGTGCCGCTCAGCTGGAAGCCGCCGAGACCAGCGA
Organism: Gemmatimonas sp.; assembly: GCA_021154325.1. Lineage (GTDB taxonomy): Bacteria > Gemmatimonadota > Gemmatimonadetes > Gemmatimonadales > Gemmatimonadaceae > AG2. The sequence continues at coordinate 220 of JAJKIR010000026.1, forward strand.
TGCTGCTCGAGGTCAGGTTCGTGAACTTCTGGCCGTAGAGGGGTTGATTGCCCGTTTCGCCATAGGCGACGCGGAGCTTGACCTCATCGAGGAGCCCTGGCTTCGGCGAGGCGAGACGATACGAGCTCGCGAACTTCGGGAAGACGTAGAACTTGTCGGAGTTTCCGTTGTTGCTGCTGCGGTCGGCACGCATACCGGCGGTGAGCAGGAAGCGATCCCAGAGAAGTGCCTCGGTCTGCGCGAAAACGCCGAAATCCACGGTGTACTGCTTGAAGTTATCGAGACTCTGCACCGTGCCGGCCTTCGGCTCGTCCAATCCGCCGAGCAGGTTCTGACCGACGGTGCGCGCGATACTCTGGTCACGCACCTCGTACTGCGTTCCGAGCTGGGACGTCAGCGACAGCCAACCCTTCGGTGTGTACACGTCCACGCCGTTGAGGTTGAGATTGTACTGAATATTCTGCGCGTAGGAGGCGGCCGCTGTCCCCGGTAGCCCGTCGTTCGTCGGCTCGAACTGCAGCTCAGGCGGCGAATAGATGTCATTGCGCTGCGTGAGGGCGTCGACGCCGCCGACGGCGCTGAACCGCACCTGATGCGCGCCCTTCTCGAAGGCGTTGTAGTTCAGCCGTCCGCTATTCACGAGCCGCCACACGAGCTCGCGATTCTTGAACAGGTCGATCGTCTGGAACGGATTGCTTGGATAGAATGGGTTGAGCGGATACGAACCATCATCCCGCTGACGAAAATCGAAGAAGCTCGGCATCTTCGTGATCGTGTAGTAGATCGAGTTGCCGGAGTTGTCATTACCGAACAGCCCACGATCGTTCGAGTTCCTCATGATTTCCGCACCGACATCGAGCGTCGCCTTCGCACTCAGGTTCTGGGACAGGTTGAGGCGCACGCTCTTCTTGTCCGAGAAGGTGTTCTTGACGATGCCGTCGTCTCGCTTGAGAAGCGTCGACACGAAGTACTTCGTGTTCTCACTGCCGCCACTCACGTTGACCGCCGTCTCGTAGTTGAGCGGCTTCTCACCGAAGATCAGGTCTTCGTAGCTGAAGTGGTTGTCGGGATTGTACGCCGTTGCCCAGAACGCGTCGCCGAGCGTGTTGCCGAGATCGAAGGTGGCCTTGGCCGCCGCGAGGCTCGGGAAGGTCCGAGAGCCTTGCTTCGACGCGAGGCGTGCGGTGCTCAAGCTCGAGCGGATGGAGAACTCGGACGCGCCGGCGCGTCCACGCTTGGTCGTGATCATGATGACGCCGCCAGACGCCTTCGATCCGTAGATCGCCGCAGCAGCCGCGCCCTTGAGCACCTCGATGTTCTCGATGTCGTCCGGATTCAGATCGGCGATGCGATTGTCCGGACTCTCCTGGCCGGCCGCGGTGATCCCCGAGCCCGACGCCTTCGTGACTTTGTTGCTTCCGGCATCGATCGCGACGTCGCTCGTGATGACGCCGTCGACGACGTAGAGCGGCGTCGCGTTGGCGAGGATCGACGAGGTGCCGCGGAGACGAATGCGATTGCCGCCTCCGGGTGCGCCGGTGTTCTGCTGGATCTGCGCGCCGGCAACCTTGCCTTGCAGCGCGTTCTCGATGCTCACCGCCGGCACCTTCGTCAGCTGCTCGGCGTCGACGCTGGCGACGGAGTTCGCGAGGTTGCGTCGGGAGATTCCCGTTGCCTGGCCGGTGACAACGATCTGATCGAGCTTGAGGACGTCCTTGCGCATGACGACGGTGATCGTCGTCGTGCCGCTCGCGACGGGCACCTCACGCTGCGGGTAGCCGATACGCTTGACGAGGAGGACGACGTCCTGCGTCGGCAGAGTGATAGAGAAGTTGCCATCGTCGCGGGCCATCGTGCCGACGGTGGGATTGCCCTTGACGGTGATCTGCGCACCGACCAGTGGTTCGCCCGTGTCCGCGTCGTGAACGCTGCCCTGCACGGTGCGTGTTTGCGCTTGTGCGGTGGCGGCGCAGCAGACGACGAGCGAGGCAACGAGCCAGGAAGTAAAGCGAGTCATGCGTGCCTCAGGTGGGAAGGGGGACCTAACGGCGGGCAAGGCTGCAATTGGAACCACTCGGCGTCAAGAGTGGAAAGTGCCAGAAGACCGCAAAGAAATGCGGGCCGGAACGGCGGGTGGGAAGAGCGCGCCGGGAAGAGCGCGCCGGGAAGAGCGCGCCGGGAAGAGCGCGCCGAGAACGGCGACCTGATGCGGAAGCGGGCGCGCAACGCGCGCCCGATTTCCTTGTTCCCTGATAACTATGGACTGATAGCTATGGACTGTTTTCAGCGGCTAGGTACATCGTCATCGGATCATCGCCTGGGACCCTAACGAATCCGGTGCCGGGTGCGCCGCCGTACCGTTTGATCCACGCGGCGGCGAGGCCCGATTCGTCGAGGCCGAGCACGGTCGTGACGCCGGACGGAGCGACGGACCAGGAGTCGCGCCAGCGCGCCGGCAGCCCGAAGCGGAGCCCGGCCGCCGTCGCGCGCACACCGCGCATGTCGAAGATCGCGGCGTCGTGCGGAACGCCGAGCAACTCGTTAGGCGCGGACCAGCTCATCGACGTCATTGGCGGATAGTTGCCGGTCGCGAGATCCATCGGGAAGATCAGCGGGGGCTTGCCCGGCCAGACGACCTTGCCGCCCGCGTCGAGATAGCGGCGGAGGAGTGACTGTGCGAGCGGCGCCGCAACGATCGCCGCTGGTGGGTAATCGACGGCGAACACGATCACGCTCGGGGCGTGGTCGGCGATCCGGTCCGCAAGGAACCTGACGAGCGCGGTGGCGTCGAGCGTCTGGTAGCCGCGATTCGCGAAGTAGCGCGCCGCGACCTCCGGCTGCCTAACGGTTGAGGCCTTCACGTACGTGCTGTCGAAGAAGACCGCGCGCTTGATCGCCGGGCCCGAGCCGGTACGCAGCGCGTAGACCCCGCCGTCGCTGCTGCCGACGATCACGAGATTCCCGGCGATCACCGGCGACGAGAACACTTGCGCGCCGGTGCGGAACATCCACCGCTCCTTGCCCGTGTCCCGCTCGACAGCGTGAATGCGGCCGGCGCCGTCGCCGAAGTAGATGATGCCGTCGGCCACCGCCGGTGACGACCAGACCGGCACGTCGGCGTTGAAGCGCCACCGCTCGGTGCCTGACGAGTCGAGCGCCTGCGCGAAGTGTGCGTCGGAGCTCCCCGCGAAGACGACGCGTTCGCTGACGGCCGGCGACGTGATCACCCATGAGATCTTGTGATCGACGCGCCAGCGCAGCTTCCCATCGTTGGCGCCGATTGCGTAGAGAAAGCCGTCCCGCGCGCCGACGTAGACGAGGCCGTCCGCCACCGCGGGCGACGATTGAATGCTCCGGCGATCGAAGCCGAATGATCCGGAGCGCAGGCCGACGCCCTCGGTGTCATAGCGCCAGCGGAGTGCGCCGTTCGTCAGGTCGAAGCAGTAGACGCGCCCGTCGTACGATGCCGCGTAGACCCGGCCGTTCGCGACCGCGGGCGACGCGCGAACACGACCCTCCGTCTGTGCGCGCCACTTCTGCTTTCCCGTCGTTGCGTCGAGCGCGTAGACGGCGCCGTCTCCGGCCCCGACGACGATGGTGCCATCGACGTAGGCCGGTGAGGAGAGAAAGTAATCGCCGCTCTCGTGACCCCACGGGAGCGGCAGCTCGGGCTGAGTCGTTAGGCGCCAGCGCCGGGCGCCGGTTGCGGTGTCCACCGCGAAGATACTCCCATCACGGGCCGTGGCGTAAACGAGTCCACCGCCGACGGCCGGCGATGACGCGACCGCGCTCCCGGCGTCGAAGCGCCAGCGCCGCTCGCCCGTCGCGAGCTGGAGCGCGTAGAGATGTCCATCTCCGCTGCCGACGAAGACGGTGCCGTTCGCCACTGCCGGCGACGAGACCACGTCGCCATCGGTCGGTGCGCGCCAGGCCAGTCCGAGCAGCGTTGGACCGCCGCCGTGGTAGACGCCCTGGTGCGCTGGGCCCCCGCGGAACATCGACTCCGGTGGCGCGGTGTGCTCACGAATGGCGCCGAAACCGACGCCGAGGGCGAGGAGCGTAAGAGCCGCTACTCCGTGTGCTGAGAGCATTTTTTGGCCGAGAATGGGGACCGGCAGCTGAAGTTGCTGACGCGGCGGCAAGGTCGGCGCGAGCGCTGGATTCTTCCACTGTCCTGTGCCGAAGTGGCCGCCAGTCGTGGCGATGCGTGAGGCGCGCGGCTTGAGCTTTCCGGGTACCCCCGTCATTTATCCAAGCGGCACATCGTGCCCACGTTCCGCTCGGGCCGACCGACGTCGCGCGCCCATTTCTCCGCGGACCCCCTTGTCGAAGCCACAATCATGAAGAAAACCGCCTTTGCCCTCACCGTCGCCGGTGTGGTCGCCGCATGCACGAAAGCACCGCCAGCGACGCAACCATCGCCGTCCCAGAACCCAGCCCAGGCACCGAATCGGGGTGCCGGCGCCGTTGCCGCTGCCGACAGCCAGGAGCGCGGCGCCGGAGGTGTGGGAGGTGGGACCGGATTCGGCACGGCTCGGCCGCGGCCCTACAATAGAGTGATCACGCGGGAGGCGGTGACTCGCCGCGGCATGTTCGCGGTCCACCGCGTGGGCGACCGGCTGTATTTCGAGATCCCCGCCCGCGAGATGGGCAAGGACGAGCTGCTCGTCGGGCGGTACGCTTTCGCGGCAGCGCCGACCCCGCAGGGCCGAAATGGCGGAGGCGGCGGACCGGGCGGCGGCTTTGGCGACTACGCTGGCGATCAGTTCGCCGAGCGGACGCTGCGGTGGGAGCGAAGCGGCAATCGCGTCGTGCTCCGCTCGCCGTCGTTCGCGATTACGGCCGACACATCGCTCAACGTGTATCGCGCGGTCGAGCACTCCAACTACGGCCCGATCATCGCCGTGCTCAACGTCGAGTCGTACGGTCAGGACAGCTCGGCCGTGGTCGACGTGACGCGCCTCTTCACCACGAACGTGCCGGAGATCTCCGCGATCCGCGGCAACATCGACGCGACGCGATCGTTCGTCGAGCGCGCGCTCGCGTTTCCAGACAACGTCGAGATCGAGGCGACGCAGACGGGCGTACCCGGCGCCGCAGCGGCGGCGGGCCGCGCGGGCGGAGCCGGCGGCGCGGCGGCCAGCCAGCAGGCGCAGAGCGTCGTCGCTCACTGGAGCATCGTCAGGCTCCCGGAACAGGCGATGGCGCCGCGTCGCGCCGACGAGCGCATCGGCTTCTTCAGCGTGCGAACGGTCGACTTCGGAAGCCGCGACCAGCGCGCGGTGACGAAGGAGTACATCACCCGCTGGCGTTTAGAATGTTCTGATCGAAGGGAGGGGAATCTCTGCTACCCGAAGAAGCCGATCGTCTACTACGTGGACCCGGCGACGCCGAAGCAGTGGCAGCCGTACATTCGCCAGGCGATCCTCGATTGGCAGCCGGCGTTCGAGGCGGCCGGCTTCAAGAACGGCATCATCCCGGGCGAGGTCCCGGCAAATGATCCCGACTGGTCGCCGGAAGACATTCGCCACACGATGGTGCGCTGGCTTCCGTCGACGGTCGAGAACTCGGTTGGCCCGCACGTGAGCGATCCGCGCACAGGCGAAATCCTCAACGGCTCGTCGCGCATCTTCCACAACCTCATCTCGCTGATGCAGGCGTGGTACTTCACGCAGGCGGCGCAGGTGGATCCGCGCGCCCGGACAATCCCCTTCCCCGATTCCCTGATGGGCAAGCTGCTGGAGTGGGGCGTCGCCCACGAGATCGGCCACACGTTAGGCTTGCAGCACGACCAGATCGGGAGCTCGACATATCCGGCTGATAGTGTGCGCAGTGCCTCGTGGGTTCACAGGATGGGGCACAGCCCGAGCATTATGGACTACTCGCGGATGAACTACGTCGCGCAGCCGGAAGACAGGATTCCGCTCAGCGACATCACACCGCGCGTCGGTCCGTGGGACAAGTACACGATCATGTGGGGCTACCGCGAGATTCCCGCGGAGTCGGCAGAGGACGAGCGCGCGACGCTGGAGCAGTGGACGCGCATGCAGGACACGGTTCCCTGGTATCGCTTCTCCGGCAACAACGCATTCGGTCAGTACGGCACGCTCAGCGAGGCCGTCGGCGACGCCGATCCGGTGAAGTCCACTCGGCTCGGCTTCAAGAACATCGCGCGGGTCATCGGCTACATCCCGAGCGCGGGCACGCGTCAGGGTGAGGACAACGAGCTGCTCAAGGAGCTCTACGACCGCACGGTAGGTCAGTGGGGAACGGAAGCAGGCCACGTGGCGACTCTCATCGCCGGCGGCGCGGTGCAGTACAAGGCAGGCGGCCAGCCAGGCGCGGTTTACACCCCGATCACGAGGGCGCGTCAGGTCGAGGCAATGCATTTCCTCAACGAGGAAGTCTTCAAGACCCCGAGCTATCTGATCCGGCCGGACATCGCGTCGCGCATCGAGGCGGAAGGGATGTTGGCGCGTATAGGCAGTGCCCAGAATCGGGTGCTCGCGTCCGTGCTCACCGACAGTCGCCTGAACCGGCTGCTCGAGCAGGAAGCGTTGGCGAAGGGCAGCGGTGAGGTCTACTCGCTCGCCGACATGCTCGACGATCTGCGCAAGGGAATCTGGGGTGAGCTGACCGAGGGCGCGCCGAAGGTCGATGCCTATCGGCGACAGCTGCAGAATAATTTCCTGACGGCGATCGATCGGAAGCTCAATCCTCCGACGGCCGTGACGCCAGCCCCCGGTGGCGGCGGTGGCCTCGGCTTCGGTCAGCCGCAGGCTCCCCTGTCAGAGGACGCGAAATCGGAGCTCCGGGGCGAGCTTGTCACGTTGCAGGCAGAGGTGCGGCGCGCGACTCCGAAGGCGGCTGATCGTGAGACGCAGCTTCACCTCGCCGGGGCCGATCATCGGATCTCGGAGATTCTCGAGCCGCGGAAGAGCTAGCTCCCTTCGTGCCCCCGCGCCACTGCCATTCAACGGCGGTGGCGCGGGCTCACGCGGAGAACGGCTGCGGAGCTTCGCGGACCCCGGGATCGAGATATTTGCGCCGGGCCGGAACGGCAGGGATACGGATTTTACGGATTTTACGGATTTTACGGATTGAACGGATCGTCCGTGGTGGCGCGAGAGCACCTCGTGGTACGGGCCCGGACGATCTTCTTTGGGAACGGCCTCGGGAACCTTCTTGACCAGGGCTCGGCTGGTGTGCCGTTCACAAGTGTTCATCTCGGCGCGTGGTGCATGGAGCTCCACGCGCCGAGGAGCGATCCGTTTAATCCGAAAAATCAGTAAAATCCGTACTCCTTTGCTCTTTTCGATCTGCCGCGGGGCGATCACGGCTGGGACGGAACGAACTCTTCGGAAGCCGGATTGGTTACAGTTTTGTGCGACCTGAAGCGCCGATAATCAGACGTTGCGGACCGGTCAATTGTTAGGCGAGAGCGCTTAACGAGTGCCAACACTAACGTTTTTTGCCGTGCGCCCATCTCACGACAGGACAAGGTGATCCCCGCTCGGTGGACACCGAGAACACAAAGTTGACCGTTTCACATTCACTGTCCTTACAGTAGATTGACGCCTCGACAGTGACCCCCGAGACCTCATGCTGAGTTCTAGGTCGGGTCCCCAGCACTCGACTGCTGGTGTGTCTCGTCACTGTCGTTTGGTCCCGTTGCCCCACCCTACCCACACACAGGTACGCGTCATGGGTCTTCCACGCACGGTCGCGAAGCGGCTTCTGGCGTGGTGTGCACTTCCCCTCGGAGTGCTCGCCACCAGCGCCGCCATCGCGCAAGGACAGCAAGGCAGCATCACTGGCCGGATTACCGCTACCGGCAGCGGTGAGCCGCTCCAGGAGTCGCGCGTTGTGCTCGTTGGCACGAGCTTGTTCGCGACGGCAGCACAGGACGGGCGTTATGCCATCCGCAACGTTCCGGCGGGGAGTTACACCGTCCGCGTTCTCCGCGTTGGCTACGAGGAGCAGAAGAAGCCGGTGCAGCTCGCGGCTGGTGAAGCCGTCACCCTGGACTTCACGATGACTCCCGTCGTCGTCAGGCTGACAGAAGTCGTCACGACCGCCACGGGCGAGCAGCGTCGCGTCGAGCAGGGTAACGCGATCGGCACCATCGACGCGGCCAAGGTCGTCGAGACATCGCCGGTGAGCAACATCCAGGACGTGCTGGCGTCACGTACGCCCGGCGTCTCGGTGACCGGCGGCTCGCAGGTCGGCGGCGGCTCGCGGGTGCGAATTCGCGGGAATAACTCGCTGAGCCTCGCGAACGACCCGATCTACATCATCGACGGCATCCGCATGACGAGCAACACCGGCTCGTCTGCTCTCTTCACGGGCGGTGCGCAGCCGAACCGCGCCAACGACATCAACCCCGACGAGATCGAGAACATCGAGATTGTGAAGGGCCCGTCGGCGGCGACGCTGTATGGCACCGACGCCGCGAACGGCGTCATCGTCATCACGACGAAGAAGGGTCGAGCCGGCGCCGCGCGCTGGAATGGCTGGGCCGAGGGTGGCTTGCTGCAGGACAACAGCGATTACCCGTGGAACTACACGATTGCGGGACACCTCGCCGCGACACCCGCGACCTATCGCGAGTGCACGATGCCCGTCATCGCGACGGGCGGCTGCGTCCCGGACAGTCTGCGGCAGTACAGCCCCTTCCATGACCCGAGCGCGACACCACTTGGGACTGGCCACCGGAGCAAGTTCGGCGCGAACGTCCAGGGCGGTACGGAGTCGCTCCGCTACTTCATCTCTGGCGAGCGCGAAGACGAGCAGGGCGTCCTCAAGCTGCCCGGGTTCGAGGCGCAGCGGCTGAACGACGCAGGCACGCCGATCCCGGACAACGTCTCGCACCCGAACGATCAGTACAAGTACAGCTTCCGGTCGAATCTCAATACCTCGGTGTCGCCGAAGCTCGATCTCGGCTTCACCGGCAACCTGATCCATGTCAACACGCGCTACGCCACGGAATCGAACGCGACGGCGGGTATCGGCTCGCAGATCTACGGCGGCGCGGGCTACGTGAACAACGGTACGGTGTCTGGCCTCGGCACGCCGCTGCACGGGTATCGTGCGTGGACGCCTGGCTACACCTTCCAGGAGCTCAACGAGCAGCGCCTCAACCGCTTCATCACGAGCGGCAACGCGAACTGGCGTCCGTTCAGCTGGATGCAGAACCGTGCGAACGTCGGTCTCGATTACACCAGCCGCGTCGACCTGAACCTGAATCGCAACGGTCAGGGCCCGCCGGTCAGCTCCACCTATCGCCTCGGCTTCAAGGAAGACATCCGCACCGGTCTCCGGAACTTCTCATTCGACCTGGGCAGCACCGAGACCTTCAATCCGACGCCGACGCTGAACTCGCGCACGACGTTCGGCGCGCAGTTCGTGAACTATCAGCTCGATCAGAACGACGCGTTCGGCGGTCAAATCACGCCGGGCACGCAGACGCCGAACTCCGGCGCCTCTCAGTCGGCCACGGAATCGACGACGCTCACGAAGACGTTCGGCGTCTTCGTCGAGGAGCAGGTCGGTTTTCGCGACCGCCTCTTCCTGACCGGGGCCGTTCGCTCCGACCAGAACAGCGCGTTCGGCACCAAGTTCCAGCGCGTCTTCTATCCGAAGGCGAGCATCTCCTGGCTGGCCTCGGACGAGTCGTTCTTCCCGAAGCCATCCTGGCTCGACCAGTTCCGTGTTCGCGCGGCGTATGGCGCGGCCGGCGTTCAGCCCGGACCGAACGACGCGCTCCGCTACTTCAGCGGCATCACGGCGAGCCTCAGGCAGGCCGACATCGCCGGCGCCACGTTCACGGCGTTGGGCAACCCGAATCTCAAGCCCGAGCGCACGACGGAATTCGAGGGCGGCTTCGACATGGACTTCCTGAGCCGCCGCCTGCACTCGGAGCTCACGTACTACAGCAAGACGACGAAGGACGCGTTGATCGACGCGATCGTGGCCCCATCCGCGGGCGCCGCGAACACCGTGAAGGAGAACATCGGCTCGGTGAAGAACGCCGGTGCCGAGCTGGCGATCAACACCCAGATCATCGACCGCAAGAGCTTCGGCTTCGACGTCACGGTCAGCGCGTCGATGAACGACAACAAGCTGGTGAGCCTCGGTCCCGTTCCGGCGCAGATCAACACAACCTGGCGCGCGGTTGCGGGCTACCCGCTGTTCGGGTTCTGGGCTCAGCCAATCACCGGCTGGGATGACAAGAACGGTGACGGCGTCCTCGTCCACAGCGACGATCCGGCGAAGAACGAAGTGTTCGTCGGTGCGGACCCGATCTTCCGCGGGTATTCCTCGCCGCGTTATCTGGGGTCGCTGCAGCCTGGTATCGATCTCTTCGGGCACAAGCTCCGCATCGCGTCGCTCTTCGATTACAAGGGCGGCTACAAGTGGTACAACAACACGGAGCGCATCCGCTGCGTCAGCCGCCAGAACTGCAACGGGCTGATGAACGCGGAGGTCGTGAACGGCAAGATCGTTCCGCGCGCCTCGCTCGAGGAGCAGGCAATGGTCGTTGCGACTCGCGACGATCCGTCGAAGACGCTCGACGGCTTCTTCCAGCCGGCGTCGTTCATCCGGTGGCGTGAGTTCACGGCGACGTGGAATCTGCCGGAGAGCTGGGCGGGCAGGTATCTCCGCTCGCGTTCCGCGTCACTCAACTTCGCCGCGCGCAACCTGCACCTGTGGACCAAGTACCGTGGCATCGATCCGGAGATCGACCGCCTCGCGGGCGAGAGCGGCGCTGCCGCGAACGCGCCAGGCGAGGAGTTCCAGACGCTCGGTATTCCGACTTACTACACGATTCGCTTCAACCTCGGGTTCTGAGAATTCATAAATGCGCATACTGAACATTCGAGGCGTCGCACGCGCGCGCGCGGTGCTGCTCGGGTCCA
>JAJKIR010000027.1 GCA_021154325.1 Gemmatimonas sp.
ATCCGGGCAAGGGTCCCGTCGCGACGGTGCTGGTCCGTAATGGCACCCTCAAGGTCGGCGACGACTTCATCTGCGGTCTCTTCTCGGGACGCGTCCGCGCCTTGCTTGACGAGCGCGGCAAGCCGGTTAAGTCCGCTGGTCCTGCGACTCCAGTGCAGGTGCTCGGCATGGAGGGCGTGCCCATGGCCGGCGATCAATTCCTCGTTGTCGAAGATGCCACTGCCGCTCGTGACGTTGCACAGCGTCGTCAGCGTCTCGATCGTGAGGCGAAGAGCCGCCGGACGTCGCGAGGCGGAGTCTCGCTCGAGGACTTCATGGCGCAGTCGGCGGCGGGCGAGCAGCGCACCCTCCGCATCCTGATCAAGGCGGACCAGGGCGGCCCGGCCGAAGCGCTCGCGGACGCGCTCGTACAGCTCTCCACGGGCGAAGTCAAAGTCGAGATCGTCCATCGCGGCGTCGGCGCCATCACCGAAGGCGACATTCTCCTCGCGAAGGCGTCCGGGGCGATCATCCTCGGGTTCCACGTACGGCCGGACAACAATGCCCGCACCGCTGCGGAACGTGAGGGTGTGGACATCCGGCTCTACCGCATCATCTACGAGGCGGTAAACGACGTCCGCGCCGCGCTCGAGGGCCTGCTCCGTCCGGAACAGCGCGAGGTCATCTCCGGCGAGGCGGTGGTGCGCGAGGTCTTCAAGATCTCCCGCCTCGGCACGATCGCAGGCTGCTCCGTGCGCAGCGGCGTCATCAACCGCCAGGGTCGTGCGCGCATCATCCGCGATGGCGTGGAGATCTACGACGGCACGATCGCGTCGCTCCGTCGCTTCAAGGAAGACGTGCGCGAGGTGCGCGAAGGCTTTGAGTGCGGCATCAGCATCGAGAACTTCAACGACCTCAAGGTCGGCGATGTCATCGAGTGCTATCGCACCGAGCAGGTCGCGCGCACCCTCGAGTCGACCGCCGGCTGATCGCCGGCGTCGGCTCGAGCACGTGGTCATCGGTGTCCGCTCGTACGAGCTGCACCTCCCGGGCGCTCATTCGCTCAAGGACAAGCGGTCGGTGCTCAAGAGCTTGAAAGATCGGCTGCATAACGAGTTCAACGTCTCCGTTGCCGAGACGGGCCGCCATGACGCATGGCAGTCCGCGGAGCTGACGATCTGTCTCGTCTCCGCCGAGCGGCGTCATGCCGCATCCGTCCTCGAGTCCGTCGATCGATTCGTCGAGAGCAATCCGCTCTGCCGCATCGTGGACACTGCCACGAGCTTTCTCTGATGGCGAGCACCAACCGTCGGCCGGATCGGGTTGCCGCGGCGATTCGGGAAGAAGTCGCGACCTTCCTCAACCAGGACGTCAAGGATCCTCGCGTCGTCGGCCTCGTCACCGTGACTGGCGTGGACGTGTCGCGCGACCTCCGCGTCGCGACCGTCTATGTGAGCATCTATGGCTCCGAAGCCGAGCGCGCCGCAACCGCCGACGGGCTCGCCAGTGTCGCCAGCCACCTCCGTGCGCGTATCGGGCGGTCCCTTCGACTGCGCCTCGCGCCGGAGATCGTCTTCAAGCCCGACGAGAGCATCGCGCGCGCCGCGCGGATCGAGACGCTGCTCTCGCAACTCAAGGATGCGCCGCCGCCCTCCGGTGAGGACGAGCGCGATTGACGGGGTGCTGCTCGTCGACAAGCCGCGTGGCGTGACGTCGCACGACGTCGTCGCCGTCGCACGTCGAGCGTTAGGCACGAAGCGCGTCGGTCACACCGGGACGCTCGATCCGTTCGCGACGGGCCTGCTCGTTCTCCTAATTGGACGCGGCACTCGACTCGCCCAATACGTCGCCGGTGAGCCCAAGATCTACGACGCCACGATCGTCTTCGGCGCCGAAACGACGAGCGACGACCTCACTGGCGAAGTCACCCGCGCAGCCGCGCTTCCCAAGCCGGCGGACGTGGACCGCGCCATCGAGTCCCTCACCGGTTCGCTGCTGCAGACGCCACCCGACTATTCGGCGAAGCAGGTTGCCGGACGTCGCGCCTACTCCGCCGCTCGTGCTGGAACGCCACTCGCCCTCGACCCCGTCCCGGTGGTCGTACATTCGTGGCGCATTCGCCGCCGCACCGATTCCGAGCTCGAGGTCACGATCTCTTGCGGGAGCGGGACATACGTCCGAGCGCTCGCCCGCGACCTGGGTCGCGCCGCGACCAGCGCGGCCCATCTGGCTGCGTTGCGCCGCGTCAGAAGCGGTCCGTTCGACGTGGCTGAAGCCGTCACCCTCGACGACCTCGATCGCGATCGCACCGCGGCGGTTCGGCCGCTGCGTTTAGCGATTCCTCATCTGCCGACGCAGCTACTCGGCGAGGAGGAGCTGCGGCGGGTGCGCCATGGAAACGCCGTCGCCGCTGGCATTGAGGCTCCTCTCGTCGCCCTGCTGGACTCGGGCGACCAGCTCGTCGCCATTGCGCGTAGAGAAGGCAGCCTGCTCCGCCCGTGCCTCGTTATGCACGATGAGTGAACTCACGAGCACCCGCGCGTTGCCACGGCTGTCGCTGGGCACCGTCATAACCGTCGGCACTTTCGACGGCGTCCATCTTGGCCATCGCGCGATCCTGTCACGTGTCGCTCGCCGCGCCGCGGAGCGCAGCCTCCCGAGCGTCCTCGTAACCTTCGAGCCGCACCCGCTCGCGATCGTCAATCCCTCCGCGGCGCCGCAGCTCCTGTCGACGACTATGGAGAAGCTCGAGCTCGTCGCCGAGTGCGGTGTCGATTATGCCGTCGTCCTGCCGTTTACGCCCTCCCTCGCCGCGCTCGACCCGTCCGCGTTCGTCGAGACGATCTTGCTCGATCGCTATTGCCTCCGCGAGCTGCTGATCGGTCACGATCATGGCTTCGGTCGCGGTCGCTCGGGCGATGTCCGTGTGCTCCGGCGGCTGGGAGCGCAATTCGATTTCACCGTTGACATGGTGGAAGCGGTGTCGATCGCCGGCGCCGCTGTTTCATCGAGCTCCATACGTCGCGCGATCGCCAACGGCGATCTCGAGGACGCTCGCCGGGCGCTCGGACGCCGCTACTCCTTCAGTGGCCGGGTCGGGCACGGCGATCAGCGGGGCGCACGCCTCGGTTTCCCGACCCTGAACATCGCTCTCGGATCGCCACGCAAACTTCTTCCGCCGATCGGGGTATACGCGGTCCTTCTCGAATCCGAACGCGGCGCGTTTGGTGGAATGATGAATCTCGGCCCTCGGCCAACCTTCGACGACCCGGCCCTCTCGCTCGAGGTGCATCTGTTCGATGCAATGGGTGATTGGTACGGCTCGCCGGTACGCGTCGAGTTCGTGAGCCGGCTGCGGGACACCATGCGCTTCGATTCGGCGGACGCGCTCGTCGCACAGCTCCGCGCCGACGAGCACGCCGCGCGCGCCGCGTTGACTCAAATCAAGGCGTGAGATACCCTTAGAAGCTGCGCGAAACCCCTCCTTCCTCCAGCAGTGCCATGTCCAATCTGAAGTACCGCATCGGCGCCATCGTTGCGCTCTGCCTTGTTTCTCTCTGGGCGCTGTTCCCTCGCAATGTGAAAGTTCAGCAACGCGGCGCCGACGGTATCTTGCGCGATACCATCCAGCGCCATGTCCCGTTGAGAAAGGGCTTGGATCTGCAGGGCGGAACGTATCTCGCCCTCGAGGTCGACGAGTCCAAGCAGGCGATCAGCAAAGACAAGGTCCCTGATGCTATCGATCGCGCCCTCAAGACCGTCCGGAATCGGATCGAGGGAATCGGCGTCTCTGAGGCCGTGGTGCAGAAGCAGGGCAGTGATCGGATTGTCGTTCAGATTCCCGGCATTCAGGATCCCGAGCGGGCCAGGCAGATCATCAAGGATCAGGCTTTCCTCGAGTTCCGAATCACCGACAAGACCCAGGCTCTGGAGCGCGTTCTTCCGCGTCTCGATCAGATCATTCGCGATAAGGGCCTCGCGGCACCGACCAGGACCGCCGCTGCTCCAACACAGCCCACCGCTTCGAAAGGCCTGCAGGGGCTTCTGACGGGCACCGATACCGCCAAGACCGATACGTCGAAAGCAGGCGGCAAGAAGGACAGCACGAAGACGGACACCGCCGCTGCGGCTGTCGTTCCAACCACGGGTGGTCCGTTCTCGAGCCTCATTCAGCAAAGCCCAGGCGGAATGCCGGGCGAGTACCTCGTGGACGGCGATAACGCGCCGAAGGTCGAGAGCTATCTCTCGCTGCCGGATGTCCAGGCGGCGATGCCTCCGGGCAAGCAGATGCTGCCCAGCAACGACTCCACGGTTCTGCAGAACAAGGTTTACAAGCTCTTTTACGTGGTCGACGCGAAGCCCATCGTCACGGGTGAATCGCTGACCGACGCGCGGCCGAATACGTCGCCACTCGAGGGCACGATCGTTCAGTTCACGCTCGACAACACGGGTGGCCGCCGCTTCAAGACGGAGACGGGCCGGCACGTGCACGACTACATGGCGATCGTTCTCGACGGTCGTGTCATGGGTCGCCCCCCGATCATTCAGAGCGCCATCGGAACGAGCGGTCAGATCACGATGGGGCAGGGACGCGACATTCGCGATGCGCAGGACCTCGCGCTCGTGCTGCGCGCCGGCGCGCTGCCCGTTCCGCTTCGTGTCGCGGAAACTCGCACCATCGGGCCGAGCTTGGGTCAGGATTCGATCAACAAGGGCTTCCGGGCGGGCGCCATCGCTGTCACGCTCGTCGTGGTCATCATGCTGTCCTACTACCGATTCTCCGGTGTGCTCGCCGTCGGTGGTCTGGCGCTCTACGTTCTGTACACGCTTGCCATTCTCGCCGGCTTCGACGCCGTGCTCACGCTGCCCGGGCTCGCGGGCTTCGTGCTCTCGATCGGCATCGCCGTCGATGCGAACGTGCTCATCTTCGAGCGCATACGCGAGGAGCTCGAACGCGGAAAAACGGTACGCACGGCGATCGATGAGGGCTTCCGCCACGCGATGCCAGCGATCATCGACTCCAACGTCTCCACCATTCTCACTGCGGCGGTCCTGTATCAGTACGGCACGGGACCGGTGAAGGGATTTGCCGTCACGCTCATCGCCGGCATCGTTGCATCCCTCGTCACGTCGATCTTCGTCGTCCGCACCTTCTACATGATCTGGCTGCAGCGCTCACGCGGCGCCCAGACGCTGAGCATCTAAGGGGCTGCCAATGCTTCGCATTCTTCACGACACGAAGTACGACTTCATCCGGCACTGGAAGAAGGCGGCGATCCTCACGATCGCGTGGATCATCGTTGGTCTCGGCTTCCTCGCGATCCACGGCGTGAACTACAGCATCGAGTTCACCGGCGGCACGCTGATGCAGGTGGCCTTCAAGCACCCGCCGCACATCGACGACATTCGAGCGACCGTCGATCAGGCAGGCTATCCGAATTCCGAGATCACGAAGTTCGGATCGGATACGGAGTACACGGTCCGGGCGCAGCCCCATGCCGGTTCAGGGACCGCGGCAGCCGGCGACAGCACGGCGACGTACATCGGGAGGGCTCTGCGCCAGAAGTATGGGAACGATGTGGCAGTCGGACGGAGCGAGTTTGTGGGCCCCCGTGTGGGAGCCGAGCTCCGCACCAAGGCCGCACTCGCCGTCCTCATCTCGTTCGCGGTCACGCTGATCTATCTCGCCGTGCGCTTCGAGTGGCGCTTCGGCCTCGCTGCCGTCATCGCTACGGCGCACGACGTGCTCACCACCCTCGCCTTCCTCGCGATGCTCCGCCTCGAGGTGTCGCTCACCGTCGTCGCCGCGATTCTCACCGTCATCGGGTATTCCCTGAACGACACGATCATCATCTTCGACCGCGTGCGTGAGAACTTGCGAAAGCAGCGCAAGGAGTCGCTGCGTGATGTGCTCAACCGCTCCATCAACGAGACGCTGCCGCGTTCCGTGTTGACTCACGCCACGACTCTGGCCGCTACGCTCGCTCTCCTCTTCTTCGCCGGCGAGGTGATCCGGCCGTTCGCCTGGATCATGGCGTTCGGTATCTTCACCGGAACGTTCAGCTCCATCTACGTCGCCGGTGCATTGCTCCTCTGGATCGAGCGCAAGTGGCCGCGTCCCACGAGCTCTGAAGGGAAGGGCACCGCGCGCGCAATGGCCGAGGAACGTCGGCGCTCGCGTCCGGAGAGCGCCGTCGCGGGCCGTTGATCCGCTGCAACCGGTGAGCACCACAACGAGAACCGCCGTCACGGCGGTTCTCTTTTTTCTGTGATCGAGTTCATCGATAGCCACGCTCACCTTGCCGACGAGGCGTTCGATCCCGACCGCGACGAGGTGATCCGTCGGGCGAATGCTGTTGGAGCAGCTGCCGTCGTCTGCATCGGCGAGTCTCTGGCCGCGGCGGCACGAGCTCGGACCATCGCGGAGGCGCATCCGGGCTTTGTCTTTTTTACCGCGGGGTTGCATCCACACGACGCCGCATTCGCCAACCGCGAGCGTGACCTGCCTATCCTTGAGGAACTGCTGCGCGCCGGAGCCCGCGCTGTTGGGGAGTGCGGGCTCGATTACCACTACGACAACTCACCGCGTGAGACGCAGCGCGCCGTCTTCGAGTGGCAGCTCGATCTGGCGCTCCGGTTCCGCCTTCCCCTCGTCGTGCACACCCGCGATGCCGAGGAAGACACGCGCGCACTCGTCGCGGAGGCTGGTCGCCTCGGGGTAATCGGAGTGCTGCATTGCTTCACCGGCAGCGCCGCGCTCGCCCGCGCCGCGCTCGACGTTGGATGGTACGTGTCGTTCAGCGGGATCATCACTTTCAGGAATTGGAAGGATGAAGAGCTCCTTCGCCTCGTCCCGGACGATCGCGTTCTGGCCGAATCGGATTCGCCCTACCTCGCGCCTGTGCCGAACCGCGGTAAGCGAAATGAGCCCGCCTGGGTTGCGCACACGGTTGCGCGTCTGGCGGCCGCGCGGGCTGCATCCAGCGAATCGCTCGGCGCGCTCGTAGCGGCCAACGCGAGACGTCTCTTCGCGCTCCCGAGCGCCGACGCGCCAGCCCTACAATGAAGTGCCAGCTTCCGATATCATCCCGCCGTGAGATCGTGCTCGATTTCAGTGCCTCCACCATCGGAGATCGTCTCGTGAGCTTGACGCCTGTTCAGACTGACAACGCCCCCGCGGCTATCGGCCCCTACTCGCAGGCCACCATCGCCAATGGGTTTCTCTTCACGGCGGGTCAGATCGCCCTCGATCCCGCGTCCGGGCAGATCGTTGCCGGCGACGTCGTCGCTCAGTCCGAGCGCGTGCTCGCCAATCTCAAGGCGATTCTCGACGCGGCCGGCGCCTCCTGGTCGGACGTCGTGAAGACGACCGTCTACCTTCATGACATGAACGATTTCCCGCGCGTGAACGAGGTTTATGCGCGCGCCCTCGGCTCCGCGCGTCCCGCGCGTTCGACCGTTCAGGTCTCTGCGTTACCACGCGGCGTGCTCGTCGAGATCGATGCGATCGCGGCCCTCCCGCGGCGTGCCTAACGATCGACCGCGACGCCGGTCGATCCCTAACCCCTCCCGATGACTGTGAATCCCACGCGTGAAGAGCTGTTCCGGCTGACAGCTTTTGCGCGCTGCGCTGGTTGAGCCGCCAAGTTGGGTCCGGGTGACCTTTCGCGCGCGCTTGCCGCGCTCCCCCACCGGACCGATCCGCGCCTCATCGTCGGTCGCGAGACCTTCGACGACGCGGGGGTTTTCGTGCTGTCCGACGACGTGGCGCTCGTACAGACAGTCGATTTCTTCGCTCCGATCCTCGACGATCCGTATCAGTTCGGGCAGGTCGCTGCCGCGAACGCACTTTCAGACGTCTACGCCATGGGCGGCGAGCCGCTCACGGTGCTCAACATCGTTGGCTTTCCATCGGGTAAGCTCCCCATCGAGGTCCTCACCGAGATTCTGCGCGGCGGACAGGATAAGGTGCACGAGTCCGGCGCGTTGGTGGTTGGCGGCCACACCATCATCGATGAGGAGCTGAAGTACGGGCTCGCCGTCACTGGTCGTGCCGATCCACGACACCTGCTCACCAATGCCGCGGCTCGAGTCGGCGATCGTTTGTTGCTTACCAAGCCATTGGGCACCGGTATTCTCGCCACCGCGGCCAAGCAGGATCGCCTAACGAGCGACCAGCACAACCGCCTCGTCGCGTCGATGACGCAGCTCAATGCGGCTGCCAGCCGTGCCGCGCTCGCGCTGGGTGTACTCTGTGCCACCGACGTTACGGGCTTCGGCCTGCTCGGCCACGCGAGCCACATCGCTCGCGCCAGCAAGCTCACATTGCGTATCGATGTCGGAAAGGTTCCGGCGCTCCCCGGCGCGCGCGATGCGTGGGCAGCCGGGATTCGCACTGGTGGTGCGGAGCGCAACGACGAGTACCTCGATCCTCTCGTCGACTGGAACCACGTTTCGCCCTCGGACCGCGCCCTTCTCATTGACCCACAGACCTCCGGCGGGCTGCTCGTCGCCATCTCGCCTGAGAGGGCGGAGGACTATCTTTCGCGCATTCCATCCGCCGTCGAGATTGGCGAAGTGATTCCACCGGCGGAGCGCGGTATCGTGTTGGCGTGATCCTGTTTGGGGGTGGATGGAGTCTGGTGGCTTCCCTGGTCTTCAAAACCAGTGTGACCTGACTGAGTCGGGTCGGGTGGGTTCGATTCCCATACACTCCCGCCACATCATGTAAACCGCGTTAGGCGCGCTCGACGGGGCTGCCGCCCGCGCTTGCCGGTCGTCACCCCCGACAGCCTGTTCGCACCCCGCAGCTCGATTCGGTGCGACTTGACTTATATATTCGCTTGACATGAGTATTACGCCGTGATCAAGCGCGATCTCGGAGAGCTCGAGCTCTACACGCTCCTGGCCATTCAACATCTTGGTGGCCAGGCCCTCGGCGTCGAGATTCGCGACGAGATTCAGCGACGCACAGGCCGCCGAGTGTCGGTGGGCTCCGGCTACGCCACCCTCGGCCGTCTCGGCGACAAGGGATTGGTCCGGTTCACCGTCCTGCCGTCGGAGCCGCGCCGAGGCGGACGGGCCCGTCGCTCCGCACAGCTCACTCCCGCCGGTGTACGCGCCATTCGGGAGTCCGCCGCCTCGCTGCGCAGGATGCTCGGAAACCTGGCGGCGGACACACTCCCATGAGCGAGTCGGCCAGAGTGCCACGATGGGCGGAATGGCTCCTCCAGATCGCCGCGCCCGCCGCCGATGCCGATGCCATCGCCGACGAGCTGGCCGACGAGCTCTCGCGCGAAATCGAGCATCGAGGCGAGCGCGCGGCGCGTGTCTGGCTCGCGCGCGAGGTGCTTCGGTCACTGCCGCCGATTCTTACCCGGCGAGTCGTCATCGTCCTCCGTTACCCACGCCGTCGAGGTGCTATGCCGAATCGATTCGAGACGGTCCGCTCCGATCTGTCGTACGCGATGCGGCAGCTGCGGCGCTCTCCGGGGTTTACGATGACGGTCCTGTTGGCGTTCGCGTTAGGCATCGGCGCCAACGCGACGATGTTCGGCATCGTCGACGAGCTGTTGCTACGGCCGCCCGCGCACGTTCGCGTGCCTGGCGAGATCGTCACGCTCGTAGCGGGAACGGCCGCAGATGGATTCGGTCAGCGGACGTCGAACTATCCTGTCTTCGCCGCGATCCGCGATCGCGGCGCGGGATTCTCACAGATCGCGGCCGTTGCGTCGCTCAGTGTGCCGTTTGGGCGCGGCGACCACGCGGCAAACCTCGACGGTCTTCTCGTCAGCGCGAGCTACTTTCCGCTCCTCGGTGTGACGCCGGCGCGTGGCCGCTTCTTTGGCGAGAATGAGGACGTTGCCCCGATCGGCGACCCGGTGGCAGTGATCAGTCATGCATTCTGGCAGCGCCAGTTCTCCGGCAGCCCGGACGCGATCGGCGCGACGCTCCAGTTGGGCGACCGGCAGTTCAGGGTGATCGGTATCGCGCCTCCCGATTTCACGGGCCTCGACTATGCGGCCCCCGACCTCTGGCTCCCGCTCTCGTCGGGCGGCGCCATGCAATGGCTGGGCAAACAGTGGACGACGCAATCGATCGTTACCTGGTTACGCATCTACGCGCGACTGAAGCCTGGCGTACCGCTGAAAGAGGCCGCGGCAGACGCCATGCGCATCGCGCGCGATGCGGCTCCCGACGCGTTCTTCACACAGCCCGGGTGGACCTTTCGGGCGCAGCCAATCATGACCGCCCGGGGAGAAGAGCAGGGCGCGAGCACCACCGTCGCGACCCTCCTCGCCGCAATGTCTCTCGTCGTCCTTCTGATCGCGTGCGCAAACGTGGCGAACCTGCTGCTCGCACGCGGAATCCGCAGACGCCGCGAAATTGCCGTGCGTCTCGCCCTGGGTGTGACCCGAGGACGCCTCGTCGCGCAGCTGCTCACGGAGAGCATGCTTCTCGCTACGCTTGGCGGCGCAGTTGCGATCATCATCACGCACTGGGGCGGAGTACTCGCCCGCCGCCTTCTTCTCGACGATCTTGGGCTCACCGCTAGTGTGCTCGACCTCCGCGTGCTGTCCTTCACTGCGGCCGTCGCGCTGCTGGTGGGTGCCTTCACCGGTCTGATTCCCGCGCTGCAGGCGAGCCGCGCTGAAGTCTTCTCGACGATCAAGGCCGGCGGTGATCGTGGCGGAACGCGTCGCTCGCGCGCGCAGAGCGCGCTACTCGCCATTCAGGCGGCGCTGAGCTTCGTGCTGCTACTGGGCGCCGGCCTGTTCGGACGAAGCCTGATCGCCATCAACGGGCTCCGCATGGGCGTCGACGTCGATCGCGTCCTCGTCGGCTCGATGAATCTCCGCTCCATCGGTCGCCCGGCGTCTGTCGCGGACGCGGTGTTCGCGCGCGCGCTCGAGCAGGTCGCGGCCTCGCCTGGCGTTGCGTCCGCAGCCGTCGCGACCACTGTTCCCTTTGGTCCGTCGTACGGCACCGAAGCCGGCGTCATGGGGCGGGACTCGGTCCGTCACTACACGACCATGTACAACGTCGTGACGCCTGACTATTTCAAAACGCTGGGCGCTTCGCTCCTTCGAGGCCGCGACTTTTCCGATATCGACCGGGAGCGCACAACGCGCGTCATCATGGTCAACGAGATCCTCGCGCGCCGCGCCTGGGGTCACGAGAATCCCATTGGTCGTTGTGTGCGCATCGGCTCCGACAGCCTCCCGTGCGCAACGGTGATCGGTGTCGTCGAGAACGTGCGCCGCCAGAGCATCTTCGAGGATTCGAGCAACTTCGTGTACCTCCCGCTAGCCCAGGCGCGCGACTGGAATACCGCGCGGCTCATCGTTGTGCGCGCGATGGCCGATCCGGAGCGCCTCGCTGAGACGGTGCGTCACGCCATGCAGACGGCCGCTCCGGAGCTGCCCTTCGCCGATGTGCATCTCGTGAAGAACCAGCCCGTCGTGCGGCATGAGACCCTGCCGTTCCGACTCGGTGCGATCATGCTGGGCGCCTTCGGAGCGCTCGCGCTGCTGCTCGCCGCGGTGGGCGTGTACGGTGTCATCTCATACGACGTCGGGCAGCGCACGCGCGAGATCGGCGTTCGCATGGCGCTCGGCGCGCGCGCTGCGAACGTCGCCTCTCTCGTCATGGGTGAGGGCCTGCGCATGGTCGCTGTCGGCGGCGTCATCGGAGGGGGTGTGGCACTCGCCAGCGGCGGCGCTATACGGCCACTACTCTACGCGACATCGCCGCGTGATCCTGTCGTGCTCGTCGTTGTCGCAGTGGTGCTCCTGGTGGTGACCACACTCGCGTGCCTCGTGCCGGCACAGCGCGCGATGCACGTCGACATCAACGCCGCCATTCGCGAGGAGTAGCGAAGCCGCTCTGAGCGGTGCCTCTGCTCCACCTCCGCGAAATCCGGTTATCTTGCGGACCCATGAGCCTCTCGCGCTTCGCCTCGACCGCACTGCTGGTGATCGCCGCGGCCGTCCCCGCTGTTGCGCAACGCCCGGATTCGGCGCGGGTTCGTCGCCCGGCAACGGCTGCAGCTGCGATTCCAGACTCGCTGAAGCCGCCAATCAGCCCGCGTCGGGCCTTTCTCTACTCCGCGCTCGTGCCGGGCTACGGTCAGGCCATCCTCGGGCGGAACAAGGCTGCCGCGACAATGCTCGCGATCGAGGCGATGGCCATCGCCATGATCCGCGAATCGGCCGCGGACGTTCGTGAGGCGCGACGGATGAGCGGAGATAGCGTGATCGTATCCTACGTCAATCCGTCGACAGGAGAAGCGCTCACGCCACCGAATACTGTCGGGCGGCGTTTCGACCCACAGTACGTGCATGTGCGCCAGAGCCACGTTGAGGACTGGGTCGCTTTTCTCCTCGCGAACCATCTCTTCTCGGGTGCCGACGCATTCGTGGCCGCGAATCTCTGGGAGCTCCCGGCCGAGCTCTCGATTCGGGTCGCCCCTGGCGGCGCGACGGTCGGCGCGTCGCTCACGTGGTGACAGCAGAAGCACCCGTCGGCATCTTCGATTCCGGAATCGGTGGCCTCACGGTGGCCCACGCCGTGATGCAGCAGCTTCCGCGCGAGAGCGTCACGTACTTCGGCGACACCGCTCGCGTTCCCTACGGTCCGAAGAGTCCCGAGACCGTGAGGCGTTACAGCCTCGAGATCGCCGCCTTCCTCGTCGAACAGCAGGTCAAGACCCTTGTCGTTGCCTGCAACACGGCGACCGCCCATGCCTTGCCTCTACTGCGCGAGCGCCTAACGATCCCGGTCATCGGCGTGATCGAGCCGGGCGCACGCGCTGCCGTCCGCGCCACGCGGAACGGCCACGTGGGCGTCATCGGCACGGCGGGGACGATCAAGTCGGGCGCATACGAACGTGCGCTTCGCGCGCTCGAGCCGTCGCTCCGAATCACAGCCCGCGCGTGCCCGCTATTCGTGCCGATGGTTGAAGAGGGATGGGTCGATCACGAGGCCACACGCCTCATCGCCCGCGAATACCTCGCGCCCCTGCAAAGCGAGGAGGTCGACACGTTGGTCCTCGGGTGCACGCACTATCCGTTACTCAAGCATGTCATCGCTGACGTGCTTGGCCCCGATGTCACGCTCATCGACAGCGCCGAGGAGACGGCGCGAGAGACCGCTCTCGTGCTACGCGATCAGCGCCTGACGGCGCACAATCCCGCTGGGCCGGCGCATCGCTTCATTGCGTCAGACGACCCCCTCATGTTCTTGCAGCTAGGTCAACGCTTTCTCGGGGACGCGATCGACGGCGTCGAGGTGAAGACCCTCGGCTGACCCGTTCCATTGTCGGAGCTCGATGCGTTCACTCGTTAGGCGCAGAAACGTCGGCGCATCCAGCCATGAGCCTGCGTTGGCGTACACACCCGCGCCCGCGATACGCGACAGCGCGGCGACGTGGGAGTGTCCGAACACCAGCACTTCGAGATCCGGCCGCGAACCCAACTGCGCCGCCGCGATGCGAGCCAGCCCACGCCCCTGATCGCGCGCGGCGTAGCTACGGCTTGCGTGCGAGCTCCGCGTCGCGAGACGCGTACCGAGATCGGGGTGCAGCCACCGGAATGCGCCGATTGCCCATGGCGCGCGCAGCACGCGTCGGAGCATGCGGTAGCGGCGATCTTCGCGCGGTCTAAGACCGTCTCCGTGCTCGATGCGCCCGCGCCAGCCCGCGATGGAACCCTCCCATGCGCCGACATGATAGTCGACACCGACGTCCCGACGCAGCACGTCGCCACCCCAACAATCGTGATTTCCGGCAATCATGAGGACATCGGTCCCGGCTTCCCGGAGGTCCGCGAGCGCGGCCAGAACCCGAAAGCTCGATCGCGGGATCACTGTCCGCCATTCAAACCAGAACTCGAAGAGGTCGCCGTTGATGACCAACGAGCCCGCGCGCCCGTGCAGATAACGGAAGAACTGCAGAACGTCGCGCTCGACGGAAGCCTCCGCGAAGCCGAGATGCAGATCGGATATGATGTAGCACGGTGGCGAGAGCACGC
The DNA here is from genome assembly GCA_021154325.1 of Gemmatimonas sp. GTDB lineage: Bacteria > Gemmatimonadota > Gemmatimonadetes > Gemmatimonadales > Gemmatimonadaceae > AG2. Next base: position 14,010 of record JAJKIR010000027.1, read on the forward strand.
GCTCATTCTAGCCGAGCATTCCCAGCTTTACAAAGGCCGCCTGCCCGTCCAATCTTCGCGTCAATCATTCGACATGACGAGCGATTCCGAATCCACACTGCGCGCGGCGCACGATCTCGAGCTGCGCGTCCGCTACGCTGAAACCGATCAGATGGGCGTGGTGTATCACGCGAACTATCTCGTGTGGTGTGAAATGGGTCGCACCGATTTCATTCGGCGCTGCGGCGTCAGCTACGCCGACATGGAGAGGGGTGGGCTATCCCTCGCCGTCTCCGAGCTGTCGGCGCGTTATCACGCCGCGGCCCGCTACGACGACCTCATTCGCGTGCGCACCAGCCTCGGCGAAGTGCGATCGCGCATGATCTCCTTCGAGTATCTCATCTCGAACGCGCTCACGGACAAGCGACTGGTTTCGGCGCGGACCACTTTGATCTCTCTTGATCGAAGTGGCAGACCCGTCGCCTTGCCGTCCGAGTTGCGGGGGCTTCTGCGCTGACGCGATGTCCTCACGTTCACCCCACGCCCACATTCCGTCGCCGGCCAACGACAGCGCGCCCCGAACGAACAGCTTACTCGGACGCGCGTTGTTCGTGTTCGCCATCGCGACGGTCATTGCCTCGTGCGCCCCCCGGCTTCGGCCGCTTGCTGGCGCACCGACGGTGGCACGGCTCCCCAGCACGCAGATCCCTCCCATTCATCGCCAGATCGTATTCGACTGGGAGCTGGTGGATCGCGACGTCACTGGGCGAGGGGAGGGCGTTGCACGTGTGGCCGGTCCCGACAGTGCTCGGTTAGACCTCTTTCTCGCGGGCGGCTTCGGTAGCGGAGCAGCGATTCTCATCGCCGATTCTCTCCGCATGCCGGGTAGCGGGCTGCCCCGTCGATTCATTCCACCGCCGCCGCTCCTCTGGGCGGCCCTGGGCAGAGTGGCCATCCCGGCACTTCGCGACACCACGGCCCGCGTTGACGGCGAGCTCCTGCGTGTCGACATTGGAAAGCCAGTCGGCTGGCGCCTCACCTTCCGTCGTGATTCGCTCGTCCGCCTCGAGCGAATCCATGACGGTCGCATCGCCGAATGGGTCGAGCGCAGTGGCAACATCGTTCACTACCGGAGCGAGGAAGCCCGGCGCGCCCTTTCCCTCACCATCAAGCGCGCACAAGAGGTCCCGCCGTTCGATGCCTCGATTTGGGGTCCGTTCTAGTCTTTTGATTGCGCTGGCGACAGTGCTCGGCTGCGGAGTGCGTTACGGGTTCGCGGGCGGCGGTTTGCCGTCCAACATCCGGACGATGGCGGTCATGCCGTTCGACAACCAGACGACGTCGCCTGAAGTCCAGCGTGAGCTGCTCGACCTGATGCGTCGCGAGCTGCAACGTCGCCTCGGCGTTCGCGACGCCTCCGAGAGTCGGGCCGATGCCGTCGTGCGCGGCGTGATCAGCGCGTACGATGTCGACGTCCCGGTCGCGGTGAGCGCAAATCCCTCGCAGGCCGTCACCGCCCGACGGCGGTTGCAGGTTACCATCGACGTCGAGATCGTCCAACAGGCGAATGGACGGGTGCTCTTCCAGCGCAAGGGGATGCGCGGCGAAGGCGACTACGACGAGCGCGCCGAGCCGGATGGCCGTCGCAAGGCGATTGAGAAGATCGTCAACGATATCGTCGAGGGAGCGCAGTCGCAGTGGTGAGCCGCGCGGGCAGGAGCTCACTCGGGTGTTTGCTCCTCCTGCTCGTCGTCGCGGCCGGCTTGTACGTAGGTGTCAACGTCGGCGAAGCCTACTGGCGCTTCTACGAGTTTCGAGACGCCATGCGCCAGGAAGTGCGGTTCGCGAAGCAGATACCAGACGACCGCATCAAGCTCCACCTGGCGGCGTTCGCTGACTCCCTGGGACTCCCGCAGCAAGCGACCGACATCGCCGTCGACCGCACGAGCGCGACAATCAGCGTTAGCGCGGAATACACCGAGCGATTCACGTTCCCGTTCTTCACCCGCGTCGTTCGCTTTGCTCCACGCGCCCAGGGGCCCCTGTGACGGCGAGCTTGATCGACCCGCTCGCCAAGATCATGGATTGGGAGCGTGCCCGCACGTGGCGCGAGGGGCTCTCTGAACGTTTAGTATTTACCAATGGTGTCTTCGACCTGCTCCACCCCGGCCACATTGATGTTCTCCTCGCGGCGCGGCGAGAGGGCGACGCGCTGGTCGTCGGGGTCAACACTGATGCTTCGGTCCGGCGGTTGAAGGGCCCGACTCGTCCGGTTCGGACGCTCGCCGACCGGTGCTACGTGCTCGCCGCGTTAGGCATGGTCGATGCCGTGGTCGCCTTCGACCACGACACTCCCCTGGAGCTGATCGGGCGCTTGCGTCCCGATGTCCTTGTGAAGGGCGGCGACTACACCGTGGAGAGCGTGGTTGGCGCGCGCGAGGTCCAGAGCTGGGGTGGCCACGTGACGATCGTGCCGCTCACTCCCGGTCAATCAACCACTTCAATCATCGAGCGACTCCGTGGCCGCTGATAAGGAACCACTGCGCAGTGGGAGAACAAACGCCGAGCTGCGACCGATCGCGCTCGAGAGGCATGTCGCACCGTATGCAGAAGGCTCCTGTGTGGTCAGCTTCGGCGCGACACGCGTGCTGTGCACGGCTTCCGTGGAGGAAGGTGTCCCCTCGTGGCGACGAGGGCGTGGAGAAGGTTGGCTGACCGCAGAATATGCGATGCTGCCACGGGCAACTCGCACGCGTACCTCGCGCGAACGCGCGCAGCTCGGCGGTCGTACACAGGAGATTCAGCGGCTGATCGGCCGCAGCATCCGCGCGATGCTCGATGATTTCTCCTTCGGGGAGTACACGATCCGGTTGGATTGCGACGTGCTCGTTGCCGATGGAGGAACGCGCACTGCCGCGATCACCGGCTCCTGCGTCGCGACCACAGACGCCTTCAACTGGCTCGTCACGACGGGCCGGCTTCCGCGAACTCCCGTGAGGCGCCGCGTCGCGGGCGTGAGCGTTGGCATCGTCGGATCGACGCCGCGGCTGGATCTGGATTATGCCGAGGACGTCGTTGCTGCCGTCGACATGAACGTGATCATGAGCAGCGAAGGGCGGTTCGTCGAGGTGCAGGGCACTGGCGAGCATGGTACCTTCGCACGCGAGGACCTTGACGAGATGCTGAACCTTGCGGTCCGCGGACTCGGGGAGATCGATGCGCTGCAGTCCAGCGCCCTCTCGCGGTGACGATTGAGCCTTTGCTCATCGCGACTCGTAGCAGCGGCAAGCTTCGAGAGCTTCGCGAGCTGTTCCGCACCACGGGAATTGCCGTGATGGATCTCGCCGAGGCTGGTATTGACGCGTCGGCGGCGGAGGACGACCTGGAGAATGCCGACACCTTCGAGGAGAACGCCCTCGCCAAGGCGCGGTACTTCGCGCGGCGTGCGAAGCGGGCCGTCGTCGCTGATGACTCTGGACTCGAAGTCGACGCACTGGGCGGCCAACCTGGAGTCCGCAGCAAGCGCTGGAGTGCGCGACCCGATCTGGTTGGAGTCGCGCTGGACGCGGCGAACAACGCTCGATTGCTCGAGGCGCTCGCGGACGTGACGAATCGGCGCGCTCGCTACGTGTGTGTTGCCGCGTTTGTCGATGGCCCCTCCGAGCTTGCCTGTCGCGGGGCATCGAGCGGCGTCATACTCGATCATCCCCGTGGCGAGGGCGGCTTCGGTTACGATCCTTACTTTCTTTCCGACGAGCTGGGAAAGACATTCGCCGAGGCGACTGTCGAGGAGAAGGAGGGGGTAAGCCATCGAGGACGTGCATTTCGCGCGTTGATCGCTGCCGTCCGGTCGCGGCGTTGACCCTCATTTGCGGGCTGGCTACATTGCGTGGCTCGTTGCGGGGCGTAGCGTAGCCTGGTATCGCGCCTGCTTTGGGAGCAGGAGGTCCCCGGTTCAAATCCGGGCGCCCCGACCTGGTGGGCTTGGAGAAGTGTTGCGGTCGTTCGCTTCCGCTGAGACAGAGCGCCAGTAGCTCAGTTGGATAGAGCAGCAGCCTTCTAAGCTGTTGGTCGGGGGTTCGATTCCCTCCTGGCGCGCCACTCGAGTTTTTGCCTGGGCCGTTAGCTCAATTGGCAGAGCAAGCGACTCTTAATCGCTAGGTTGTAGGTTCGATTCCTACACGGCCCATTCTTGCCGTGCGAGAGGGCTCGCCAGGGGGCGGGCCCTCTCCTCGTCAGGGTGCCATGACGGCGGAGGTTGTTGTTGCCCTTAGGTACCCTTGCATGAAACGGTAATATCGGTTACTCTTCGATCCCTTCTCGACATCCGTTTTGGCGAAGCCGAGCCAAGTTATTGATTTGGCGGTGGTTGCCGATTGGAAGCTGAGTTGGGGAAGCCGGGTTCGTTTGCAACGCAGCTTCGGCAGAGCTTGCCGGCGCGGGGTTGACGATCCGAGGTGAACCGAGTACAATAGAAGGCTGTCGCCGAGAGCGACAAACTGCTATTTGACAATCGAATTGGGAATCTGGATGTGCGAGGCGAGCTCGTTGAACTGACGTCTGTTCGGGACGTCGGGGAGAGCTTGACCCGAACAATTCAGTGATTCGGACACGCTGTCTAGCGCGACAGCGTGATGACAGCGGTTCGATGATCGAGCTATATCAAACCTCTTGGAGAGTTTGATCCTGGCTCAGGACGAACGCTGGCGGCGTGCTTAACACATGCAAGTCATGGGGGTCCGCAAGGACAACCGG
>JAJKIR010000028.1 GCA_021154325.1 Gemmatimonas sp.
ACGAAATGCTCGTCGAAGACTAGTGGAGTGATCGCAGTCGCTCCTCGGCGAGCTGCTTGTAGCGCGGATCGTTGTAGTCGGCCACGGGAAGCCGTGAGATCATCTCGTACTGCTCCCGCGCCTTGGCAGTATCGCCGCGATCCGCGTACACCGCCGCGAGATCCAGCCGGTGCGTGATCCGATTCGGCTCGATGGCGGCCGCGCGCTCGAGATACGTCTGCGCGTTGTCCCAATTCGCTTCGCCGAGCACTCCACCTCCGAGCAGGTTTCGCGCGGCCCAGCGCTCGATACGGCTCAGTCTCATGATCTCGGCGTTCCACATGCCGAGCACATGCAGCGCGCCGGCGTGCGTCTGATCGAGACGCAGCGCTTCACGCACCTCGTCGTGCACGGTTCCGGCGTACTTCACCTTGTCGCGTTTTCCCTTCGAGAGCGCGACGCGGCCAAGCGCCTTCGCGAGCACGAAGTGCGCATCTGCCGAGCTTGGGTTGGCCTTCACCGCCAGCCGTGCCAGCTGCTCGCCACGCGTGTAGTATCGCTCGCGTTCCGCGTCGTTGAACTCTCCGAGGTCCACGGCGGAATTGGAGGCCTTCCACAGCGCCTCGACGAGCGTCGAGTCGATCGCCACTGCCGCTTCGTAGTGCTGCAGCGCCGAGGTCAGATTTCGCGCCGTGTAGTCCCGGTCGCCGAGCGCGACCTGCGCCGCCGCCGCCATGCCCTGCGCCGCGGCCGCTCGCGCCCCGAGAAGCATTGCGGCCAAGGTCAATGCGCGTATGCTCAAGCGCATGCTCATTCTGAAAGCTCCGTGAAGCGGATTAGGAAATACGAACCGGCGGCCTCCGCGGAATTCCGATGCTCGCGGCCGTCGTGCCGGCGCCAACCTAGGTATACCCCAGAGAGCGGTCAATGCTCGCCCAACGGCTGATCGAGCGAAAACGCGATGGGGGCCGGCTCGAGGCTGGCGAGTGGCGCGCGCTGACACTGGCGTACGCCGCTGGGCACGTCCCGGACTACCAGATGGCGGCCTTTCTCATGGCCTGCTTCCTCCGGGGACTGGATCGCGAAGAGACCTCGGCGCTCACCGAGGCGATGCTCGATAGTGGGGACCGACTCGCTCTCGCGGACCTTGGCGTCGCGCGCGTCGACAAGCACTCCACCGGTGGCGTGGGGGACAAGGTCTCGCTCGTGCTTGCGCCGCTCATTGCGTCGCTCGGCGTCGCCGTTCCGATGATGTCTGGGCGCGGTCTCGGGCACACCGGCGGCACCCTCGACAAGCTCGAGTCCATTCCGGGGTTCCGAACGAGCCTAACGCTGGCCGAGGCGCGGACCCAGCTCGCCGCGATCGGCTGCGTCCTCATCGGCCAGACCAAGGAGATCGCACCCGCGGACCGGAAGATGTATGCGTTGCGCGACGCGACGGCGACGGTGGAATCCATCCCGCTCATCGCCGCTTCGATCATGAGCAAGAAGCTCGCGGAGGATCTCACGGGTCTCGTCATCGACATCAAGCGTGGGAGTGGCTCCTTCCTCCCGCGACTCGAGCAGGAGCTCGAGCTGGCGGAGACGATGATCCGTCTCGGCGCCGATCACGGCTGCCCCGTCGTTGCCCTGTTGACCGCGATGGATCGCCCGCTCGGCCGCGCCTGCGGGAACGCGCTCGAGGTCGAGGAGGCGATCCTCACGCTGAAAGGTGAAGGACCGCCGGATCTGCTCGAGGTCACGTATGCGCTCGGTGTTGAGATGTTGCTCATCGCGGGCACGGCGGCGTCGCCGGACGACGCGCGGCGGCAGATGGAGAAAGCGATCGGTACTGGCAAGGCCGCGGAGCATTTCCAGCGCATCATCGAGGCGCAGGGAGGCAACCCGGGCGTGGTAGAGGACCCCGCGGCTCTTCCGCAGGCAGCGGAATGCGAGCTGTTCAACTCACCGCGCCGTGGTTTCGTCGCCCGGGTCGAGCCGAGGGCGATCGGCCGCGGCATCATCGCGCTCGGTGGAGGACGTACGAAGATGGAAGACCGGGTTGATCCGAGTGTTGGGTTCGTCATCACGGCTCGGCCGGGCGACTGGGTCGAGCACGGCGAGCCGCTCGCGACGATCTTCGCCCACGATCGCGCCGGTGTCGAGAGCGGAAAGCACGCGCTCCGCCTGGCGATCATCATCGGAGACGAGGCGGACCCGCCGCTGCCGCTGGTCTCGCATCGGGTGAGCGGCAGTGGAGTCGAGCTCGTGCCGCGCCCATGAGCCCCGATCGGCCCGACCCTTGCCCGCGACTGTAGTCATTCGTCACCGCTTGCCCCGCTCATCGCATGCCTCCTCGCATAGCAAAGCTCATCGCGCTGGGCGCCTTCGGCGCCATCCTCCTCTTCGTCGCCATCTTTGCGCTCGTTGCGTGGGCGGCGCGCCCCACGCGGACAGGCGGTATCGACGGCACTCAGGCGGCGGTGACGTGGATCTCCGTTGCCCTCGTCATTCTCGCTCTGATCGGCGTCCACGTCCTCGTCGGGCGCGGCCTGCTCGCGCTCGCCCGCGGTGTTCGACGCGGCCTGTAGCGCCGTGCTGAATCGTTAGGCACGCTTGCCCCCGCATGAGAATTAGCAAATGAAATCAAGAGCTCTCGGAACCCCGAACCTTCAGGTCTCCGCCCTCGGTCTCGGCTGCATGGGCATGTCCGATTTCTACTCCGGTCGCGACGACAAGGAGGCCATCGCCACCATACATCGCGCCCTCGAGCTCGGGATCACCTTCCTCGACACCGCGGACATGTACGGTCCGTTCACCAACGAGGAGCTCGTCGGACGCGCAATAGCGGACCGCCGCGATCGCGTCGTTATCGCCACCAAGTTCGGCAACATGCGCTCGGCCGAGGGCGCGTTTCTCGGCATCAATGGAAAGCCCGACTACGTCCGCAGTGCGTGCGAGGGCTCGCTGCGTCGCCTCGGTGTCGATCACATCGATCTCTACTATCAGCACCGCGTCGACCCGAATACGCCGATCGAGGAGACAGTGGGCGCCATGGCGGAGCTCGTCCGGGAAGGGAAGGTCCGCTTCATCGGTCTCTCGGAAGCGTCGCCGGCCACCATTCGCCGCGCGCACCGCGTTCATCCCATCACCGCGCTCCAGACGGAGTACTCGTTATGGAGCCGTGACGTGGAGGACGAGATCCTACCCACGGTTCGCGAGCTCGGCATCGGCTTCGTCGCGTACAGTCCCCTGGGTCGTGGCTTCCTCACCGGGCGCTTTCGCACGATCGACGATCTCCCCGCGGATGACTATCGCCGGAGCTCGCCGCGATTTCAGGGTGAGAATTTCCAGAAGAACCTCGATCTCGTGCGGCACATCGAGAGCGTCGCGCGGCAGAAGCAGTGCACGCCATCACAGCTGGCGCTCGCCTGGCTGCTCGCGCGCGGGAACGACATCGTGCCGATTCCCGGCACGAAGCGCGTGGCCTACCTCGAGGAAAACGTCGGCGCGCTCGATGTCTCGCTCAGCCCGGACGATCTCGCGCGCATCGACGCCATCGCGCCGCGCGGTGTTGCCTCCGGCGCGCGTTACCCGGAAGCATCGATGACGACCACCAATCGCTGAGCCGACTCGCTAGCTCAGGGAACCGTGAGCGTCCTGAGCTGGCTCCGAGCCCACGCGCGCTCCGCCGCTCCTCGCGGCGCCCGGGCGAGGTAGTCCGTGTATTGCGCGAGTGCGGCAGTCGTGTCGTGTCGCGCTTCCGCGGCCATGCCGAGAAAGATGTGCGGCAGCGCAAAGTTCGAATCGGCCTGGAGCGCCGCGCGGATGCGTTTCTCGCCGTCCGCGACCCGACCCGTGCTCACGAGCAGGTTGCCGTCGTAGATCAGCACCAACGGGTCATCGGGCCTTATAAGAATTGCTGTTTCGAGCTCACTCAACGCCGTCGCGGTGTCGTGCAGCGCCACGAGCGTTCCCGATAGACGGACATGCGCCATGTAGAAGCCGAGATTCTCGGCGAGCGCCTGCTCGAACGCAGCCCGGGCCTCCGGGTAGCGTCCTCTGCTCCCGTGCAACATGCCGATGGCGTAGTACAGGAACTCCTTCGAGAGATACACTTTCATCAGGGAATCATGCGCGACGCTCTCGAGGCGCTGCGCGAGTTGCGTCAGATCGGCGATGGCGCTGTCGAGCTCCTGCAGCCGCACCCAGGCGTGCGCACGGGGGATGTGAAGCATCGACTGCTTGGGGTCCTCCCTGATCGCTTTCGACCACTGGGCGACGGCCGCTCGATAATCGCGTAGACCGAAGGAGCGCATGCCGGCGAGCGCGGGATCTCGCGACGCCATGCGCTCGCTCATGTTGACGATCGACGACGGGATGTCGAAGGCCCCATCGAGGAACGGGCTGTAGGCGATCGCGATCGCAAGGAGCGAATCGGTCGCCGCGACCATCGCCGGCTTGACGCGGAAGATGTCCCGAATCGAGCCGTCCGGCATCTCGCGCTGCGTGTAGTCGCGACGCAGTAAGCGCCAGCGCGCGAAGTACGCTTCCGCGAACGTCGGGTCGAGTCGAGCGGCCCAGTAAAACGCGCGATCCGCGGTGCCTGGCTGTCGATAGCGGAGGCTATCGCCCAGGTGGTAGTACGCGAGTGGATCGTTCGTGTCGGCGGTGTCGGCGAGTCGGGGCCGGGGAAAGGGCCCGTGCAGATCCGCGTACGGATATTGTTCCGCGCGCCAGGTTGACCCGCGCGTTCGGGCGACGCTGTCGGCGAGCGAATCGCGTCGCGTCACCAAAGGTCGCGGCCGGTGCTCCGGCTCGGGCGGATTGCACCCGCTCCCGAACAAGAGGGCGATCAGTGCCAACAGCGCGAGCGATCGCACGTGTGCTGCCGGTCCTCCGTTAGTAGAGGCCCGGGCTGCGCCCGGGTCTCCGAGATGGCACTCCTACCGGTCAGATGTCCAGGTTCGATACGAACTGGGCGTTCTTCTCGATGAAGTCGCGCCGCGGCTCGACGTCGTCTCCCATCAGCGTCTGGAAGATGTTGTCGGCCAACACCGCGTCTTCCATCGCGACTTTGAGCAGCGTGCGCCGCTCCGGGTCCATGGTCGTGTCGAACAGCTGATCCTTGTTCATCTCACCCAGTCCCTTGTACCGCTGGATGTTGATGTTCCCCTTGCCATCGCCGTTCGAACCGCCGCCGAACCGCTTGATGATCTCGTCGCGCTCCTTGAGATCGTACGCGTAGTACGCCTCCTTCCCCTTCGCCACGCGGAAGAGCGGTGGCTGGGCGATGTAGACGTACCCGGCGTCGATCAGCTCCTGCATCTGACGGAAGAAGAACGTGAGCAGCAGCGTGCGAATGTGCGCGCCATCGACGTCCGCGTCCGTCATGATGATGATCTTGTGATACCGCGCCCGGCCGATGTCGAATTCTTCCTTGATCCCCGTACCGATCGCGGTGATGATCGTGCGGATCTCCTCGTTCGACAGCACCTTGTCGATGCGTGCCTTTTCGACATTGATGATCTTGCCGCGCAGCGGCAAAATCGCCTGGAAGTTGCGATTCCGGCCCTGTTTCGCTGAGCCGCCGGCCGAGTCGCCCTCGACGAGATAGAGCTCGCAGAGGCCGGGATCGGTCAGTGTGCAGTCGGCGAGCTTGCCGGGCAGATTCCCGATGTCGAGCGCGGACTTCTTTCTCGTTAGGTCGCGTGCTTTGCGGGCGGCCTCGCGGGCACGCGCCGCCGACACGGCCTTTTCGACGATGATGTTCGCCGAGCGCGGATGCTCGTCGAGATAGGAGCCGAGCCACTCGTTGACAACGGTCTTCACCGCCGATTCCACTTCCGAGTTGCCGAGCTTCGTCTTGGTCTGACCCTCGAATTGTGGCTCGCGGACCTTGATCGACAGCACCGCCGTGAGCCCCTCGCGCACATCGTCACCGGAGAGAGTGAAGTCGGCCTTTTTGAGGAAGTTGCCCTTCTGCGCGTACTGGTTGATGACGCGCGTCATCGCCGCCTTGAAGCCGGTGAGGTGCGTGCCGCCCTCGTGCGTGTTGATGTTGTTCACGAACGAGAAGACGGTGTCGTTATAGCCGTCGTTGTACTGCAGCGCGACCTCGATGCCGATGTCGTCGCGCGTCGTCTCGACGTAGATGACTTCGGGATGCAGCGGCTTGCGCTTGTCGTTCAGGTGTTGGACGAATTCCTTGAGGCCGCCCTTCGCGTGGAAGGTCTCTTCTTTTTCCTGGCCAGGCCGCTCGTCCTTGAGCGTGATGACCACGCCCTTGTTGAGGAAAGAAAGCTCACGCAGCCGCAGCGCCAACGTATCGAATCGATAGACGAGGTCCGTGAAGATCTGCGCGTCCGGCTTGAAGTAGACCGTCGTTCCCTGCTCCTTCTTCGGCACGTCGCGGAGGACTTTGAGCCTGGTTTTCGTGTCGCCACGCTCGAAGTCCATGTAGTGCTCCTTCCCGTCGCGCTTGATCCAGACTTTGAGCTTCTCGGACAGCGCGTTCACAACGGAGACGCCCACGCCGTGGAGTCCGCCGGAGACCTTGTACGTGTTCTTGTCGAACTTGCCGCCGGCGTGCAGCACCGTCATCGCGAGCTCGACGCCGGGAATCTTCTCCGTCGGATGGATGTCGACGGGAATGCCGCGACCATTATCCTCGACGGTGACGGAATTGTCTTCGTGGATCGTGACCGCGACGCGGTCCGCGAACCC
>JAJKIR010000029.1 GCA_021154325.1 Gemmatimonas sp.
CAACGCGATCGCGCGCGAACGATGGTGCGCGCGTTCTTTCCGCGCCGCAAACATCACGTCATCCTCACGCGCAGCTCGGCGGCGTTCGAGCAGTCGTTCCGCCAGGGGCTCATCGACGCCGCGGTCGTCGATGTCGGCACGGGAAGTACCGGCGGAAGCGGTAGCGGTGCTGCTGGCGAAGAGACGTGGCGAGTGGCGCGATTAGCGAGTGAGTTTCCGAGCGTTCCCTTCTTCGGACTCCTTTCACTTCGCGCCTCCGACGCGTCATCGCTCACGCAGTGCGCCTCCTGTGAGTTCTCGGACGTGCTCGTGGAGGGAGTCGACGACTCCGTCGCTCGAGAGATTGTGAATCGCGAGTCGTTCAGCGCGCGGTTCGCGCGCGCGCTTCACGATCCGCCAGCCGCGCTCTCGCTGTCGTCGCCCCTCCAGCTGGCGACCTGGCGTTCCGTAGTGGCAAGCGGCGGACGAGGTGTTCGCACGGATTCGCTCGCAAAGCTGCTCCGGGTAACGCGCGAACATCTGAGCCGGACGTTCGCCGCGGAGGGTGGCCCGAATCTGAAGCGCGTGATCGATCTGGTGCGCCTACTCGCCGCCGCCGAGCTGGCCAAGAATCCCGGCTACGATGTACGCGACGTCGCGAAGGTGTTAGGCTTCGCATCGCCCTCGCATCTCTCGACGACCTCGCAGCGCATTGTGGGAACAAAGTCTGGGTCGCTGAGCCGGCTGCGAAGCGTGGACCTCATCGAGCGGTTTGCGCGGGGGCATGGCCGAAGTCGCCAGCAATGATCGCTTCACGTTCTCATGCCGTTGCTGCCGCTGCCGGTGCTTTCGGCGGAGTAAGATCCTCGTCCTCCGAGGCGCGCTGCCGCTCGAGATAGACGATGTATCCCGCAAGCAGGCGGGCAACGTGGTGGGTTCGCTTCAATAGATCTCCGTGCGCCGCGAGCGAGAGAAGGTCCGCGTGTCGAAGAATCGCAAGCTGGGTCTCGAGCCGCAGCAACTCTCGTTTGGCAGCGCGATAAAGCTGGCGCTGCTCGGGAGCCGTATAGCGCCCATAGCCGTCCGCGATGTGGCTGGCGATCGCGAGGGCAGTGATGATGAGCGCATCGGTGGCGGTCTTGGTCTCACGGCGAGCGCTATGGCGGACCACGCGAAGTACTTCGCCGCCCAGGGCAACTGCCTCTTGCCAGACTTTGAGATCCCTCAGGCTTCCTGCCATGGCCACACGATGCCTGCCCCGCTCGGCTACACCGGTACCGGTTCCTTGCCGATAGGGGCCAATGCCCGCAGGCAGCGATCGGGGGCGAGCGCGGCTTGCGAGAATCCCTGCTTGTGATATTTTTCACAAGCCTTTCCTCCCCTCGATTGCTGCCCGTTTCCGGACCCCCGTATGGCCACCGACACGACGCTCCGCCCTGGCGAGATCAAAGACATCCTGCTTCGCGAGATCGAAGCGGCTGACCTGCACGAGTTGGACGTCGAGGAAGTGGGAACGGTCCTCGAGGTGAAGGACGGAATCGCGCGCATCTACGGCCTGCAGAAAGCGATGGCGGGCGAGATGCTCGAGGTTCGCTCGTCGGAGACCGGCAATGCCGTCACGGCGCTGGCGCTGAACCTCGAGGAGGACAACATCGGCGCCGTCATTCTCGGCGACTACCTCCAGCTCAAGGAGGGCGACGAGGTGCGCCGCACGTCGCGCGTGCTCGAAGTGCCAGTGGGTCCGGCGCTCGTGGGCCGTGTGGTCGACGCGCTCGGCCGACCGATCGATGGCCGCGGCGAGATCGACACGACGACGACGCGCAAGGTCGAATCGTCGGCACCGGGCATCATCGTTAGGCAGCCGGTGAAGGAGCCGCTGCAAACCGGCATCAAGGCGATCGATTCGATGATTCCGATCGGCCGCGGGCAGCGCGAGCTGATCATCGGCGATCGCGGCACGGGAAAGACTGCCGTCGCCATCGATACGATCATCAATCAGAAGGGGCAGGGCGTCATCTGCGTGTACGTCGCAATCGGCCAGAAGGCGTCGACCGTCGCCTCCGTCGTCGAGCGGCTGCGCGGAGCGGGCGCGATGGAGTACTCGATCGTCGTCGTCGCCTCCGCGTCGGATCCGGCGCCGATGCAGTACATCGCACCGTACTCGGGCTGCGCGATGGCGGAGTACTTCATGTACAACGAGGGGCGGCCGACACTCTGCGTCTACGACGATCTCTCGAAGCAGGCGGCCGCCTACCGGCAGCTGTCGCTCGTGCTCCGGCGTCCGCCGGGTCGTGAAGCATATCCAGGGGACGTCTTCTATCTCCACTCCCGGCTGCTCGAGCGCGCCGCGAAGCTGCGTGAGGACGCCGGCGTCGTCGATGGTACGAACATTCTCAAACCGGGCGGCTCCCTCACAGCGCTGCCGCTGATCGAAACGCAGGCTGGCGACGTGTCGGCGTACATTCCGACGAACGTCATCTCGATCACGGACGGGCAGATTTTCCTCGAAGCCGATCTCTTCTTCGCAGGCGTGCGGCCCGCCATCAACGTCGGTATCTCGGTGTCGCGCGTTGGCGGCTCGGCACAAATCAAGGCGATGCGGAAGGTCGCCGGGCGCCTGCGTCTCGACCTCGCGCAGTACCGCGAGCTCGAGGCATTCGCGGCGTTCGCGTCGGACCTCGACGCCGCCACGAAGCGCCAGCTCGATCGCGGCGCGCGCACCGTCGAAGTACTGAAGCAGGGGCAGTATCAGCCGATGCCCGTCGAGCAGCAGGTGATGATCATCTACGCCGTCACGAACGGCTTCCTCGACGACGTGCCGACGCAGGACGTGCGCAACTGGGAGCGGGGCTTCCTCGAGTTCATGGGCGCTCGCTTCCCACAGGTCGGCGACGCGCTGCGGCAAGCGAAGGACCTGTCGAAGGAAGTGGAGGCGGACCTTCGGCGCGGAATCGAAGCGTTCAAGCAGACCACGGGCACGCGCGAGCAGCGGCCGAAAGTCGAAGACGCGGTTCGTTAGGCATTGCGGCAAAGCGGATCCCTCCCGTTCGTCGCTTTCGCTCCTCAGGTTAGGCTTGCTACGCTTCTTGGATGACATTCAATGGCTAAGGGACGCGAGCTCAAAGGTCGCATCAAGTCCGTCGAGAATACGCGCAAAATCACGCGTACGATGGAGATGGTCGCGACGTCAAAGATGAAGCGGGCGATGGACCGCGTCATCGCCGCGCGACCGTATGCCCAGGCGTTAGGTGACGTCATGTCGCGCCTGTACTCGCCGGAGCTCGCGGAGCGCTTCCCGCTCCTGCGACAACCGGCTCAGACGCGGCGGGCTGCCGTTATCCTGATCACCGGGAACCGTGGGCTTTCCGGCGCGTTCAACGCGAATCTCATTCGCGAGAGCCGGAATCTGATCGCGCGGCTCGAGCGAGAGGGCGTCGAGGTCGAGCTGCACGCGGTCGGCCGCAAGGGACTGGGGTACTATCGCTACATCGGGCGCCCCGTCGCATCGAGCCGGATCGACATCGGCGATCGGCCCACGGCGGCCAATGCCGCCGAGATCGTGGACGGTGTCATGGAGGCGTTCGCGAGCCGCCGACTGGATGCCGTCTACATCGTCCACGCGCATTTCCGCTCGGCGATCTCGACCCCGCCGACGACGGAGAAGATCCTCCCCGTTACGCCGCCGGGCGAAGACCGGGGCAAGCAGCAGGACTATCTGCTCTTCCCGTCCGCGGAGGAGATTCTTTCCTCGCTTCTGCCTTCATACGTGCGCAACATGGTCTACCGCGCACTCGTGGAGAACACCGCCGCGTTCTACAGCGCGCAGCGGACCGCGATGAAGAACGCGACAGACAACGCGACGGACATGCTCAACATCCTGCGGCGCACGTACAACCGCGCGCGCCAGGCGAACATCACGCAGGAGATCGCTGAGATCGTCGGCGGCGCCTCGGCGCTGCAGGGATAGTGACGCGAGTGCTGGACTCTCGCGTCGACCGATTACTCGAGGAACCAACATGGCCGCGACAACGGCGATAAAGAACATCGGTAAAGTGGTACAGGTCATCGGGCCCGTGCTCGACGTCGAATTCGAGGCGGAACACCTTCCGGAGCTGTACAACGCGCTCGACATCACGGGCAAGGCGGCGACGGGCGAAGACATCAACGTCGTCGTCGAGGTGCAGCAGCACATCGGGCGGAATCAGGTGCGCGCGGTGGCGATGTCCTCGACCGACGGCGTCGAGCGCGGCTTCGAGGTCGTCGATACCGGCGGCCCGATCACCGTGCCGGTGGGTGACCCCGCGTTAGGCAGGATCCTGAACGTCATCGGACAGCCGGTGGACAATGGCCCGGCGATCCCGAAGGATGCGCCGCGCTGGCCGATTCACCGCAAGCGGCCCGACTTCGTGAACCTGGAACCGAAGACGGAGATCTTCGAGACGGGAATCAAAGTCATCGATCTGATCGCCCCATTCGTGAAGGGCGGCAAGATCGGCCTCTTCGGCGGCGCCGGCGTGGGCAAGACGGTCGTCATTCAGGAGCTGATCAACAACGTCGCGAAGGGTCACGGCGGCAAATCGGTGTTCTGCGGCGTGGGTGAGCGCACCCGAGAGGGGAACGACCTCTATCTCGAGTTCAAGGAAGCGAACATTCTGAGCCAGGTTGCGCTCATCTACGGTCAGATGAACGAGCCGCCGGGCGCGCGGCTGCGCGTCGGTCTCACGGGCCTAACGGTGGCGGAGTACTTCCGCGATACCGAAGGCGCAGACGTCCTGGTGTTCATCGACAACATCTTCCGATTCACGCAGGCGGGCTCGGAGGTCTCGGCGCTTCTTGGACGCATGCCGAGCGCGGTAGGGTATCAGCCGACGCTGGCGACGGAGATGGGCGATCTCCAGGAGCGCATCACGTCGACGCGCAGCGGATCGATCACGTCGGTGCAGGCGATCTACGTCCCGGCCGACGACATCACCGATCCGGCGCCGGCGACAGCGTTCGCTCACCTCGACGCGACCGTCGTGCTTTCGCGTGCGATCACCGAGCTCGGGATCTACCCAGCGGTCGATCCGCTCGCGTCGTCGTCCCGTATTCTCGATCCGCAGTTCATCGGCGAGCGGCATTATCGCGTCGCGACGGAAGTGCAGCGCATTCTGCAGCGCTACAAGGAGCTGCAGGACATCATCGCGATCCTTGGCATGGACGAGCTCTCCGAGGACGACAAGCGGATCGTGGCGCGCGCACGTCGCGTGCAGCGCTTCATGTCGCAGCCGTTCGCCGTGGCGCAGCAGTTCACGGGAATTCCCGGCAAGTACGTGAAGCTCGAGGAAACGGTATCGTCGTTCGAGCGGCTCGTGTCGGGTGAGTTCGACAATCTTCCCGAACAGGCGTTCTTCATGGCCGGCGCCATCGAGGACGTTGCCGAGAACGCGAAGCGGCTCGCCCAGAGTTGAGCGCTCACTAATATGCTGACCGTCACAGTCATCTCGCCCGAGGCGGTGCTGTTCGAGGGAGACACCGACTCCGTCGTCGCGCCCGCGTACGATGGCGAGGTGGGTATTCTCACCGGGCACGCGCCGATGATGACGTTGCTCGGGAAGGGAGTCTTGCGACTCGGCACTGGCGGCGGCACTCGCAGCTTCTCCGTCGAGGGTGGATTCCTGCAGGTGGTCGAGAACCAGGTGCGCGTGGTGACGGAGCGCGCTGCCGTCGCGTAACTCGGTCGGCGGTTCCGCCGCCGTAGGACCGTTGCCGCTGGAGTCAGCTGGCGCAGGCATTGCCTGAATGCGGACAGACTCTCCAACGGGAGTGGGCAATGCGGTTCGGCACCATGTGGACACGGTTGGTGGTGGGTGGGGCGATGGTCTCCTGGATCGGGGGCACGGCCAAGGGTCAGATGCCAGGATCGCCGAC
>JAJKIR010000030.1 GCA_021154325.1 Gemmatimonas sp.
ACGAGAGTATCCAGCGACGTGTCGACCGGGACGGCCGGATGCAGATAGCGCAGGATGGTCGTGTCCTTGAGACCCGACCGGAAAGCGCTGCCCGCGGGCACGGTGATGGGTGTGTAGCGATCCGTCGTGGTGAGCGTGCCGAGGACCGCGGTTCCCTTCACCGTGAGACCGGAGATCAGGAGGTTGGTGATCGAGGAGTCCGCGCGAATGTGAACCGCGACGAGAATGGAATCGCCGATGTTCACGGGGCTCGGCCGCACGGTGTCGATCGACACCGCGGGCGCCCCCTTCACGGTGGAGCCGCTGCCGCCACCGCCGCCATTGATCCTGGGGTTCAACGGCGTGCGCTGGTCGCACGCGGCGACCAGCGCAACGGCGGCGATGAACGCCGCTGAGAGTACATGAGCTCGCTTCATAGGCACACTCCGGTCAGCCGTGGTTTCCAGAGCGCCTAGCGGCGGATCTGGTCCGACGGCTGCTGACCGTCGTCGATGATGTGAGGCGTGATGAGGATGAGCAGATCGCGCTTCGCTTCCTGCCGCGACGTGACGCCGAAGAGGCGTCCGATGAGCGGCAGATCCATCAGGAGCGGAATGCCCGACTTCGAGAGACGCACGGTCGTCTGGGTGAGCCCACCCATGACCGCCGTCTCGCCGTCGGCGACGAGGATCTCGTTGTCGACGCTCTGGCGCGGGAAGACCGCGCCGATGTCACCGCCGAGATCCTGCACGTCCGAGTTCTCGACGTGCACCCGCATCTGGATCTGGCCATTCGCCGTCACCTGGGGGGTGACGTTGAGGATGATACCAGTCTCCTGAATGCGGACGGTCGCGCGCGGGAAGTTGCCGTTGCTCGTGCCACCCGACGACGCGTCGATGACGCGGATCGGGACCTGCGTGCCTGCCGTCAGGTTCGCCGTGCGGTTGTTGAGCACACTCGCACTGGGCTCGGCCTGAATGTCGAGAAGCGCGACGGTCTGCAGCGCCTCGAGGAAGGTCGTGAAGTCGAAGCCGCCGATCGCAGTCGAGTACACGAGCTGCAACGCCGCCGACGGCACGCGGGCCGTGGCGTTGGCGATTGCTGACACCATGTTGCCACCGAGCACGATCTGACCCTTGTTCGCGAGCTCCTGCCCGGTCGAGTCGGTGCGCGGGACGATGTCGTTGAAGAACTGATCGCGCGTGCCGAGGTCGTAGCGGAGGCCCAGTCCCTCGAGCTGCGTGCGATCGACGAGGATGATCTTCGCCTTGATGTTGACCTGCGGCTGACGCAGGTCGATGCTGCGGGCGTAGGACTCGAGCTCGTCGAGATTCGTGGGAATGTCGGTGATGCTCAGGCTGTTGGTGAGCGAGTCGGCCGTGACCGCGCCGCGCACCGGGCAATTGGGGTTGAGCTGAACGGCGGGTGTCCCAGCGCGGCCGCCTTGCGCCGGCGTACCGGGGATCGTTACGGACGAGCAGTCACGTGAGAGGCGCTGATGCACCATCTCCGCGACACTATTCGAGCGTGCGTAGTTCAGTCGAATGGTGCGCGTCATCAGCGGCTCGGCGTTCTGGCGGCTGATGAGGTGCTGGAAGGTGTCGACGATGATGATGCCGTTCGCGTCCTCGACGGCATCGAAGCCGTTGGCGTTGAGGATCGCGCGCATCGCGACGTCCCACGGCTGATTGGAGATCTCGGCCGTGACCGGTCCATAGACTTCGCGCGACGGGAGAATCGTGCGGCCCGAGAACGCGGCGAACGCGGCGAGGACGTCGTGGATGTCGGCGTTCTCCCACGCGATGGTGATGCGGGGCTGCTGCGAGCGCTGCTGCATCGCGACGAAGCGCGACGGAGTAGTTGGCGTGCCGCGCGGCTCGGCCACTTTCGGCGTTGCCGTGCGGAGCTCGGTGGTCTCGACCTTCGCCGCCGTGGAGCGCGCGGCAGGCCTGGTGTCGACCTTCGCGGCCTGCTCGGCGAGCGTGCTGGTGGGCGTGTCGTATCCAACGTGCCACGTCGCGAGGCGATTACTGTGGCCCTCGACCGAGACGCGCACCTCGTGCTTGCCGCGCACGACCGAGTACGGCTTCGCACCGTCCAGGGTGAGCACGACGCGGACGACGTTCTTCCGGTACTGCGAGTAGCGCACGTTGATGATGCCGGCGCGCGTCACGCGATCGTACGACTCGGCGCCGATGCCTAACGTGGCGCCGGTGACGTCGACGACGATCTTGTCCGGATCGCGAAGGGTGAAGTCCTGCACGTCGACGGGCCCATCGACGCCGATGACCAGCTCGGCGCGATCGCTCGTGGGAACGACGCTCAGCGAGATCACCGAGGCGGCGGGTGGGAGTGCAACGGGGAGCGGCTCGGAATGGAGCCCGCGCGTGGCGTGCGCGGCAACGTTCGGGCGCTCGACCGCACCCGGCGTGGCGCTCGCGGGACGTGCCGGTGTCGCGCTCGCGGTAAGGGGCGCGAGCGCGACGAGGGCCGTCGTAACCAGCGTCATGCCTCGAATCATCTGTGCCTCACTCTCGTGGTGTCACCGAGGATCAGCGAGTCCTGACGATTGAAGCCGAACTCCTCGATGGTGAAGATGATGGTCTTTGGTTTGATCTGCGCGACACGCATGCGGCCCAACGTCATGCCGGTGGTGACGCGCCACTGTCCACCCGCGATGTCGCGGAGGATGGCAACGGGGCGGCGCCCCGATAGGTCGTACAGGATTCCCGTTAGGCGCAGGTCGGTCAGCGTCGGACGGAGATCGCTGGTGGTCATGAGCGACACGAACGGATCGCGTCGCGTATCACGCGCGTAGTCGAACGTCTCGCGCATCACGGGCTTGTCGACGTTGCTGCCGGCGCTGGTCGTGGGCTTGGGGGCGCCCTGCTGAACGACCTGGGTGTTCTGCGCCGTCGGCGTTTGCGCGGGGGCCGATGCGGGAGCGGGCGGCGGCGCGGCCGCGGGCTTGGAGCCCTTGGGCGCGGGAACGTCCTGACCCGTTTCCTTGGAGAGCTGAGCGTTCTGCGCCGCGGCGGCGTTGCGCGCGGCCTGAATCGGGCCGGCGCCTAACGGCGCACTCGGCGTCACCGCCGGCTGCCCCGATGTCACGGGAGCCAACGGGCCGACGAGCTTGTCGGCCGGATTTGGCTTCGAGGGAACCGCCTGCGCAACCTGCCGCGCGGGCTTGGCGTTCCGCGGGTGGCCGGCGTTCGCGGTGGCAGTGGTGGTGGAATCCTTTCCCATCGCCGAATGGATCAACGAGACGATGAGCACCTTGACCGCGAAGATCCCGGCCGCCTTGAACTTGGCGAGGACGATGACGATGACGGCAACGACCGCCCCGGCCACCTTCTTCAAGAGCTTGCTCATGGATTCCCCTGCGTCGCCGGCTTCGCGCTCTCGGGGCCAGCCATCGGCATCCCGCCGTGCGCGACGTACGTCTGTATGTCGAACTTTGCGTCGAGCAGCGATTCACCGAATCGTGGACGCTTCTCGCCCTTCTCCTTCGTAACGATCAGGCTGACGTTCATCGGCGCGACGATGCGATCGAGGGTCGCGATGTTCGTGAGGAACTGCGCGACCTCGTGGTAGCCGCCGACGACGCCAAGCTTGTAGCGGTAGGTGTCGAACTCCTCACCAGGCTGCGGGCCTGCGGGGGCGACGTCGGCGAGCTCGAGGCCCGCGCGGCGCGCGGCGGTGGAGACCTGATCGAGGAGCGCGGGCACCTCGTTGGTCTTCGGCACGAGCTGATCGAGGACGCGGAGGTCGCGCTCGAAGCGCAGCGCTTCCTTGCGCGCGCGCTCGAAGGCGCCGGCCCCGATGTCCTTCGAGACCTTGTCGTTCATCGTCTGCAGCGCGGCGACGTGCGTCTCGAGAGTCGCGATCTCCTGCGACTTGTCGCCGAACATGTACATGAAATAGCCGCCGATCGCGCCCAGTGAGAGCACGATCACGATGAGCAGAATCTGATCGCGTTGCCTGGATGGAAGGAGGGCCATGGTTACTTCCCCGTTGCGGACAGCGGAATCCGTCGAATCACCGACGTATCCGGACGGGTGTACGTCACGTCGAGTGTGAACTGCGTCACATCCTTGCCTTGATCGGATGCGAGCTGCGAGTTGTTCAACTGCACGTCAGCGAAGAACGGCGACGACTCGAGCTGGCGCATGAAGCGGGTGAGCGCCTGGATGTCGGGGGTGAGCCCGATCATGCGGATGCGCACCTCGTCGCGCGGAATCTCGACGTCGACCTTCTTCGACTTTTTCTTGGTCTTCTCGTCGCCCGCCGCCTCCGGCTTGGCACCGGCGGCAACGTTGATGGAGCCTTGCGGCGTGCCCATGAACGCGAGCGAGGACAGCCAGGTGTAGGGCGGCAGGGCCTTGCTGACCTCATCGAGCACGTGCGGCCAGATATAGCGGTCCTCGTCGATCGCGCGAATGAGGTTCATGCGGCGGAGCAGCGTGTCGCGGCGCGCGTCGGCCTTGAGGCGTTCCTTGAGCGCGGCGGCAAATCGCGTAGAGTCGGCGAGTGCCGCCACTTCCTGGGAGCCGAGGGACGAGATGCGCGACTCCTGATAGAGATATGTGCCGCCGACGACGCCAATGCTCACGACGACGGTCCCGACCGCGCTGATGAGCCACGGGTCGCGGATCTTCTGCGTGATGTTGGCGATGAGCGCGCCGAAATTGATCTTCCTCGCCGCGCCGCCACCACTGCGGCTCGACTTCTTCTTTCCCGATCCGGGGAGGAGGTTGATCTCGATCATGAGAGGCGCTGGCTCGGCGAGGCGGGGGCCATTCGTTAGGCGACCTTGCGCAGCGCAAGGCCGATGGGCAGCATGAGCAGCGGCGCGATCTCGTCCGTCACGAGCGACTCGAGCGCGCCGTCGCGCACCTTCAGGTTGGCGAGCGGGTTGGCCTGCTCGACGCGCAGGTGCAAGCGATTGGCGAGGAACTCACTGAGGCCGGGAATGCGCGAGCCGCCGCCACAGGTGTAGACGGCGCGGATCTGACCGGTGCGTGAGTTGGACGCGAGGAAGGCGACAGCGCGCTCGATGCCGACGGCGATCTCTTCGCCGCGGCCGGCGAGCACCGCCTCGATATGCGGCGAGCGGTCGTAGCCCTGGAGCAACGCCTGCGCATCCTCGGGAGAGAGGCCGCGCTCGCGCTGCAGATCCTCGCGAAAACGCCGCGTGCCGACCGTGATGTCGCGCGTGAGAATCGGCACACCCTCGTCGAGGATGTTCACGTTGGTGACTTCATGGCCGATGTTCACGAGCGTCACCAGTCCGCCGAGGGCGTCCGGGTGATTGATCTCGAAGGCGTTATGCAGCGCGAAGGCGTCGACGTCGACGGCGGCGGGCTGCAACCCGGCGTCGGCGAGAACGCGCACCTTCGATTCGATCAGCTCACGCTTGGCGGCGACGAGCAGAACACTCATCTCCAATCCTTCAGCGTCAGGATCCAGGATCTGGAAGTCCAGCTCGACCGATTCCATGTCGAACGGAACGTGCTGCTCCGCTTCCCAGCGCATCAGCTCGCGCGCCTGCTGTTCCTTGACGCGCTCGATCTGGATTTTCTTGATGATGACGTCGCGGCCGCCGACGGCGGTCACGACCTGCTTGGACTTGACGCCCGCGGCGGCGAGAGCCGATTGCACGGCCTCGGCGACGATCCCGGGATCCATGACCTCGCCCTCGACGATCGCGTCGGCGAGCAACGGTGCGACCGCCGCCTTGACGAGCTCGGGCTCCTTCTTGGAGTGGTCGATGACGGCAACCTTCACCAGCCCGGAGCCGATGTCGAGACCGACCGTCGTCTTCTTGCGACCGAAGAGTGCCATGGGTGCCGGTGCGGACCAGAAGCGCGGCGGTCGTTCACCGAACGCTCACGCTGCGCCGCGGGAAGGAGAGTGCGAGCGGGCTGAATGCCCGCGCGCGTGTTGTAAACTTACTAAAGCAGGTGCCTAACGCTCTGTGACTCACCGCGCTCGCCTCGTCCGTCGCATCCATCGTCGCTCCTGACGGGGCATGCTGACCGCGCGGTGGGTCAGTTCTACCGGGTACACGACCAACGGACCCAAGCGTAACATCGCGTTTGTTCTGAACTGACACGTTGTTGAGCATTCACAACTGCTCCATCCACGCGAAATCGCGCACGCGTCGCGGCACCAGCCAGGACGCGACGCCTTGCCACGCGTCACAGCCGGAATAGCGCAGTGTCGTTCGCCGCGCGAGCACGACGCGCGCGCTATCGGCGTGCGCGCTGAGCGTGTCGCCGCGCGCGCGCCACGCATTCACCGATCCACTGATCGCAATGTTGTCAGCGATCATCTCGATTCCGCCGCGCGCGACAATCTGACCGGAAAACGTGAATGGACCCGCGATGAGCAGATGTCCATCGACGAGCAGGGCACCTTGCCCGAGTCCACCGTCGATCGTGAGATCGCCGGGGGCATACACGATCGGCGTGCGCGACGCGCACGGCGACGTTGGCGCGCTCGGATCGCCCCAGTTGGATTCGACCCGCACGCAGCTGCTCGCACTCGTCACCGGCATCGGCGTGACATGAGCGCCGGAGGCCAGGCGGACATCGGCCGCCGTCGCGAGATCGGTCCACCACGCATTGTCGAATCGCAGGTAGGTGGCCGAGTCCGCGGCGGCGGCGCTGCGTGCCACGCTCGGCGCGCTGCCGATGACGGTGGAATCGAGGGTGAGCGCGGCCGACGGCGCGAGCAGCACCGCCGCAGTCGTGGTATCGCCGCACGCAGTGTCCACGACGATTCGCGCCTGGGCGCCGATGGTGACGTCGACAGCGGATATCAGCGCAGCCCGCAGTGCTGTCGACGCGAGCGGCAGTCGCACGAGCAGACTCACTCGCCGCGCGCTACCATCCAGGATCTGGCTGGCTTCGGCGACGATGACAAAGAGCCGGCGAGTCGTGCGGGTAATGAAGACTCGCGTGCGCACGTCGGGAGCGGACCTGGTCGCGAGCAGGATGGTGACGCCAACGGGCTGACGTAATCGGTCGGCCGGCTGCCACCCCGCAAGTGCTGCATACAGTGCGCTGTCCGCGACCGCAGAGAGCCGCGTGCCGCCGCGGGCACCGAGCACGTTCGTCGCGCGCGTTCGCTCGCTCCAGAGGAGAGCCGTGGCGGCGAGGCCGCAGACGATGAGGAAGTAGAGCACCGCGATCAGGGCGACGCCTTTGCGCGCCGCGCGATTCGCCCGCGAAACACGCTGCGTCATCGGTTCCGCAGCGCCACGACCACGCGCTCCGTGTCCGCGGGCAATCCGAGGCCAGCCGCCGTAGACTCGGCGACGAGCTGCATCTCGACGCGTGCCACGCGGCGACCGTCAGCGCTGCCTAACGTGAGCGCCGCGCTGGACACGTCGAAGTAGCGGAAACCAGTGCCGCCGCCAAGCGGCGATGCGTATGGTCCGGCCAGCGGTTGCACGAGATTGAACTGCGCAGCGGCGGGATTCCAGCTGTGCACGCCGAGGTACCAATGGCCGTCCCCCGCGCGATAGAAGCTGTATCGAATGGGTCGGGTGAGGCGCACGAAGGTGCCTGGCGTCGCCAGAGCCGAGTCGCGCAGATCGAGCGCCCAGAGATGCGCGACGTCGAACAGCTGCGCTCCAGCGGCATCGAGCTGAGGACATGACCCCGCAATCCGACGCGCCGCTGATACGCGGAATGGTCGCCATTGCTCGAGCGAGTCGGTGTCGGCGAGGACCCAGAGCGTGTCGCCGGCGGCGGCGGTGAGCGCGAGTGCTCTCGCGCCGGCCCCGAGGTACGACGCCACAAGAATCGACGTTGCCGATCCGCCGCACGCGACGCCCGCGCCAGTCGTCGCACGCAGCTGGAGCGAGGTGTCGCGCGCTTCGACGACGTCACCCGCCACAGGCGAGGCGGCTCGCAGATCGAGCGGGACGAGCTGCGCCGCGGAGGCGAGCTGTTCGTCGACCGCGAGTCGCGTCGATTCTGCGAGCAGGCGATGCTGAAGCCGAGCGCCAACGCTCACAGCCAGCCCAAGCACGAGCGCGCTCAAGGCAAGCGTGATGAGCACCTCGGCAAGGGTGAACGCCGTGCGGCGCGTTACGAGGCGCCTTTGGCATGGGCGCCGTGTCAGCATCGCGCCGACGTCCGCAGGGAGGCGAACCGTACGCCGCGAGACGTCGCGATTCGCACGCTGTCAGCCAGGAGGCGTGTCTCGTTAGGCCCGAGCGCCTCCGTAAACCACTCCGAGACGCCGCCGGATGTCGCGCTGCCGGCGAAGGGGCCATCGCACGCGACACTCGCCATGCGCTCGAGACGCGCCGCTGCGATTGCCCACGCGCGGGCGGTGGCGCGAGTGTCGTTGCCGTCACGGTAAAGCGAAGTGGCGAAGCCGACGAGGCCCAGCAGGCCCACGTCGAGGAGCAGCAGGGCGACAAGGAGCTCGATGAGCGTGAAGCCGCGTCGCGCACGGAATGGCGCGGGCCTCTTTCTGCTATTCGATGTAATTGGGAGAAACATGCTCGCGCCCGGCGTTGGCGATGAGCCAAGCTACCGGTCGCGGACAGCGGCGAATCAGCGTTCGATTGCGCGCAACATTCTTCGGATGCGGACGGGCGTGGAGATGCTCAGCGCCCGATGGGCCGTCTCGTCGCCACCGGTGTAAGGCGGCGCTTCCGCAGGCGAGAGGGCATCGCGGCCGCAGCGACCGGGAAGAGCAGGTGAAAGGCGGCGCCGCCCTCGCGGGCCGTCGTTACCCAGATCGCTCCACGAAAGTTCTCCACCGTGCGGGTGGCGATGGCGAGCCCGAGTCCACTTCCCTTGCCCGGCGGCTTCGTTGTGAAGAAGGGATCGAAGATGCGCTCGGCGAGGGCTGCCGGCACACCCGGGCCCGAGTCGGCTATAACGATCTTCGCGATCTCGGCGGCGTCGTTCGTTGCGAGCCAGCGCTGCGCGCGCGTCGACGGCGGATGCTCGACGGCTTCGCCGGTGGCGTCAGCGCGTCGGGTCGCGGGCTCGCGCAGCGTGAATCGCGCGGCGCGCTCGAGCCTGACCACGACGCGACCCTGGCCGTTCATCGCGTCGACAGCGTTGACGAGCAATGCGACGAAGAGCTGCTCGAGGTCGGAGCGCGTCGCGAGAAGCTGAACGGGCGCGCCTGTGAGCTCGACCTCGACCTCGACGCGCTCAAAGACGCCTTGCGCCCGAAGATCAACGACGACTGACCGAATAATTTCCTCGATGTCGACGCGCATCGTCGTCACGGGGCGGCCACGCGCGTAGTCACGGAGGCCGCGCACGAGATTCTCGAGTCGGGCGCTCTCCCGCTCGAGCGTCGCGAGCAGCTCGAGATCCTGCGATGGCGCGGCACGGCCAAGCAGCTGCTTTCGAAGCAGGTGGATGTTGCCGAGCATCACACCGAGCGAGTCACCGACCGCGCGGGCGACCGTCGCCGAGAGCCGGCTCGTGCTCGCGGTCTTCTCCGCGCGAAGCCGATCCACCTGATCGTCGATGACTCTCGCCGCCATGCGCTCGATCGCCGCGCCGACCTCCTGAATTTCCTGAACGGGCGCGGCGGCGAGTGGAAGTCGCTGAGCGGTGCTAACGCGGTCGGTTGCCCCGGCGAGATCGCGCAAAGGCTGCACGAGCGCGCGCCGGAGCAGCAACCAGGTGGCGGCGGCGAAGAGGGTGACGTCAGCGAGGACAGCGAGGCCTAACGAGAGCCGCCGATCTGGCGACAGGAGCGCTGCGGGCCGGACCAGGAGCACCGTGGGCAGCACGAGCGCCGCGGTCACCAGGATCGTGAGCCGGACGACGAGCTCCGTGCGCAATGAGCGGCTCGTACGAACGCGGTCAGTCATCAGCACGTGGGTAGAAGGGGCTGGCACGTGTGAAGCGCCCCGCGGAGAGGCTCCGCGGGGCGCTTCCGATCTATACCTGCTGCCCGATTACGGGACGTAGCAAGCCGGCTCACCGTCGCCCGCGGTCGTGA
>JAJKIR010000031.1 GCA_021154325.1 Gemmatimonas sp.
GCAACACCAAAGCCCTCCTCGCCATCGAGGAGGAGGTCGATCTCAGTCGGAAGCAGGTGGCGATGATTCACGAGAGGTCTACGCGGCAGATCAGAGGTGGGTTTCAGTAAAAGCGATACGATTTCGCTCGGGAATTCGGAACATTATTCCGGCCGTGAGGGGCCTCACATTCGGATATCGGCGAACCGCATCGTAAGGTTTCGGCTGACAGATCAGCCCTCGGTCTTGAGGTGCTCCAACGCCTTCCGCAGCTCGTGCCGCGCGCGATGGATATATGTCTTCACGGTTCCGAGTGGCAGGTCGAGCGTGGTGGCGATCTCCTCGTACGATCGGCCCTCGACGTGGCGCAGCAATATGCAGGAACGATACTCGGGTCTCAGCTGCCCGATCGCCTGCTCGATGGCGGAGCCGAGCTCCTTGGCCTCGAGCTCCTCGAGAGCTGATTCCTGAGGCACGGCGACTTCGAATGACGTGGACTCGACGGCATCCGAGGTCGCCGCGTGCGGCGATCCGTCCATGCTGATTGTGTCGAGCTGGCGGCGCCGCAGGTGATCGATGGCGACGTTGTTCGCGATCTTGAAGAGCCAGCTCGAGAGCTTGAACTCCGGCCGATAGCGATCGATGTGGTTGAGCACCTTGATAAAGGTGTCCTGCGCGAGATCCTCGGCGAGCTCGCGATCGCGGATCATGCGATAGATCAGCGAGAAGACGGGCCGCTCATAGCGTCGAACGAGCTCTCGAAAGGCCGGCTCTCGCCCTGCTTGCGCGAGGGCGACGACGTCCGCGTCCGGCAGGTTCGAGAGATCGAGCGATGAGGGCATGCGAGGTGAAAGTAAGATCGCGATGACCCTGCTTCCAGCGCGACACGCTCTTTGTGCTTGCCTGCATGTGAGGCACCGGTGAACTTTGGTCGATGCCGATCCACGAGGTGGCGACCGAAGAGTCGATGTTGGTGCCCGCCGATCGCGCCACCAAACGTGCCTTCGTCCGCGGAATGTTCTCGGCGATCGCGCCCCGCTAC
This sequence comes from Gemmatimonas sp., assembly GCA_021154325.1. Classification (GTDB taxonomy): domain Bacteria; phylum Gemmatimonadota; class Gemmatimonadetes; order Gemmatimonadales; family Gemmatimonadaceae; genus AG2. The sequence goes on from JAJKIR010000031.1 coordinate 1,022, forward strand.
GATCTGCTCAACCATCTCCTCAGCTTCAACATCGATCGCCGCTGGCGTCGCCGCGCGATCGCCGCGCTGTCGTGGCGCGCTGCGCCAGCGGGAACGTACCTCGATCTCTGCGCAGGCACCCTTGACGTGGCGGTGGCGCTCGCGAGAGAGGCGGGCTTTCGGGGTCGGGTCCTCGGCGCCGATTTCGCCGAGCCGATGCTCCGTGCGGGTCGGGAGAAGATCACGGCGCGAGTATCGCCCGTGGTCGCCGACGCCCTCGAGCTGCCGCTGCCCAACGAGTGCGCGTCCGGGGCCATTGTAGCCTTCGGCATTCGCAACGTGAGCGACCTCGACGTCGCGCTGCGTGAGGTGTTCCGCATCCTCGATCGCGGTGCGCGATTCGTGATTCTCGAGTTCACGACGCCGCGCAATCCACTCATGCGAGCGCTCTACCATTTGTACTTTCACCGACTGCTGCCGGTGATCGGTGGCATCGTGAGCGGCCACCGGACGGCGTATCGATATCTGCCGGCTTCGGTCGCGCAGTTTCCGGGGGAAGAGGAGCTGGCGCGGCGAATGGGCGCGGCCGGCTTCACGGACGTGAAGTGGACCTCGTTGTCGTTCGGCATCGCGGCCATTCACGTCGGCACCAAGCGATGATCGGTCGCTCGTGACGCTCGATACGCTGCGCGCGTTCGTCGACGCCCTGGACGAATCCGGTGAGCTGGCGCGCATAACGAGGCCGGTATCGCTCGACCTCGAGCTCTGCGAGATAGCCGACCGGGTGATGAAGCAGCCCGGCGGCGGCAAGGCGCTTTTCCTCGAACACCCGGTATTGATGACGGGCCGGCGATCCGAGTTCCCGGTCGCCATCAATCTCTTCGGCTCGATGCGCCGGATGGCTATGAGCCTCGGCGTGCAGGACCTCGACGAGATTGGCGCGCGCATAACGAGCCTGCTCGAGATGAAGGTGCCCGAGGGCTTCGTCGCGAAGCTCGCCCTGTTGCCGCGGCTGTTGGAAGTGGGTCGCTTTCCACCGCGCCTGCGCTCGGGGACGCCGCCGTCGCAGGAGGTGATCTGGCGCGACGGGGACGTCGATCTCGACCGCCTGCCGCTCATGAAGTGTTGGCCCGAAGACGGCGGCGCGTACATCACCTTTCCGATGGTGATCACGCGCGACCCGAAGCGCGGGATACGCAATGTCGGCATGTATCGAATCATGCAGACAGGCAAAACGACGCTGGCGATGCACTGGCAGCGCCACAAAGTGGGCGCGGCGCACTGGCGCGAGATGGCGGACCGCGGTGAGCGGATGCCGGTGTGCATCGCGCTCGGCGCCGATCCGCCGTCGATGTACTCGGCGAGCGCGCCGCTGCCGCCGACGATCGACGAGTTTCTCTTCGCCGGATTCCTGCGCGGCAAGCCGGTGTCGCTGGCGAAGGCCGTTACGTGCGATCTCGAGGTTCCAGCGGAGGCGGACTTCGTGATCGAGGGGTACATCGATCCGGCCGAGGCGCTGGTGACCGAAGGCCCGTTCGGTGACCACACGGGTTTCTATTCGCTCGCCGATCTGTATCCGCAGGTGCACGTCACGGCGATCACGATGCGGAAGGAGCCGATCTTCCCCGCGACGATTGTCGGCCGCCCGCCAATGGAGGACTTCTATCTCGGCCACGCAACGGAGCGCATCTTCCTGCCGCTGCTGAAGCTCACGATCCCGGAGATCGTCGATTATCACATGCCGGCGGAGGGGATCTTTCACAATCTCGTATTCGTCTCGATCAGGAAGGAATATCCCGGCCAGGCGTACAAGGTCATGAACGCGCTCTGGGGCCAGGGGCTGATGTCGCTGGCGAAGGTGCTGGTGGTCGTCGATCACTGGGTGAACGTGCGCGACACGCGCGAGGCGTGGTGGGTGGCGCTGAACAACATCGATCCCGAACGCGACGCGCGCTTCACGATGGGCCCGATGGACGTGCTCGATCACTCGAGCCGCACGTTCACCTACGGCTCGAAGATGGGCCTCGATGCGACGCGCAAGTTGCCCGAGGAGGGATTCACCCGCGAATGGCCGGCGGTGATCGAGATGGACGCGGAAACGAAACGAAAGGTGGACGCCATCTGGTCCGAGTTGGGACTCGAGCGATGACGGGACGCGTGCAGGAGGGACAGACCTTCACCGGCACCTCACGGTTCGTCGCGTTCGTGAATCTGGTGAAGCTGCCGCACACCGTGTTCGCGCTGCCGTTCGCGCTGATCGGCGTCGTGCTCGCCTCGTATCACCACCGGTTGCGCCTCGCGGACGTGGGTTGGGTGATCCTCGCGTTCACCGCGGCGCGGTTTGCGGCGATGGCGTTCAATCGAATTGTCGATCGGCACATCGACGCGGAGAACCCGCGCACGGCGATGCGGGAGTTGCCGCGCGGCGTCCTGTCGACACACGAAGCCTGGATCTCCGTCATCGTAGCCGTTGCCGTCTTTCTCATCTGCGCGGCCGCTCTCAACCCTCTGTGCCTCTATCTCGCGCCGCTCGCGCTCGCATGGGTGTTGGGCTACAGCTATACGAAGCGCTTTACGCGGTGGTCGCACCTCGTGCTCGGGGCGGGCTTGGGGATCGCACCGGTTGGCGGCTACCTCGCGGTAACGGGGGCATGGAGCCGGCCGTGGTGGCTGCTCGTGGCCCTCGCCGCGGGCGTGACCACCTGGGTCGGTGGGTTCGACATTCTCTATGCCCTCCCGGATGAAAGCTTCGATCGGGCACACGCGCTGCATTCAATCCCGGCGGCGGTTGGAGAGAGAAGGGCGATTTACATATCGCGGGCGTTGCACTGCCTAACAATCGCAGCTCTCGCGCTCGCCGGCGCCGGCGCGCATCTCGGGGTGTTGTACTGGTGCGGCCTGGGGATCGCGGCCGCAATCCTCTTTTACGAGCATTCGCTCGTTCATCCGGGGAATCTCACGAAGCTCGACGCCGCGTTCTTCATGATGAACGGCATGTTGAGCATCACGCTGCTCTTCTTCGTGCTCGCCGAGCGAATTCGGCCACTCATCGCGCTCGGCTGGAGCCGGTAGGGTGTTTGCCGAGCGGCCGATCGTACTCGCGATCACCGGCGCGTCCGGCGCACCCTATGCGCTGCGGCTGTTGGAGCAGCTGATCGCCGCGAGGCGACCCGTTCAGCTCATCGTCTCGAGTCACGGCCTGCGACTGCTTCGCACCGAATCCGATGTCGGGAGCATCGAGGCGTTGCGGGAGCGCGTCGGATCCAGCGGTTGGGACAAGCTGGTGACGCTGTTCGATGACGGCGACCGCGGCGCGGCGCCAGCGTCTGGCTCGGCGTTGAACGCGGGAATGGTGATCTGTCCCTGCTCGATGGGAACACTGTCCGCGATCGCGGTCGGTGCGTCGCGATCGCTCGTCGAGCGCGCCGCGGACGTGGCGCTCAAGGAGCGGCGGCCGCTCGTGCTGGTGCCCCGCGAGTCGCCGCTCAGCGCAATTCACCTCGAGAACATGCTGCGCGTGACGCGCGCGGGCGCGGTGGTGCTGCCAGCGTCACCGGGCTTCTATCACCGGCCAGGATCCATCGACGACCTCGTGGACTTCATCGTCGCGCGTGTGCTCGACCATCTTGGCGTCGAACACACGCTCGCGAAGCGCTGGGGCGGCGAGACGCGCGGCGACGAGAGCGACTGATGGCCCACGCGGCGCATGTGATCGGGCTCATCTCCGACACGCATGGGCTCGTTAGGCCCGAGGTGTTCGGTGTGCTGCAAGGGGTGGAGCTGATCCTTCATGCCGGCGATGTGGGCGAAGGCGTGCTCGACGAGCTTGCGGCGATCGCGCCGATAGAGGCCGTGTACGGAAACACCGATCCGGTGGACGATCCGCGGCTAACCCAATCCGTCGAGCGCACCATTGGCGGCCTGCGGATTCACGTGAGTCACGGCCACGAGCTCGGCAGTCCAACGCCGGAGCGGCTGCTGGCGAAGTATGACGCGGACGTGATCGTCTACGGCCACACGCATCAGCAGAAGGTCGTCGAGCTGAATGGCCGTCTCGTGGTGAATCCCGGCGCGGCCGGCCAACGTCGCTTCAAGCTGAAGCCGAGCGTGGGCGTGCTCACGATCGATAGCGGTGCCGCGAGCGTGAGGATCGTCGAGCTCTAGTTAGGCGCTAGACGACCCGGAAGTGTGATACCGGATACAAGTAGTCGCCGCCGGAGTCGTCGATGATGCGGTAGAACGCTCCGTTCGCCTCGACGCCCATCATCTCGTAGATCTTCCCGAGCGTGAGGTCGTGACATCCCCCGGACTCGTCAGAGCCCGGATAGACCAGCCACGGGCGCAGGCTGATGCACTGCACGAGAGTAATCGGCTGCCACGTCGTTGCCATCGTCGCTCCGAGGGTCGCGGCCGCTACGTGCGGCGGTACGTCCTAAACGACGTAGTGCAGAAGGCAGGCCAGGGGACGGAGCGCGCGTCCGCTTCAGTTCCGTGGGGAAACGCCGGAACCAACTCGACAACAATAACAGCTCGTCGATCTCGTGTGTCGGGATCTGCGAGGTCTCACGCTCGACGGGAGAAAAAATCTCATCGATGAGCTCCGCGACGCGCGCCTGTTCGGCCGCGGTTCGCGGAAGCTCCATCTCACCCCGTACCCGACCACGACGGATGAAGTACAGTCGACGGCTGCCGTCGTGACCTGGCACAGGATAGACGAACGAGAGGGTCTCGACGGCAAATCTCAGCCGAAGAAACTGTTCTTTCAATGATTCCAGGCGGTGCAGCTTGTCCCGGAGGGACGCCGCCCGCTCGAACTCGAGGCGTTCGCTGGCGCGCTCCATTTCGCCGCGGAGCGTTTCGATCGGCCCATCATTGGCTCCATCGAGAAAGCCGCGCGCCTGCTTGACGCGCTCTGCGTACTCACCCGCCGTGCAGCCACCGACGCAGGGACCGAGGCACTTCCTCACCTCGAACCGTATGCAGCCGGGCGTTCGTGGAAAGATGCTAAACAACTCCGGCTGATCGGCAAAGTGTATCGCCTGGTCGTGCGCGCAGTCGCGCAAGCCTAACGCGTCGTTGAGCTCGCGAACCGCTTCACCCACCCGTTGGGCTCCCTGGAAGGGACCGTAGTACACTGACGCGTCATCCTGGCTCGGACCGCGCACGACGAGAAACTTCGGTGCCGGCCCACGGGTGAGCTTGAGAAAGCAGAAGTTCCGTCCGTCGCGCTTCATCGCCACGTTGAAGCGGGGCCGGAGCTGCTTGATGAGCCGCAGCTCCTGGAGCAACGCCGCGAACTCACTCGGCGTGTACTCCCATTCGATGCGGTCCGCTTCCCGGAGAATGCGCGCTCCCTTCTCCTCGGGAAACGAGCAGCGGAAGTAGCTGAGCAGCCGGGTCCGCACCCGTTTCGACTTGCCGACGTAGACGACCTCGCCGGCCTCAGTGAGCATTCTATAAACTCCAGGCCGGTTCTCGGCCCGGGCGCGGACGTCGTCGTGCATGACGCCGAGCTGCGCCTCGGGCGTGGGCGCGCGGAGGAGCTCTAGCTTTGGCAGCGCGCGCACAGGACCGTCATTCGTCCATCGATGGCATGGGTGCCGATGAGCCGCGCGCCGCAGCGAGGACACGGATCGCCGGCATGGCCATAGACCGCGAGCCGCTCCACGAAGCTTCCGCGCTGTCCGCTCGCGTCGCGATAATCGCGAAAGCTCGTCCCACGCGCTTCGATCGATTCGCGCAGCACGTTCACGATCGCGGAGTGCATCGCCGCTGCTTCCGTCTCAGTCACGCGTAGCGCTGCGCGCGACGGGTCGACGCCCGCGCGGAACAATGCCTCGTTCGCGTAGATGTTGCCGATACCGACAATGGCGCGCTGATCCATGAGAAGCTTCTTGACTGCCTGGCGGGAACCCCGAAGAAGGACCGATAGATGCTCGGCGGTGAAGGCAGGGTCAAGGGGCTCGATACCCAGCGCAGCGGAATAGCGGGCGAAGCGCTCCGAGGGCATGAGGGAGACGGTGCCGAGACGGCGGATGTCGCGATAGTGAATCGAGCGGCCGTCGTTCAGGCGGAACTCCACCGTCGAGTACGCACGCTCGCGCTCCGGCAGATTCCCGTCGTCGATGAGCAGCGCGCCGGTGAAGCGGGGCTGAACGACGAGTCGGTCTCCACTCGAGAGGTCTAGCACGACGAGCTTGGCGCGCCGCCAACTACGCTCGATGATCGTGCCGACAGCGCGACGCTCGAGCTCGTGCGGTGAGACCTCGCGCAGAACGTCCGCTTTCGTGACTTCTATGTCGGTGATGCGAGCGCCGCGAATCTCGCGATTCAGATCGCGAGCGATCGTCTCGGTCTCAGGAAGCTCCGGCATTCCAGGCCATCTGTCGCTCCAGCTCGCGCCATCCGATGTCCGTGCGGTATTGCTTGCCAGCGAACTCTACTCGGGCGGCGAAATCGCGACTCTTTTTCTGCGCCTCGTCGAATCGATCGGCCCATCCGGTGACGGCGAGCACGCGGCCGCCATTGGTCACGAGCGCACCGTCTTCGCGGCGGCGCGTGCCCGCGTGGAAGACAACGACGTCGTCAGGGACAGAAGGGATGGTGATGACGTCGCCCACGCGTGACGAATCGGGGTAGCCAGCGCTCGCGAGCACCGTCGTTACCGCATAGCCGCGCTCGTGCATCTCGATCGGATCGGGACAGGGCTCGTCACGTGCGGCGGCGAGCATGATGTCCAGTAACGGCGGCGTGCTCGGACGTGAGACGACAAGCACGGCTTCGGTCTCGGGGTCTCCGAATCGGCAGTTGAACTCGACGACCTTCGGACCATCGCGGGTGAGCATCAGGCCCGCGTACAGCAGCCCGGTGAACGGCGCTCCTCTCGCCCGCAGCGCGTCGACAGTCGGCTGGAGAATACGACGGGTGATCTCGTCCGCGATTTGACTGCTGACGATGGACACCGGCGTATACGCGCCCATGCCGCCGGTGTTCGGTCCGCGATCGCCCGCGAGCAATCGCTTGTGGTCCTGCGCTGGGACGAGCTCGAAGAACCAGTCGCCGTTCGTGATGGCGAAGACCGAGATCTCTTCGCCCTCCATGAACTCCTCGATCAGGATCTCGCTGCCAGCGACGCCAAAGCTCTGCTGCACGAGCATGCGATCGATGGCGCGATCAGCCTCTTCGAGAGTTTCGCAAACGATCACACCCTTGCCCGCCGCGAGGCCCGATGCCTTGATCACGATCGGTGCGCCGAGCGCGCGCGCCGCGCCGCGCGCGTGCTCGACCTCTGTGCACGTCAGCGCGCGCGCCGTCGGCACGCCGGCGTCGCGCATGAGCTGCTTGGCGAACGACTTGGAGGTCTCGATCTGCGCCGCCTCACGCGTGGGGCCGAAGATCGCGAGGCCCTCGTTCCGAAAGCGGTTCACGATTCCGTCGGCGAGTGGCGCCTCTGGCCCGACGACAGTGAGGTTGATGCGCTCACGCTGGGCGAACGTCACCAGCGCGTCGAAGTCGGAGGTGGCTATCGGGAGGCAGGTCGCCAGTTCGGCGATGCCGGGATTGCCGGGGGCGGCGTACAGAGTGACGGTGGGATCATCCTGTTTGAAGCGCCACGCCAGGGCGTGCTCGCGACCGCCGCCCCCGACAATCAGAACTTTCACTTATTCGTCTTCCACGCGTTGTTGAAGGCATCCTTCGCGCGACCAAATGCGTCGCCGAACTGCTGGAAGGTCTCGCGGGTTTTGGCACCGTAGTAGCCAGCCGCGTCGACGTAGTCCTCGCTCAGCGGCTGGTTCCCCTCGTCACCGCGGCGCAGGTAGTTGCCGGCGATGATCGCGTCATACTGCCCGCTGCGCTGCCACTTGAGGAGCTCGGACGCGCGCACCGTGTTGAACGGATGCGAGCGGAACGCGGTGTTGAGCAACTTCAAAACAGTGTCCCACGCCCCGCCGCCGGTCTCGTACTCGGCCGCCTGGGTCATGAACTCGTCGAGGCTGACCTGATCGTTGCCGGGCTTGCCGCCGGCGAGGCGCATGAACGTGCCCATGGCGATGTTCAGATCTTGTACACCGAGCAATCCAGCCCTGTCGCACGACAGCTCGCTCTTGCGGTACCACTCGAAGAGCGCGAGCTCGATCGGGAGGAGCGCCATGCCCGCGAGGAAGGGAAGATTGCGAACCCCGAAGTTGAGGAGGATGATCGCGATCGTCACGTAGGTGACGTGACCGCTCATGATGTGGCCCAGCTCATGAGCAAGTATGAAACGCTGCTCCTCCTCGTCGAGCGTGTCGATCGTCCCCGAGTTCATGATGATGAACGGGTCGTCGAAGCCGACGGCGCCGGCGTTCACGAACGGCGTCTGCGTCACGTAAAGCTGCGGACGCATTGGCCAGTCGAGCGTCTCGAGCACCTCGGTGTAGAGCTGGTTGAGACGGGGACGCTGCTGAGCGCTCACGCGCACGGCGTTCGCCAGAAAGAGCTGCCGGATGCCGCGCTCACCGAAGAAGCCGGCGACCTTCCGCACGACTTCATCGAAGCCGGGAATGGCGCGCAGCGTGTTGAGGGCGGCGCGATCGGCTGGATGCTCCCAGGCGCGAGACGAGATCTGGGTCAGAATGACGCGGGGCATAGGAAGGAGTGGCTAGTGACGAGTGGCAGTTGCGAGCGAGGAACGAAAGCTCTACGGCAGAAGAAAGCCGTAAGTGTCGAAGTCAGTCCGCCGCAACGGCCTCGCGGGTCGAAGAGGCGCCCTTTGCGCGTGGCATCGCGTCGAAGCCGCGCTCGAGATCCGCGAGCAGGTCGTCGACTTCCTCGACACCACAGGAAAGACGAACGAGACCCTCGGTAATACCGAGTCGCGCGCGGATCTCCGGTGGGACGGAGGCGTGGGTCATCGACGCGGGGTGACTGATCAGAGACTCGACACCGCCCAATGACTCGGCAAGCGAAAAGACCTTGACCCGGCCGAGGAGATGCGCCGCCCGCTCGCGCGTGTCCAGCTCGACGCTGATCATCCCCCCGAATCCCGTCATCTGGCGCTTGGCCAGGTCGTGCTGGGGATGGGTGGGAAGCCCCGCGTAGTAGACCCGTTCCGGTCCCACCTGCTCGACCAGCCACTCGGCGATGCGGCGGCCATTCGCATCATGCTGCCGCATGCGCAGATGGAGCGTCTTCGTGCCTCTGAGGGCGAGCCACGCGTCGAACGGGCCGGGAACCGCTCCGGCGGCGTTCTGGATGAATTGGAGCTTCGCGGCGAGCTCATCATCCGTGACCACGGCGATGCCGCCGATCATGTCGCTGTGCCCATTCAGATACTTGGTCGTCGAGTGGTACACGAGATCGGCCCCGAAGGCGAACGGACGCTGGAAATACGGCGAGGCGAAAGTGTTGTCGACGATGAAGAGGGCACCCGCTTTCCGCGCGATTGATGCGACCGCCGAGAGATCCGTGATGCGCATCAACGGATTCGTCGGCGTCTCGACGAGAATCGCACGCGTGTTCGGCCGCACCGCATCCGCGACCCGTTGGGCGTCGCGAGTATCTACGTAGGTGAAGGCGAGCCCAAAGTGCTGAAGTATTCGATCGAAGAGGCGGAACGTACCGCCATATACGTTCTCCGCGCAGATGATATGGTCGCCGGCGCGGAAGAGCTTCATGATCGAATCGAGACAGCCCATGCCGCTGGCGAAAGCGAATCCGTGAATGCCGCCCTCGAGCGCGGCGACGTTTCGCTCGAATGCCTCCCGCGTCGGGTTCTTGCCCCGGGCGTACTCGTAGCCTTTATGCTCGCCAAGCGCGTCCTGCACGTACGTCGACGTGAGGTAGACCGGCGTCATGATGGCGCCGGCAAGCGGCTCCGGTCGCTGGCCAGCGTGAATCGCGCGCGTACCAAAACCGGCGGACAGATCCTCGTCGAAGACGCGGGTCATGAAGATGCTCGTGTGCAGGGTGTGGCTCTCAAGATAGTTCGCACCAGGGCGACGGACGAGCCATGAGCGCCGGCGTTGTCGGAAACGCTCCCTACTGCCTCGTGGTGGACGACGAAGAGCGGCTGCGGCAAGTGCTCATGCACATCATGCGCGGCGACGGCTTTCGATGCCTCGAGGCGGGGAGCGGAGAGGAAGCGCTCGAGCACCTGCAGCGGCATCCGATCTCGCTGATGCTCAGTGATCTCAAGATGCCGGGGATGAGCGGCGTCGAGCTCCTCCGGCGCGTCCACGAGCAACAGCCGGACGTCGCGGTGGTGATGATCACGGCCGTGCCGGATGTCGAGGCGGCGGTGAGCTGCCTCGCGAGTGGCGCGATGGACTATCTCCTGAAGCCGTTCCACATCGAGGAGGTGCGCGTGCGTGTCGCGAAGGCGATGGACCGGCGACGGCTCGTCCTCGAGAACCGCCACTATCAGGAGCGACTCAAGGAGCGCGTCGTGGCGCAGGCGAGCCGGCTCGAGGAGATGTTCTTCGCCGGCGTTCAGGCGCTCGCCGAGGCGCTGGAGCTGAAGGATCCATACACGCGCGGCCACTCGGTGCGCGTGAGTCAATACTCATCGATTCTCGGCCGCACGCTGGGCCTCGACGAGGAGGTCGTGCGGCAGATCGAGCTTGGGGGGCATGTGCACGACATCGGCAAGATCGGCGTGCGCGAGGCGGTGCTCAACAAGACTGAGCCTCTCACGGCCGACGAGTACGAGCACATCATGATTCACCCGCTCGTTGGATGGCGCGTGCTCGCGCCGTTGTTAGGCGAGGCGCCGATCGCCCTGAGCATCGTGCGTTCGCATCACGAGCGGATGGATGGACGCGGAGTGCCCGACGGACTCGTAGGCGAGGCGATCCCCTTCGAGGCTCGCATCGTCGCCGTCGCGGACGCGATCGACGCGATGACGAGCGGCCGCCCGTATCGCGGCAACGAGCTCACGCTCGAGCAGGCGCTCGCGGAGCTGCAGCGGAACGCGGGTACGCAGTTCGATGCGCGGGTCGTCGCGGCGGTGGAGAAGGCGGTCGTGCGTGGCGAGCTCTGTCTCCTGCCGCGCACTACCGATCAATTCGCCGCGGTCACGGGTGCAGTGCGCATCGGTCTCGCGCAGACGTCGAGTGAGGCGCTCGTAAGGGACTAGCGGGAACTGCTGAACGGCGCGAGGTGCCAGACTGCGCGAAGTGCCAGACTGCGCGAAGTGCCAGACTGCGCGAAGTGCCAGACTGCGCCAGGTGCCAAACGGCGCTAGGTGCCGAACGGCGCGACGTTCCAAACGGCGCCATCCGCAGTCTCACGCATTTTGGCACTTCGCGCAGTCTGGCAGTTAGCGCCGTATGGAACGCCGCGCCCTCTGGCACTTCGCGCCCCTATGCCGTTCCAATCAAGGCTGATCGCAAACGACTTCGCCTACGGCGCCGCGGCGCGCGAGCTTTCGCGTTGAGGGCGGGTTCGCGACGTCGCCAGCGTAGACGACGCAGCTGATGCCTGGCAAGTCGGGGTGCGTCGCGACCGCGCTGTAGCCCTCGATCGTGGGCTGGATGAAATCCACCAGAACGCCCGGGCTCGGCGTCAGCTGCAGCTGCTCGAACCGCGTCTTGTATTCGCCGGTGGTGTGCAGTGCCCCTTCCTGGGCCGCGCTGACGGCGCGGAGATCGGAGCGCAGCATCGACAGGATCTCGTCTGGCGTCGGAGGTGGTACCGGCGCGACGGCGAGGCGTCTCGGCGCCGGGACGGGCGGCGGTGCGGGCTGACGCTGAGCGAACAGCGTGTATGCCGGGAGGTCCGTGACGGCCAGGCTCTCGGGAAGTGTCATCGCCAGCTCCGCGTCCGTCGCCGCATCGGACGAGCGCGGAACATCCGCGCGATGGGCGCGCGAGTACCAGAGCGTTCCACCCCAGCGGTGGGTGCGATCCGTCCAGAGCAGCTGCGGCGCCAGGGGATCGTTGTCGTAGCGGTGCAGCGTACCGACAGAGTCCCAGGCGGCTCGCGTGTCGCGCACGACGTCGCGCATGATGAGCTGACCGTGAACATTGGCACCGCGACGGATCAGCGAGTTCGGCGCGGTGGCGAGACGGATGACGCGGTCCGCGCTGTCGACGATGGCCACGAGTATGCCGGTCTCGATAGGAAGCGTGCACCGCTGCGCCTTCGCCCAAAGCGGCAGGCACTCGAACTGCTTCACCGATTCCTTCTTCGCGGCGTCACGGAGCGTCTCGAAGCGGAGACCAGCGCGCATGTCGTCACGGCCATAGAGCGCGAACGGTGACGCGCGATGGCCCGCGATTCGGTCGGCGATGTCCGACGCGCTGCCGCAGCCGATGACGAACAGCGCGGCCGCGCCGGCGGCGCAGTGCATAACGAGCCGGTCCGACACTCTCATCTCGACATCCTTATAAGCTGAACTGCGTCATCGAGCCCTTGAGACGTTCCGCGATCGCCGCGAGGTGCTGGCTCGAGCTCGCGACCGCGGTCATCGAGGCCGTCTGCTGCTGCACGACGGCGCTCACCTCCTGCGACGTCGCGGCATTCTGCTCGGCGACGACCGCGATGCTCTCGATCTCCTTCGCGAGCGCGGCCGCCTCCTCGCGCTGCGCGTCCGCCGACGCGACGATGAGATCCACCGCACTGCGGCTTGCCTCGATCTCGCGCGAGATCTGGCCAAGCGCGACGGACGATGCACGGATCACCGATTCGCCCTCGGCTACTCGATCGCTGACCTGACCGATGTGCTCCTCGGTGCGGATCGCGGCGTTCCGGATCTCGGTGGCGAGCTTCCGAATCGTGTCGAGCGCGCGGGCACTTTCACCCGCGAGCTTGCGAACCTCGTCGGCGACGACGGCGAAGCCTTTGCCATGCTCGCCCGCACGCGACGCCTCGATGGCGGCGTTGAGCGCGAGCAGGTTCGTCTGGCGCGCGATCGCTCCAATCGCGTCGGTGATCTTGCCGATGCGCTGTGATTTCTCTCCGAGCTCGTTCACGGCCGGAACGGCATCCTTGGTGACGCGCGCGATCGCGCTCATGCTCTCCAAGGCCTGCTCGGCCGCGGAGACGCCACGGTGCGCGGAGCGGGCGACGACGTCAGCCGCCGACTGCGCGCTGCGCGCATGGCCCGCGACCGCGAATGCACGATCGGCGACGCGCGTCGACGCGTCGACCGCGGTGTTGATGCCCTTCGTCTGTACCGTCGCCGACTGCGCGATGGAGTGGGCGGCGCCCGCGACCTGGTCTGTGGACGCGGTCATCTGCTGCGCGCCGGCGGCGAGCTGCTCCGCGGTCGCCGCCACCTCGGAGGCACCCGTCTCGATCTCCAACAGCAGCGCGCGGAGGCTCGTGCTCATCCGCCGGAACGAGTCGGCGAGCGCGCCGATCTCGTCGCCCGACGTGTAGTGCAGATCGTGGCGCAGCGCGCCCGACGCGACGGCGTCCGCGTGCTCGGCGATGGCGATGATGCCACCCGTTAGGCGCGCCGCGCCCCAGTACGCGAAGATGACGGCGATGGCGAACGCGACCAGGGGAAAGCCGATGTAGGATTGCAGCTGCCGCCGCACATTGAAGAACAGCGTCGACGCACCGAGCGTGGTGATGACGAACCCGGCGACCTCGCCGTCGGCGCGGCGTACGGGCGCCGCCGCGGTGAGCACCTTCGTCCCGTTCGCGTCGTAGATCTCCGTCACCGCGCCCCGGCCGGCGCGCAGGCTGTCGAGCAATCCCGTGGGCGGCTGCCACGGCGCGATGAACTGCGCCTGACCCGGCTGCCACGTCGAGTGGATGAGATATCGCAGCTTTCCCGAGCTATCGGGCCGCACGATCGCGATGCCGTTCACGAGATCGGTGAGGCTGCCTCCATTCGCAAGCCACATGCGCTGCAGCATCGTGCGCGTCGCTCGATAGGCATTGGTGGTCGCGCCGCCGCGCGCGGCGATGACATCGAGTGAGTCGCCAAAGATCGCGACGCTCGTGCTGCGCGTCACCGCCGTGACCTGTTCGCCGAGAACCTGGCCGAGGAGATCGCGGCTCAGGACGTAAACGGGCATCAAGATTACCGCGAGCGTGACGATCACCGCCGCGGCGCTGATCCCCGCCATCTTGATGCGGAATGGCACTCCAGTGGCCGCGCGAAGTGACGACGTCGTAACCGTCTGGATGGGCGCGGAAGCGGACTTGGAGGCCAAAGGCGAGGCGGGTTCGACGGCCATGCGGGCGGGAATGCGAGGGGAGCTCAGGCATTCGACGCTCGACTACGGCGAAGCGTTACTTTCCGACCAATCTTTCGAGGTCGCTCATGGCGAACGACGGTTTGATGGTGAGTGTGTCCGGAATCCGGGGTCGGGTCGGCGAGGCGCTGACCCCGGAGATCGTGGCGCGCTACGCTGCGGGATTCGGGGCTTGGTCGAAGCGTCGAGCCGGAGCGAAGGCGCGCATCGTCATCGGCCGCGACAGCAGGGTGTCGGGACCAATGTTCCACCGGGCGGCCATCGCCGCACTGCAATCAGTCGGCTGCGACATCATCGATATCGGGCTCACGACGACGCCGACCTGCCAGCTCGCGGTGGAGCACCACCATGCCGCCGGCGGTCTCATGATCTCGGCGAGTCACAACCCGATCGAGTGGAACGCCCTCAAGTTCATAGGGTCATCGGGCCTCTTTCTCGAAGCGAACGAGGGCGCCGAGATGCGGTCGCTCGTGGAGCAGGGGATCCCACGCGCTACCTGGGACCAACTTGGCGCGGTGACACAGGATGAACGTGCGGTCGAGCGACACCTCGAGCGGGTTTTGGCGATCCCTTACCTGGACGTGAAAGGCATCCGCGCACGCAAGTTCAAGGTCGCGCTCGATTGTGTGCGGGGAGCCGGCAAGGTCATCATGCCCGCGCTGCTCGAGCGCCTGGGGTGCGATGTGGCGGCGATCAATCTCGAGCCCGATGGGCGATTTCCCCATCCGCCGGAGCCGGTTGCCGAGAACCTTGGCGATCTGGAACGGCTCGTGCTCGATAGTGGCTCGGCCGTTGGCTTTGCCGTGGATCCGGACGTCGATCGATTGGCGCTGGTGTCTGAGAAGGGGCGAGCCATCGGCGAGGACTACACCCTCGCCCTCGCCGCCCGTTTGGTGCTTCGGCACCGGCCCGGCGCTGTCGTGACGAATCTCTCGACCAGCAGAGTGGTAGACGATGCCGTGCGAGACGCGGGAGCAAAGGTTTTACGAGCGCCGGTGGGCGAGGTAAACGTTGCCGTGTGCATGCGCGAAGCGGGTGCTCCGGTGGGCGGCGAGGGGAACGGCGGTGTGATTTTGAGTGAGGT
The DNA here is from genome assembly GCA_021154325.1 of Gemmatimonas sp. Taxonomy (GTDB): domain Bacteria; phylum Gemmatimonadota; class Gemmatimonadetes; order Gemmatimonadales; family Gemmatimonadaceae; genus AG2. The sequence continues at coordinate 16,274 of JAJKIR010000031.1, forward strand.
GCACTTGGGCCGGGACGCACCAGTTGGTGCTGCACTCACGCTGCAGCTTCTGCATGAGGAGAATCGGTCGCTGTCGTCAATAGTCGGCGACTTGCCGCGATACGTGATCGTCAAGGACAAGCTGGAGCGGCCCGCGGCAAGCCTGGATTCGGTCTACGCCGCTCTCCGGAAGGCGTTCTCGGATGCGAGCGCCGATACGCAGGATGGATTGCGGCTGGCCTGGTCGGACCGGTGGGTGCACGTACGACCCTCGGGCACGGAGCCGATCGTGCGGGTGATCGCGGAGGCTCCGACGGAGCAGGATGCGAGGGAATTGGTGCGCCGGTCGCGGGAGCCGCTGGAGAAGCTATCAGCTATCAGTCCATAGCTATCAGCGGATAAGGAACGAAACGTCAGGCTGGTAGAAACGAACAGAGGAGTTGAGCTCCATGTGTGGAATCGTCGGATACATCGGACCGAAAACCGCGACGCCGCTTCTCATCGAGGGGCTGAAGCGTCTCGAGTACCGCGGCTACGACTCGGCGGGCATCGCGACGATGAACGGAGCAGGACTCGAGAGCCGGAAGGCGAAGGGGAAGATCTCGATGCTCGAGGCGGTCGTCGAAGGGTCGCCGGTGCACGGGACCGTTGGCATCGCCCACACCCGCTGGGCAACGCACGGCGCGCCTAACGAGTGCAACGCCCACCCCCATCACGACTGCACTGGGACGATCGCCGTCGTCCACAACGGCATCATCGAGAACTACGGCGCCTTGCGACAGATGCTCATCCAGCAGGGGCACAAGTTCGAGTCCGAGACGGACACCGAAGTGCTCGCGCACCTCATCGAAGCGGCGATGGACGACGATCCGCTGGAGGATGCGGTGATCGATGCGCTCCACCTGGTGGAGGGGACGTACGGCATCGCCGTCATCTCGAGCCGGGATCCGGACAAGATCGTCGCCGCCCGGAAGGGCAGCCCGCTCCTTCTCGGCCTGGGCGAGAACGAGTTCTATGTCGCCAGCGACGTTGCCGCGATCCTGGAGCACACGCGACAGGTCGTGTACCTGGACGACGGCGAGATGGGCGTGCTCACGCGGAGCGGCTACGAAGTGCTCGACCTCAGCGCCCGGCGCGTTCGGAAGGGTGTGAGCCGCATCGATTGGGATCTCGATCAGATAGAGAAGGGCGGCTTCGATCACTTCATGCTGAAGGAGATCTTCGAGCAGCCGCAGACGATTCAGAATACGATGCGCGGGCGGCTCGTCGTCGACGAAGGCTTCTCGAAGCTGGGCGGATTGAATCTCACTCGCCAGCAGATGCTCGACCTCGACCGAATCATCATCACGGCCTGCGGCACGAGTTGGCACTCGGGAATCATCGGCGAGCTGTACATCGAGGAGCTGGCGCGAATCCCCGTCGAGGTGGAGTACGCATCGGAATTCCGGTACCGAAACCCGATCGTCACGAAGAACACACTCTGTGTCGTGATTTCGCAGTCCGGCGAGACGGCGGACACGCTCGCGGCGATGCGGGAAGCGAAACGCCGTGGGGCGCGGACGCTCGGGTTGGTGAACGTCGTCGGCTCGACGATGGCCCGTGAGGACGACGGCGGCATCTACCTGCACGCCGGGCCCGAGATCGGTGTCGCGTCGACGAAGGCATTCACCAGTCAGGTGATCGCGCTGGCGCTGCTAACGCTGAAGCTCGCGCGTTTGCGCGAGATGTCGGTGGTGAAGGGGCGGCAGATCGCGCAGGCGATGCTCGAGCTGCCGGACCAGATCCAGTCGATCCTGGATCGCGCGAGCGAGATCGAGGCGATCGCGGAGCAGTTCAAGAACGCGACCAATTTCCTCTACCTCGGTCGCGGCTACAATTTCCCGGTCGCGCTCGAGGGGGCGTTGAAGCTGAAGGAGATCAGCTACATCCACGCCGAAGGCTATCCGGCCGCGGAGATGAAGCACGGGCCGATCGCGCTCATCGACGAGAACATGCCGGTAGTGTTCATCGCACCTCACGACTCGGTGTTCGACAAGATCGTGTCGAACATTCAGGAGGTGAAGGCGCGGGGCGGTAAGGTCATCGCGATCACGAGCCAGAAGGAGCCCGTTCTCGAGAAGCTCATCGATTACGAGATTCGGATTCCGCAGACAGAGGACATGCTCTATCCGATTCTGTCGGTGATCCCGCTGCAGCTGCTCGCGTACTACGTGGCGGTGAAGCGTGGGCTCAACGTCGACCAGCCGCGCAATCTCGCGAAGTCGGTGACGGTGGAGTAGTCGGCTCTGCTGGCCTGGAGGGACGGACTGCTGCATCTTCCGTCGACGCGGAAGTGACCGCAGCCCTCCACCCCATTTGTAATGTCCGACCTCCGTCTCCGGGCCCGTTCCGTCACCGAGATTGTCGACGCGGCATTTCAGCTGTACCGGCGCGATGCGCTGGAGTACGTGCTCGTGACCGCGATCGCGTATGCGCCCTGGGTCGTCGCGCAGCTCCTCCTGATGCGCGGCCTGCTCGCGACCAGCTCGCGCACGCTGACCGCACCGGGCGCCGCGTCGTTTGTGCTCGGCTTCATCGGCATCTTCGGCTACGCCCTGATGTCAGCGGTGCTGAGCCGTTTTTCCTCGGATGTCTATCTCGATCGGCAGACCGGCTTGAGCGCAGTCGTGCGGGCGGTGCTCCCACTGGTGCCGCGGCTCATCGGCGCGACGATCCTCTTCTTTCTCGTATTGATGCTCGGCTTCCTTCCCGTGATCGTCGGCGCAGGGATATCCAGCATCCCCCTAATCTTCATCGGAATGCTGCTGTCGCTCTTCTGGGCGTTCTACGCGATGGCGCGGTTCTTCGCCGTCTTTCAGACGATCGTACTCGAGGACCGCGGCGTGATCGCGGCGTTCTCGCGCTCCAGCTTCCTGTCGCAGAACCGCAAGGGACATATCCTGCTGACGCTGCTCCTCGTCCTCGTCATCTTCATCATGCTGTCGTTCGCGGTCAGTCTTGTCGCGCAGATGTTCGGCACGATTGCGGGGAGCGTCATCCTGCAAGCGCTGTACACCGTCCTGGCGTATCCTCTCATCGGCATCACGCAGATGATCCTGTACTACGACACGCGGATTCGCGCCGAGGGGTTCGACATCGAGGTCATGACGGGCGCTCTCGGCTCGCCGCCGACGACCGCGGCCTCGTAAGGCGGCGAGCGCGCGTCGGTGATGCTGCTGGTGCAGATTCCAAACGCGATCTGGCCGCGGGCGGCGATCCATGACACGGTCGCGGCAATCGTAAGGCAACCGGCGTATCGTCGCAGTTTCGGGACGACTCTGCTCGATCGGGTGTTGGGGTGGATCGGGGACGCGTACTCGCGCCTCGTCGCGGCGTTAGGCACGGTGCCCCACGGTCGCGTCGTCGCCACGATCGCCGCCGCGACCCTCGCCCTGCTCGTTGTCGCGCGGATTGCCTATGCCGCGCGTCTCCGCGGTGTGAGCGCGACGTCACTCGCGAGCGGCCGAGGCCGAAGCGCGACGTCAACCGACTCATGGCGCGACGCGGAGCAGCTCGCGGCGGCGGGACAATTCACGGAGGCGGCGCACGCGCTCTATCGCGGCACCGTCGCAATGCTCGCGACGCGCGGTCTCGTGCGGCGGCATGACTCCAAGACGAGCGGCGATTACGCGCGCGAGCTCCGTCGGCGCGGTGCGCCGGCGTACGCGGCGTTTCGACGTTTCGGCGCACGCTACGATCGGATCATCTACGGGACAGGCCTGTGCGACGCGGCTGGATATGACGCACTCCTCGCCGACGCGCGCGCCGTCCTCGAGCGCCAGGGTGAACGCGCCGCATGACGACACCTTCGGTGCCTGAGGACGGGCCGCTCGCCACGCGCCGTCGCAGGCGGCTCGCGCTCGTCGCGATTCTCGCCGTCATCATCGTCGCGGCGCTCTTCACACCCGAGGTCATCGGCGGCCGCACGGGCGACGAGCGTCTGACGACGTATTCCGCCGAGGCACAGGGCGCGAAGCTGCTGTACGAGCTGGCGTCGCGGCTGGGCTGGCACGCCGAGCGGTGGACGGACGCTGCCTCGATCGCGGCTGACGACCGAACCGTCATTGCTATCCTCTCTCCCGTTCTGCCGCCCGGAGCCATCGAAACGCACGAGATGCTTGATCGCGTACGCGCCGGCGCGGCGCTCCTGTACGTGATGAGCGGCAGCGGTGCGTTAAACGACTCACTGCACGTGAAGCGAAGTCTCTTCGGGGGCACGTACCAGGCGACGGCGGCGGGAACGGCAGACGCTCGGCCCGCGAGCGACACGCTACGGGCGCGACGCTTCGACACCACCGCGGCCGAAAATGCCGACGACGAAGACGTCGAGGTGCCCGCGGAATGCGAGCACGCCGCACCGAACGATGGCCTGCCGATGTGGGCCGATCAGACCGTGCGACTCTGGCGGTTCAGCTGGACGCGGGGACGTCCAGCAGGAGCCGTGATCTTTGCGCGATCGACACTCGAGAGCGACACGAAGGACACGTCGGCCGCGAGGTCGGCGCCGGCGGCGGCGGGCTTCCCGTTAGGCAAGGGAAGGGTGGTCGTGCTGTCCGACCCCGATCTGCTCCGCAACGACGTGCTGCGCGTCTGCCGTTTTGGACTCGACGTTGTCGCTGCGCGCATGCTCGAATACCTCGCGGCAGGAACGCCGCGCCGCGATCGGCTCGTCTTCGATGAGTACCACCAGGGCTTCGGCACCCATCCTGGAACGCTGCGCGCGATCGTTGTTTATCTCTCGCGCGCGGCATCCGGCCACGTGCTCCTGCAAGGTCTGCTCGCGGGACTCGTCCTGCTGTTGGCATTGGGGCCGCGCGCGCTCCCGGTGCACGATCCGGAGCGTGTGGAACGACGCTCGCCGCTCGAGCACGTCGGCGCGCTCGCGCAGGCGTATGCTCGAGTGGGAGCGACGCGTACTGCCACGGCCAGTCTGGTGCGCGGTCTGCGGCGACGTGTCGAACGCGGCGGCGCCGATCGCGCACGAGCAGAGAGTGACGCGCGCTTTCTCGAGCACGCCGCCGCGTCGCCCGCGCGCGCGGCCGACGTCGCCGTCATCCAGCACGCGCTCGAGACGCCGCTGTCACGCCGAGAGTTCGAGGCGGTCGGCGGCGCCATACGACGCGTCGAAGAATCCTTACTCGCAGAGAGGCGATGACTGCACCATCGAACCAGCTTTCCTCCGCCCGATCGCTCGAGGAAGGCGCGGCGCTCCTCACCCGCGTGCGCGAAGCGGTCGGCGCACGCGTCGTGGGTCAGGATGCCGCTATCGAGGACGCGCTCATCGCGTTCCTCGCGCGTGGGCACCTCCTGATCGAGGGCGTTCCCGGCACGGCGAAGACACTCCTCGTGCGAACGCTCGCCTCCGCACTTGGGCTGACGTTCGGCCGCATTCAGTTCACCCCCGACCTCATGCCTTCGGACGTAACCGGGGTGAGCATGCTCCGGGATCCCGCGCGTGGCTTCGAGTTTCAGCAGGGACCGATCTTCACGGACATCCTCCTCGCTGACGAGATCAATCGCGCTCCGGCGAAGACCCAGGCGGCGCTGCTGGAGGGCATGGCCGAGCGGCAGGTGACGAGTGACGGCCGCACGCGACCACTCGGCGAGCTGTTCACGGTTTACGCGACGCAGAATCCGGTGGAGCACGAGGGGACGTATCCACTCCCCGAGGCGCAGCTGGATCGTTTTCTCCTGAAGACCGTCATGGGGTATCCGTCCGCCGAAGCAGAGCTCGAGATGCTCGCGCACCACGAAGCGGGGTTCGACCCCGAGCGGATCGCGGACATGGCGATGACCGCGATAGTGGGTGATGGCGCGGCGCGGCAGCTCCGCGCGCTGATCGACGGGGTGAGGGTCGCGCCGGAGGTGCGCGAGTACATCGCGGCGATCACCCGCGCAACGCGGACAGAGAGCTCCGTCTCGTTAGGCGCGTCGCCGCGCGCGTCGGTGGCGCTGATGCGCGCCGCGCGCGCCGCCGCCGTGATCGAGGGCCGCGACTACGCAGTGCCCGACGACGTGAAGAGTCGCGTCGCCTCCGTGCTGCGCCACCGGATCACACTCGCTCCCGAGCTGGAGGTCGAGGGCCGCACGCCCGACGACGTGCTCGCGGCCATCGTGTCGCGCGTTCCGGCACCGCAGTGAGAGCGGGCGTGCGTCGTCTGCTGCTGAGCATCACTCCGGAGCCGCGTCTGGCGCTCGTCATCGCGGTGCTCGCGGTGGCGTGGATGCTGCCCGGCAATGCGGGACGCATCGCGGGATGGACGGTGCTCGGCGTCGTCGCGGTGGCCGCCATCGCCGACGCGATCGCGCTTCCCACCGCTGCCGACCTCACGATCGAGCGGACGATGCCGACGAGCATCGGCATCGGCGATCACGCGACCGGCGAGTACGTCGTGCATTCGCGCTGGGGGCTGCCGCTGCGCGTGCGACTCTCCGACGATCTGCCCGCAGCCATAGGGGGCAGTCCCGCGGAGGAGGCGGAGCTGGTTCTGCCCGCCCGCGCCTCCGCGCGCCTAACGACAGACCTCACGGGAACGACGCGCGGCCGATTCGCGCTTGGCGACGTGGCGTTGCGCGTCCGCACGCGTCTTGGCCTCGTCGCGCGCCGCATGCGCTGGACGCTCGACGACGCGATTCTCGTGACGCCATCGGTGGCGAACGTCCGGCGCTTCCGGCTCCTCGCGATTCAGCATCGACTGTACGAGGCGGGCGTGCGTGCCGTTCGGCAGCGCGGGGAAGGGCGGAGCTTCGCCAGCCTTCGGGAGTACGTCGTCGGCGACGATCCACGCCATATCGACTGGAAGGCGACGGCGCGCCGCGGCAAGGCGATCACGCGCGAGTTCACGATCGAGCAGTCGCAGAGCGTCTTCTGTCTCATCGACTCCGGTCGCTCGATGACGCAGCTGGCGGGCACGTACACGCGTTTCGAGCATGCGCTCTCCGCGACGTTGGTTCTCACTGACGTCGCGGCAACCGCCGGCGATCGCGTCGGCACGCTCGTCTTCGACGACGAGGTGCGCACCTTCGTGCCTGCGCAACGCGGGGCGGCCGCTCTCCGCGCCGTACGCAATGCGTTGATCCCCGTGCGTGCGACACTCACCGAGCCGGATTACGCAGCGGCGTTTCGCTTCCTCGCCGCGCGTCAGCGGCGCCGCGCCCTCATCGTCTTCTTCACGGACGTCATCGACGCGCGTGCATCGCGCGCGCTCATCGCCCATGTCGCCCGCAGCGCCGCGCGCCACCTCGTCGTGGTCGTCGCCCTTCGGAACGACGACATCGTCAGCGCCGCGACGCCGGCCGCGCTCGATGAGAAGTCGCTCTACGAGAGCGCCGCGGCCGAGGAGCTCATCGCGGCGCGCGCCGAAGCGATCGAGCGGATGCGCGCCGCGGGCGTCACCGTGCTCGACGTCTCACCGAGCGGAATGACCGCGGCCGTCGTGAACCGATACCTCGAGATCAAGGCGCGCGGGGCGCTGTGACCGAGGGTCACCGCAGCGCGAGTAGATCGGCGTCGTCCTGCTGGGGAATCGCCTGTGGCGCCGGCGCTGCCCGCCTCAGGCGCCCAGCGCTCAAGTAGAGAACGAGCAGCACCAGCGTTGCGCCGGAGACGGCGAACTTGGCGTTGAGCGGCCACGAGGGGATTGGCGAGACGAATCCCTCGAGCGTGCCGGCGACGAGCAGGAGAACGGTCGCCGCGGCCACCAGACGAATGGCGCGCTGCCCATTCTCGACCAGCGCGCGCTTGCGAGTCCGACGACCCGGCAGGAGCAGCGCGGCCGCGAGAAGAAAGCCCGCCCCGCCGGCGATGCAGACCGCGGTGAGCTCGAGCACGCCGTGCGGTGCTACGAATGCAAGGAGCAACTTGGCGATCCCCTTGGACTGATAGAGCCCGAACACGCCGCCGAGGCTGACGCCGTTGAGCACGAGGAGGAGCAGGCTGCCGAAACCAGCGGTGATGCCTAACGCGAAGACGCCGAAGGTCACCTGGACGTTGTTGGCGATGATCTGGCTCGCCATCGTCGGACGAAAGATCTGTGGGTCGGGGATGTACCCCGTTCCCTCACGTGCGCGCCGCACACCCTCCTCCGCGCGGTCGAGCATTCCGGCAGGGATGAAGGTGGCTGCGACAGCTGGGTGCATAACGACGGCGCTGTACGCGATGAGCGCCGGACCGAACAGCAGAGCGCCGGCGAGCAGCACGGGACGCCAGGAGCGTCGCACCTCGCGCGGCGCCTCGATGGTGATGAGGCGTACGACGTCGGCGAGGGTCAGCGCGCGGCCGCGATAGAGCAGATTGTGCGCACCGGCGAGAAGCCGGCTCAGATAGAACAGCTCCGGCGTCTCTCGTCCCTGCGCCGCCGTCCGCAGGCGCGCGAGGTCGGACGCGAGATCACGATACTCCGAGACGAACGCGCGCACACCCTCCTCACCGAGGGAGCGGAGGCCGTGACGCTGCGCGATGGCGAGGGTCGCCGCGAAGGCGTTCCATCGCGGAGATCGCGTGGCGACGAGCACATTCCGCTCACGGCCGGCGCCGCGCGCTTGTCGCGCCGCGGCGCCGCGTGCCCGCGCCGCGCGCTCACTCTCGTAGAGTCTCACGAGTCGCGCGAGGGCGGTGCCGTCCTGAGCGTCGCCGGAGAGCGCATTCGTCGCCGACAGACGCGCCACGAGCTGTGTCGCGAGCGCCGTCCGACGCCCTGCGTCCAGACTGCCGCGACGGTCCATGAACCGCTCGAGCACCGTGAACTCGTCCTCGGTGAGCGCCGTGTCGAACGAGGACGGTGCTCCGGCGGCGACGGGTGCCGACGCCGGCGCGACCTCCCGCACCAGGGCCTCGCGCACGACGATCGTTCCCGCGACGATGTCGCCGAGCCGCTTGCCCGACTTGGAGAACATGATCGTGACGATGCCGACGGCGTACGACGGAATCGGCTGGATGTCGACGAGCCGGACGAGATTCCGCACGGCCGACGCGCCGAAGGTCACCGAGTAGCCGCCATCACGAACCACGCGCAGCCGGAGGAGCCGCTTGCCGGGCGTCTGGCCATCGGCGAGCCCCTCGAACAGGACGTAGTAGCCCCAGATCACGCAGAAGATCGCGAGCACAAAGACCGCCGCCGCCCACGCATCGAAGACGCCCGGTGTAGCACTGACGCCTCGGCGCGTGCTCGAGATCGCGAGGCCGATCATGATGAGGACGATCGTCGCGATGCAGATGAGCGAATCGATCAGCGCCGCGAGCGCGCGCGAGCCGACGCCGGCGATGGTGTACGAGAGGACGACGAGCTCCGGCGTCTCGACATCGATGGTCTGCGACAGCGACGACGCGCGTGCGCGACCTGCGGCTGGGAGTGACGATGTCATGGCGTCGTAAGCTACTGATAGGCAACTGAGATGTTGATAGCAGGCGTACAGACCGGACGGCCTTCGCGCCTTGGAAGCCCCAGGTCATAGGACGCGAATGCCGCGAATTTTACAGCGAATCCAACCAAGTGGCGTAACGGTCTGTCGAGCGGGCCTTCCCCCAAAAGATTTCTTTGGTTGGAAGCGGAGGGGATGTCCGGATGCGCGAGGAGAGATTCGCGGCATTCGCGATCCAACAGCCCTGGACTTTGCCCGGTGAAGCCGAGAGAGCGGCCATGCTCTCGCGTGATTATTTATCCTCGTGACCAACTCACGGATTTGATGCGCGTTCTCCTTCAGCGAGTGTCGCGCGCCGAAGTGCGCGTTCGGGAGGGCGGTGCGGTACGAATGACTGGCCGCATCGGCCGCGGCTTTCTCCTGCTCGTCGGCTTCACGCAGAGCGACGAGGAGACGCGCGTCGCCTGGATGGCGGAGAAGATCGTGGGGTTGCGGCTGTTCGCGGATGCCGAGGAGAAGATGAACCTCGCGCTCGCCGATGTCGGAGGCGAGCTGCTCGTCGTATCGCAGTTCACGCTTTATGGTGACGCCGCCAAGGGACGCCGGCCGAGCTTCATCGATGCCGCGCGTCCGGAGATTGCAATTCCGCTCTACGAGCGATTCGTGGCGCTGCTGCGCGAGCGGGGCGTCACGGTCGCCACGGGAGAGTTCGGTGCCATGATGGATGTCGAGCTCGTGAACGACGGACCTGTGACGCTCTGGCTGGAGCGGTGACGCGGATGTCGTCTACGCCTAACGATTGGCGAGTGCGCGTGCCCGTTGTGCTCGCGTCGCAGTCGCCGCGGCGGCGCCAGCTCCTGTCGCTCATCGGTATCGAGCACGACGTCCGGCCCGCGAACATCGACGAGAGCTATTTCGCGGGCGAGCAGCCGCGCGCACACGCGCTCCGGCTCGCGCGCGGGAAAGCCGAGGCGATCGCCGCAGCGGGCGCTGTCACGATCGGCAGCGATACCATCGTCGTCGTCGACGGCGAGGTTCTCGGGAAGCCGTCGGACGGCGCCGAGGCCGCGCGCATGCTCCGGCGGTTGAGCGGTCGCGCGCACACGGTCATCACCGCGGTGGCGGTTCGCTGGCGCGACCGGCTCGTTGCCGATGCGGAAGAGGTCACGGTCACCTTTCGCGAGCTGTCGGACGCCGAGATCGCCGCGTACATCGCCACCGGCGAGCCGATGGACAAGGCGGGCGCGTACGGGATTCAGGGCTATGGCGC